>NZ_JBFTOQ010000009.1:0-286982 GCF_056398045.1 Cupriavidus sp. 05L411 | reverse complement strand
TCGGCTCGCTTCGCTCGTGTTCGTCCTTGCGCATCTTCTCGGGAAAAAGTCGAGAATCTACGCAAGTCCCCGGAAAGTTAACAGACGTGCCACCCTGGCTGTTGCGCGTAAACGTCAGCTAGCACAGCCGGATTTATGCAACAACGCCCATGGAAGCCGCAATTCCCGTTCTGCCACGAAAAATGTACAGACAATGTGATAGAAAAGCCTGTCGGAGCACGCCCGGCTTTGCCGTAATTGCCCCCGAAGCGGATAAACGCATGGGCCTGAAGCTAAGCAATATCCACTTTTTAGCGCAGGCTCGCGTGCATCCACGCCTGGACTCGATCCTGACTTGGATGCCTGGCATTCAAGCCCCATGCATCATTCAAAAACAGGAAATGGCAATCCGCTAGCGCGATGCAAGCCCCGGCGGACTGGCTCTCGCACCGCGTTTGATACGCGGCATTCGCGCTTGCGGAATCCCGTGTTCACTGTCATTCCAATAGACGCCGCACCGCATTGCACGGAAAAGTCCGCGCGGATTTCTCCTTTCCTTACCGGCCGGGCCGGTGATACCGTGCAAAGCGCGCCATTCCAAAGAGAGCCGGCGACGCCAAGATTGGGGGAAACGCCATGTCGCATAGCCCGGAGCCAATCCCTGAGACGCCGATAGCACCGCGCGAGTTCCGCCGCTGCGGTGCGCTGGCGCCGGACCAGGCGCAACACCCCGGCGAATCCGTGTTCTACCCGCTCCTATCCTGCCTGGACGCTTTCGTGGCGCGCCTGGCGCTGGCTGGAATTCGCCACCGATTTCCGGCGCCTGGACCGGCGCATGCACAATCAATCGATGACCGCCGATCACCAGCGCACGGTGGTGATCGAATGCAATATCGGCAACGGATATTTCTCTGCTGCAGTGGCAATCCGCGCCCCCCGCACTGGAAGAAACCGCTGCTTGCGAAGATCATCGCTTCGACATCAGAGGACATCAGGGGGCATCGGGAAACATAAAGGGAATGCCCCAGCGCTATCCTTTGCGCATCGGCCTTTGACGCAATTGCGTTGTCTTGGCTTGCCCGTCTTTAGATGGCGTGCAGCCATCAGGAGCGGCGAGCATGGCCGGCTCACGCATTGGACGCGCGGCGACTTGATAAACTGTTCGCCATGCCCGTCAACGCCAGCACGCTTTCACCCGAACAAGAGCAATCCACCAAATGGACCTGAACGCCTTACGCCTTTTCGTGGACATCGTCGATGCCGGCAACCTCTCGGCTGCCGCGCGCAAGCTCAAGATGACCCGCGCCAACGTGAGCTACCACCTCAAGGCGCTGGAAGAAGCGCTGGGCGTGCAGCTGCTGCGCCGGACCACCCGGCACGTCGAGCCCACGCCCGTGGGCGCCGGCCTGTACGAGCACGGGCGCAACATCCTCGGTGAAGTGGCGGCGGCCAACGCGCTGATCAACAGCATGGGCAAGAGCCTGCATGGCCATGTGCGCTTGTCGGTGCCTACCGGGCTGGGGCACGCGATGCTCTCGCCGCTGCTGGTGAAGTTCAAGCACCGTTACCCCGACATCACCCTCGATGTGGTGTTCGACAACCGCATCCACAACCTGGTGTCCGAAGACGTGGAGGTGGCACTGCGCATCATCTCCACGCCGCCGGACTCGGTGGTGGCGACCGAGATCGGCGTGGTCGAGTGGGTGGTATGCGGGTCTCCCGGCTACCTGGCCACGCAGCCGCCCCTGCGCGACCTGGCCGATCTCAAGGACCACGCCATCGTCTGCGCCTCGCCGATCGGCCAGAAGCTCAAGGCCTTCGGCACGCGCGGCACCGGCAGCGACGCAGTGCGCGAGCAAGTGGCGCTGGAACCCACGCTGAGCTCGGAGAATTTCGCCTTCCTGAAGGACGGCGTGCTGGGCGACCTGGGCCTGGGCATCTTCCCGCTCTATGCCATCGGCGCGGAACTCGACGCGGGCACCCTGCTGCCCGTGCTGGCGGATTACCACATCAGCGTGTTCGGCAGCCGCCTCTATATGCTGACCATGCCCAACCGCTACCAGACCATGGCCACGCGCTACCTGCTGAACTTCCTCAAGACCGAACTGCAGGCCCTGTGGCCACAACCGCGCCGCTTGCCGCCCATGGATGCGCACGACGAGGCATGACGCGCTGCGCGTGGCACCCCGGCGCCAAAGGCACCGTCTATAGTAGGAAGCGCTAGGGTCCGTCGCGGCCCTGAGCGCAACGTACAGCGAAGGAGACGCATCATGGCCTTGGCTACCACCCTGGCAAATTGCCTCAACAGCAGGAACAGCCGTTTCGACACCATCCGCCATCCCTACACCCTCAGCAGCATGGCCACTGCGGAGGCAGCGCACGTTCCCGGAGATCGCCTGGCCAAGACCCTGTTGCTGGAGGATGACATCGGCTACGTAGCCGCGGTGATCCCGTCCAGCCATCACCTGAACCTGGCAGCCATCTGCGCGCAATCCGGGCGCACGCTGGTACTGGCCCACGAAGAGGAGATCCGCGAAGTCTTCAAGGATTGCGACCTGGGCGCCATCCCGCCGGTAGCCATGGCCTACGGCATGCATACCTACCTCGACGACGCCCTGCTGGCCCAGCCCGAAGTGTTCTTCGAAGCCGGCGATCACCAGCAACTCGTGCACATGAGCAGCGACCAGTTCGCCGACCTGATGGTCGGTGCCGAGCACGGGCGCTTCTCACGCCACATGATGTAGCGGGCCGAAGCCGCCGAACGGGCCAAGGCCGCGCGCCATGACGACGTCTCTCCCTCTCCCCGCAGGGGAGAGGGGTGGCTTAGCCAGGAGCCACGTGAAGCGAAGCCCGTGTTTTTACCTCGCGCCAGAAACCCTACTGCAGGCTGATCCCCGACTGCTTGACCAGCTTCTCCGTGCGCGGGATTTCCGCGCCTACCATGGCGTTGAAGTCGGCCACCGAACCGCCGCGCGGCTCCGCGCCGGTAGCGGCGAGCCTCTCGCGAAAACCTTGGTCCTTGAGCACCTTGTTGATCGAGACATTCAACTTGGCAACCACCTCGGCTGGCGTGCCTTTCGGCGCGACAATCCCGTACCAGGGCGCGATATCGAAGCCTGGATAGCCCTGCTCGGCAATGGTGGGAATATCCGGCGCCATCGGCGAGCGCCTGGCATTGGAAACACCCAGCGCGCGCAGCTTGCCCGCCTTCACATATGGCAACCCCGTCATGATGGTGTCAAAGTACATCGACACCTGTCCGGAAAGCAAGGCGGGAATCGCCTCGCCCGCGCCTTTGTACGGCACATGGACGATATCGATGCCGGCCAGCGCCTTGAGCATCTCGCCTGCCATATGCGACGTGGTGCCCGCGCCAAACGACGCATAGGTCAGCTTGCCCGGATTGGCCTTGGCGTAAGCGATCATTTCCGGCAGCGTCTTGAAGGGCAGGCCAGGGCTGGCCAGCAGGATGTTCGGCGTGATGGCCACCACCGCGACCTTCTCGAAGGCGTCTGGATCGTAGCTGAGCTTCTTGTAGAGGAAGCGGTTGGTCACCATGGAAGCAGGCCCCGACATCAGCAAGGTGTAGCCATCTCCAGGCGCGCGCGCGGCTGCTTCGCTGCCGATCATGGCCGCGGCGCCTGGCCGGTTTTCGACGACGAAGGTCTGGCCGTACTCGCGGCCCAGGCCGATGCCGAGCTGGCGCGTGATGAGATCGGTAGCGGAGCCTGCCTGGAACGGCACGACGATGCGCACGGGTTGGGTGGGCCAGTCGTGCGTGGCTTGCGCCGATGCAGGGGAAGTGGCAACCAGGCCGGTGGCCAGCATGGCCGCCAGCGCGATGGCGCCGGTGCGGTGTTGGAGCAAACGGAAGGACATGGGATTCCTTGCTTTCTGGAAGTGAAGACGTGAACCGTCGTGGTGGCAGCGACGGGCGATGCGCTTGAATTGCAAGTGCTGTGCCATCCGGCCCGGGCCGGAAAGCTGGTCCGCGCGGACGCGGCGGGGCCGCCCCCGCCGTTACCGTGGTGTTGGGTTGGCTAGCGCACCGCGATGGTCAGCGGGGCGTCGCGCCGCGGTGCATCCGGCTTGTGCGGCGCACTGGTTTGGACCGATCCGTGACGGCTCAGGGATGCGTCGCGGATCAGGCGCTCACGCCACCAGCCTGTGCCACCATCGCGCCCAGCAGCACATTGGCGCCGGCTTCCAGGTGCTCGGGCTTGGCGTCTTCCACTTCGTTGTGGCTGATGCCGTCCTTGCAAGGGACAAAGATCATGGCGGTGGGGGCCACCGTGGCGATGTACACCGCGTCATGTCCGGCGCCGGTGACGATGTCCTGGTGCGTGTAGCCCAGCGCCGCCGCCTGCTGGCGCACGTGGCCCACCAGTTCCGGCGCGAACGGCGTGGGCGGGAAATACTGCACGTCATCGATCCGCACGCCGAGCGGGTTGCCGGTGGTCTTGCCTTGCGCGAGCGCGTCGCAGGCCGCGCGCAGGCGGGCGTCCATCTCGGCCAGCTTGCCGGCGTCCTGGTGGCGCAGGTCCACCGTGAACTTCACCGTGCCGGGAATCACATTGCGCGAGGCCGGATGGACATCGAGCACGCCCACCGTGCCGCGCCCGTGCGGCGCGAAATCGTGCGCGATGCGCACCACCTCCTGCAGGATGAATGACGCGCCATACAGCGCATCCCGGCGCAGCGGCATCGGCGTGGGGCCGGCATGGGCTTCCATGCCGGTCACGGTCACGTCGTACCAGCGCAGGCCTAGCGAGCCGGTCACCACGCCGATCACGTTATCGGCGTCTTCCAGCACCGGGCCCTGCTCGATATGCGCCTCGAAATACGCGCCGATCTCGCGGCCGCCCACTTCGGCGCTGCCGGCGTAGCCGATGGCACGCAGTTCATCGTCCACGCGCTTGCCGTCGTTATCTGTCGCATCCAGCGCGGTCTGCAGCGGGAAGATGCCGGCGAACACGCCCGAGCCCATCATCACCGGCACGAAGCGCGTGCCTTCCTCGTTGGTCCAGATTGCCAGCTCCAGCGGCGCCTCGGTCTGTACGCCCTGGTCATTCAGGGTACGCATGACTTCCAGCCCGGCCAGCACGCCAAAGCAGCCGTCGAACTTGCCGCCCGTGGGCTGCGTATCGATATGGCTGCCGGTCATCACGGGCGGCAGGCTGTCGTTGCGCCCGGCACGGCGGCCGAAGATATTGCCGACCTTGTCAACCGTGACGGCAAGGCCGGCATCGCGCATCCAGCCCGTGACCAGGTCGCGCCCCTGGCCGTCGAGCGCGGTGAGCGCCAGGCGCGCATTGCCGCCGCGCGGCGTGGCACCGATGCGCGCCAATACCATCAAGGACTGCCAGAGGCGGTCGCCATCGATCTTCAGTGTCGTCATGTCGGCTCTCTTTGTTCAAGCGGAATCGGGTAGCGCAAGGGTTGCGGCACGTGGCTCAGGCCGTGGCAGGCACGAGGCCCGACAAGAAGGAATCGAGCGCCGGACCGATGGCCTCGACCTCGTAGCCGCCTTCCTGCACCACCACCGTGGGCACGCCCAGCGCATTGATGCGCTCGCCGATGCCGCGATAGGCATCCAGCCCCACGCGCAGCACGCTGATGGGATCGTGGATGTAGGTGTCGAAGCCCAGTGCCAGCACCAGTGCCTGCGGACGGTAGTCGCGCAGGGCATCGAGCGCGTTGTCGAGCGCGCCGAGAAAGCCGGCGTCCTCGGTGCCGTGCGGCAGCGGGAAGTTCAGGTTGTAGCCATAGCCCGCGCCGTAGCCGCGCTCGTTAGCGTAGCCGGTATAGAAGGGGTAGTACGCGCTCGGATCGGCGTGCAGGGAGATCGTCATCACGTCGGAGCGCTGGTAGAAGATCTGCTGCGTGCCATCGCCGTGGTGCGCGTCCACGTCGAGCACCGCCACCTTGTTGAAGCGCTTGAGCAAGGTCTCGGCGGCGATGGCTGAGTTGTTGACGTAGCAAAAGCCCACCGCGCGGTCGCTGTGCGCATGGTGGCCGGACGGGCGCGACAGCGAGTAGGCGATGCCTTGCCGGTCCTGCTGCTCGCACACGTACTCGGCGGCAGCCACGGCGCTGTGCGCGGAGCGCAGGATGGAGCGCCAGCTCTGCGGCCCGAGCGGCGCGCTCAGGTCGCCGAGGTAATAGCCGGCCTGGGCAATGATGGAATCCGTCGGGCACGGCACGCGGCGCGGCTGGTCCACACGGCCGTTGTAGTAGGGCGAAAGATTGGGCAGCACTTCGATGCCCGGCTCGAACCCGGGCCGCGCCAGCGCCATCCAGCGCTCGTACGCATAACCTAGAAAATCCAGATACGCCGGACTGTGCACGGCCTCCAGCGGCGCGCGGCCAAAGTCGGCTGGCTCAGCCAGCGTGATGCCGCGCCCGGCCAGCGCGCGTTGCAGCGCGTGGGCCCGGGCGGGCACGTCGGTGGGTTCGCACAGGCGGCCCGCACGCATGAACTGGCGGGGCTGGTGCAGCAGTTGGTCATCCGAGAAGAAGGCGCGCATGATTTTTTTAGGTGAGACTCACGGTTTCCCGGCTGCGGGAGGCGGCGCAACTGGCTTGATCTCGATTTCCACGAACACGCATTCGCCTTCGTGCGCGTTGATCACGTTGTGCTCGACGCCCGCGCCACGGTAGTAGGCGTGGCCCGCCACGAGCTGGCTGACGACTTCGCCGGCCGGCGTCTCCAGCCGCAGCGCGCCGGTGGTCATCGGCACCACCACGTAGTCGTAGCCGTGGCGGTGATGCCCGGTCTGCGCGCCCGGCGCAAAGCGCCACTCGGTAACGACCACGCGATCATTGTCCACCTGCACGGTGGGTACGGCCTGGGGTCTGCTCATGGTGGTTTCTCCTGAAAACGCGTTGCGTTGTGCCGGGGCTTAGCGGTCCACGCCGCCCATGCAGAGGTACTTGACCTCCAGGTATTCCTCGATGCCGTACGAGGAGCCTTCGCGGCCCAGGCCGGATTGCTTGACGCCACCGAAAGGCGCCACCTCGTTGGAAATCAGGCCGGTGTTGATGCCCACCATGCCGTACTCCAGCGCCTCGGCCACGCGCCAGATGCGCCCGATGTCCCGGCTGAAGAAGTAGGAGGCCAGGCCGAACTCGGTATCGTTAGCCATATTGACCACTTCCTCGTCGCTGGTGAAGCGGAACAGCGGCGCGAGCGGGCCGAAGGTTTCCTGCTTCGCCACCACCATGTCCGGCGTGACGCCGGCCAGCACGGTGGGCTCGAAGAAGGTGCCGCCCAGGCTGTGGCGCTTGCCGCCCGTGAGCACGCGCGCGCCTTTGCCCAGGGCATCGGCAATGTGCTGCTCCACCTTGGCGACCGCGTCTTCATTGATCAGCGGGCCTTGCTGCACGCCGGGCTCCAGGCCGTGGCCAACCTTGAGCTTGTTCACCGCAGCGACCAGCTTCTCGGCGAAGGCGTCGTACACCTTGTCATGCACGTAGAGGCGGTTGGCGCAGACGCAGGTCTGGCCGGCGTTGCGGTACTTGGACGCCATGGCGCCTTCCACGGCGGCGTCCAGGTCCGCGTCGTCGAACACGATGAAGGGCGCGTTGCCGCCGAGTTCCAGCGACAGCTTCTTGATGGTGGGCGCCGACTGGCGCATCAGGATGCGGCCAACTTCCGTGGAGCCGGTAAAGCTGAGCTTGCGCACCACCGGGCTGCCGGTCAGCTCGCCACCGATCTCGATCGAGCTGGCGGCGTCGCCCGTCACCACGCTCAGCAGGCCGGCGGGCAGGCCAGCGCGTTCTGCCAGCAGCGCCAGCGCGAGCGCCGACAGCGGTGTGTCTTCCGCCGGCTTGAGCACCATGGCGCAACCCGCCGCCAGCGCCGGGCCGGCCTTGCGGGTGATCATGGCCAACGGGAAATTCCACGGCGTGATGGCCGCGCACACGCCAACCGGTTCCTTGACCACCAGCAGGCGCTTGTCGGACGCGGGCGTGGCCAGCACGTCGCCGTGGACGCGCTTGGCTTGCTCGGCGAACCATTCCAGGAAAGAGGCGGCGTAGACGGCTTCCCCGCGCGCCTCGGCCAGCGGCTTGCCTTGCTCAGTGGTCATCAGCACGGCCAGGTCGTCGGCATTGGCCAGCATCAGGTCGTACCAGGCACGCAGCACCTGGGCACGCTCGCGGGCCGTCTTGCGGCGCCATGCGGCCTGCGCCACGCGGGCCGCCTCGATGGCGCGGGTGGTTTCCGCCGCGCCCATCAGCGGGACGGTGCCGATCAGCGAACCGTCGGCGGGGTTGGTCACGGGGAAGGTGGCGCCGCTGTCGGCGTTCTGCCATTGGCCGCCGATAAAGGCTTGCGAGCGCAGCAGGGTGGGGTCTTTGAGTTGCATGATCGTTCTGACTCTCTTTGTCTGTTCGTGGATGGCTTCGTGGATGGCTTCGTGGCTCAGCGCGTCAGCACATCGGCCAGGATATCCAGCCCTTCGTTCATCACCGCGTCGGAAATCGTCAGCGGAAACAGGAAGCGGATCACATTGCCGTACACGCCGCAGGACAGCAGCAGCAAGCCTTGCTCCAGCGCGCGGTTCTGCACCTCGCGCGTGAACTCCGCATCCGGCGCGCCATCGGCGCGGCGGAATTCCACCGCCACCATCGCGCCCAGGCCACGGATCTCGGCGATCTGCGGCACGCGCGCCTTCAGGGCTTCCAGCCGCGCTACCAGGCGCTGGCCGAGTGCCGCGCCACGCGGGATCAACTGCTCGCCTTCCAGCACGTCCAGCACGGCCAGGGCGGAAGCCACGGCCAGCGGGTTGCCAGCGTAGGTGCCGCCCAGGCCGCCGGGCGCGGGGGCGTCCATCACCTCCGCGCGGCCACACACCGCCGACAGCGGCATGCCGCCGGCCAGGCTCTTGGCCATGGTGGTGAGGTCGGGCGCCACGTCGTAGTGCTCCATGGCAAAGAGCTTGCCGGTACGGCCGAAGCCGGTCTGCACTTCATCGGCCACCAGCAGGATGCCGTGCTCGTCGCAGATCGCGCGCAGCGCCTTGACGAAGGCCGGCGGCGCCACGTTGAAGCCACCCTCGCCCTGCACCGGCTCGAAGATGATGGCGGCCACGCGCTTGGGATCCACGTCGGCCTTGAACAGGTGCTCCATCGCCTTGAGCGCGTCCTCCACCGACACGCCATGCAGCGCGCACGGGTACGGCGCGTGGAAGACCTCGCCGGGGAACGGGCCAAAGCCCACCTTGTACGGCACCACCTTGCCGGTCAGCGCCATGCCCATCATGGTGCGGCCGTGGAAGCCGCCGGAGAAGGCGATCACGCCCGGGCGGCCGGTCGCGGCGCGCGCGATCTTGATGGCGTTCTCCACAGCCTCCGCGCCGGTGGTGAAGAACGCCGTCTTCTTGGCGCTGCGGCCGGGCGCGCGCTGGTTGATCCGCTCGGCCAGTTCGATATAGCTGGCGTACGGCACGATCTGGTAGGCGGTGTGCGTGAAGCGCTCAAGCTGGCGTTGTATGGCTTCGACCAGGCGCGGGTGGCGGTGGCCCGTGTTGAGCACGGCGATGCCGGCGGCGAAGTCGATATAGCGCTTGCCTTCCACATCCCAGATCTCCGAATTCTCGGCACGCTCGGCGTAGAAGTTGCACATCACGCCAACGCCACGGGGCGTAGCGGCATCCTTGCGGCGAACCAGTTCGGCATTCTTCATCTGTTGCTCCATCTTTGATATCGGTTGTGCTGTCGGGGTTGTGCTGTCGGGGTTGTGCGGTTGAGTTCAGGCCGCGGCGCGGATCAGGGCCGGGTCCCACTCCTTGCCGGGAATCGCTGCAATCAGCCGCTGCGTGTAGGCATGCTGCGGCGCGTCGAAGATCTGGTCTGGCGGGCCGGACTCCACCACGCGGCCTTTATGCATCACGATCACGTGGTGGCAGATCTGAGCGGCCACGCGCAGGTCGTGGGTGATAAAGATCAGGCCGATGTTCAGCCGCTTCTGCAGGTCGGCCAGCAGTTGCAATACCTGCGCCTGCACCGAGACATCCAGCGCGGAGACGGACTCGTCCGCCACCAGCAACTTGGGATCCAGCGCCAGCGCGCGCGCAATGCCGATGCGCTGGCGCTGCCCCCCGGAGAACTGGTTGGGATAGCGGTCGAACGCGGAAGGCTCCAGGCCCACCAGCTGCAGCAGCTCGCGAGCGCGCGCCTGCGCCTGCGCCAGCGGCACGCCATTGGCGACAGGCCCATCGGTGATGATGCGGCCCACCGTATGGCGCGGATTCAGCGAGGCGAACGGATCCTGGAAGATCATCTGCACATCGCTGCGCAGCGGGCGGAACTGGCGCTCCGTCAGCCGGGCGATGTCCTGGCCGTCGAACAGCAGCTCGCCGCCGTCGATGTCGGTCAGCTTCAGCAGGCATTTGCCGATGGTGGACTTGCCCGAGCCGGATTCGCCGACGATGCCGAGCGTCTGCCCGCGCCGCACGCTGAAGCTCACGCCGTCCACGGCGTTGACCACGCGCTTCTTGCTGAACAGGCCGCCGCCGGAGGAATACGTCTTGCGCAGGTCGCGCACTTCCAGCACCGTCTCGGCCGCCTGCTGGTCGCGCGCCTTGGCGCGGCCATGCGGCACGGCGCTGATCAGCCGCCGCGTATAGGGATGCTGCGGATGGTTGAGCACCTGCTGCACCGGGCCTACCTCCACCAGCACGCCCCGCTCCATCACCGCCACGCGGTCGGCGATTTCCGCCACCACGCCAAAATCGTGCGTGACGAACATCACGCCCATGCCCTTGTCGGCCTGGATGCGTTTGATCAGCGCCAGGATCTGGGCCTGCGTGGTCACGTCCAGGGCAGTGGTCGGCTCGTCGGCGATCAGCAGCGCCGGCTCCAGCGCGAGCGCCATGGCGATCACCACGCGCTGGCGCTGCCCGCCCGACAGGCGGAACGGATAGCTGTGGATCAGCGTGGCCGGATCGGGCAGGCCAACGAACTCCAGCAGTTCCAGTACGCGCTTTGTCCTCGCCTCGCCGGGGTAGGCGTCGTGCACGCGCATGACCTCGGCAATCTGGTCGCCCACCGTCATCACGGGGTTAAGCGCCGACAGCGGCTCCTGGAACACCATGGCCATGGCCTTGCCGCGCATGGACAGCAAGGTCTGCTCATCCTGCGTGAGCAAGTCCTTGCCCTGGAACAGGATCTGGCCGCCCTGCGGCTTCAGGTACGGCGGCAGCAGGCCCATGATGGCGTTGGCGCTCATCGACTTGCCCGAGCCGGATTCTCCGACGATGCAGAGAATCTCGCCGGCGTGCAGGTCATAGCTGACGTCCTTCACCGCGTGCGCACGGTCACCGCCCGTAGGCAGCGCAATGGTGAGGTCGCGCACGGATAGCAGCGGTAGCTTGTCTTGTGCTTGCATGGTGGCGTCTTCCTTGTCGTTACTCGCCACGGCGGCGCAGTTGCGGGTTCATGGCGTCGTTCAGGCCTTCGCCGATCAGATTGATGGACAGCACCGTCAGCAGGATGGCCACGCCGGGCCACACGCTCATCCACCACGCTTCGCGGATCATGGTGCGGGCCGCGCCGATCATGAAGCCCCAGCTCATCATGTTGCGGTCGCCCAGGCCCAGGAAGGACAACGCGGACTCCGTCAGGATTGCCGTGGCCACCATGAAGGAGGCCGACACGATGATGGGCGACATGGCGTTGGGCAGGATCTGCGTGAGGATGATGCGCAGCGGCTTCTGCCCGATCACCACCGCAGCCTGCACGAACTCGCGCTGCTTGAGCGTGAGGAACTCGCCGCGCACCAGACGCGCCACCGGCGGCCAGGACACCACCGAGATGGCGGCCACGATGGAGTAGATGGTGGGATTGAAGATCGCCACGATCACCACCGCCATCGCCAGCTGCGGGATGGTCTGGAAGAACTCGGTAAAGCGCATCAGCGCGTCGTCGATGCGTCCGCCGCAATAGCCGGCCACCGACCCGATCAGGATGCCGAACACCAGCGCCACGCCGGTGGAGATCACGCCCACCAGCAGCGAGACGCGCGCGCCGTACAGCATGCCAGCGGTGATGTCGCGCCCGAGCATGTCGGTGCCAAAGGGAAACGCCGCGTCGGCAAACGGACGCACCAGCGGATCGCCCACCATCAGCCAGGGCGACTCCTCGTACAGCACCGGCGCCAGCAGCGCCACGGCGACCACCAGCAGCAGCACGACCAGGCCGATCACGGCGCCGTAGTTGCGGCAATAGCGTTGTGCGAAGGCTTTCATGCCGTGGCTCCCTTGCCGCCCACCGAGATGCGGGGATCGATGAAGCGGTAGACGATATCGGTCGCGAGGTTGAAGAACACAACCAGCGCCGAGGTGACGAAGAAGATGCCGAGCAGCAGTTGGTAATCTCGTTGCAGCAGGGCGTCGAACATCAGCCGGCCAATGCCCGGCCAGGAGAACACGGTTTCGGTCAGCACCGCGCCGCCTGCCATCTGGCCGAGCTGGATGCCGGCAAAGGTAATGACCGGCAGCAGCGCGTTGCGCAGCACATGCACGCGGATCACGCGTCCAGCAGGCACGCCCTTGGCGCGCGCGGTCTTGACGAAGTCCATGCCCATCACTTCCAGCATCGAGGCGCGGGTCAGGCGCACGTACACCGCCATGAAGAAGCAGCCGAGCGAGATGGTAGGCAGGATCATGTGCAGCGCCACGTCCTGGATGCGCGCCAGGCCGGTATAGCCTGCGCCGATGGTTTCCATGCCAAACGCCGGCAGCCAGCCCAGCACCACCGAGAACAGGATGATGGCCATCAGCGAGAGCCAGAACAGCGGCGTGGCATACAACAGCAGCGCCGCGGACATCACCGCGCTGTCGATCCAGCGACGCTTGTTCTCATAGCGCGTGCGCGCCGAGATCACGCCGAGAAACACGCCAAGCACGAGGGAAAAGACAAAGGCACCGCTCATCAGCACGATGGTGGCGGGCAGCCGGTCCAGGATCAGGTCGAGCACCGGCAGGTGATTGCGATACGAGTAGCCAAGATCGAGCTTGGCCACGCCCTTGAGATAGATGCCAAGCTGCGTGAGCACCGGCTGGTCCAGCCCGAACTGCTGACGCAACTGGCCAACGAAGGCGGCATCGCCCGCGCCGGCCTCGCCCGCCAGCACGGTGGCGGGGTCGCCGGGCGCCATGCGGATCAGGAAGAAATTGATGATGACCACGCCGAGGACGACCACGAGGGCCTTCCACAGTCGGGATAGCAGGAAAGAGAGGAAATTCACGGCATGCTCCACGCACGCGCCGGGCGGATGGCCCGGCGCGTGAACTGACTGGCGACTTGTTACCTGGGTAGCGGCGTACTCTGGCGTACTCTGGCGTACTCAGTTCTTCTCGATGGAAACGTTGTCGAACGACTCGTTCAGGCCGATGGCGGTGGTCACGAGGTTCTTGACGTTCTTGCGGTACAGCGTGGGGAACTCCAGCTCGAACAGGTTGCCTGCGGCCACTTCCGTCATCAGGATTTTCTGCACCTGGCTGTAGAGCTTCTGACGCTCGGCCGGGTCCATGGTGACGCTGGCCTTGGCCCAGAGTTCATCGGCCTGCGGATTGCTGTAGCCCTGCACATTGGCGAACGGCGTGCCCTTGACGATGTTCTTGGTCACGTAGAGCCGCTCCACGCCCAGCGCCGGGTCGCCGTACTGGTAGGTGTAGGTGGCGGTCAGGTCAAAGTCCCAGTTGCTGACGCGGGCGGACCACGTGCCGGCATCGGCGGACTCGATGCTGACCTTGAAGCCAAGTTGTTCCAGCATCTGCTTCATGTACTCGTCAAGCCGGTCCCAGTTGGCGCCATAGGATGACGACAGGATCTTGACCGGGTACTGGCCCACGTTGACGCCGGACTCCTTGATCAGCTCGCGCGCCTTCTTCAGGTTGAAGTCATAGACCGGCGTGCTCTTGTCGAAGAACAGCGTGGCGGAGGCGAACGGGCTGACCGCTGGCTTGCCCATGCCGAAGAAGATGTTGTCCACGATCATCTTGCGATTGAGCGCGTGCATCACCGCCTCGCGAACCTTGACGTTGTTGAACGGCGGCTTGCGCATGTTCATCAACAGGTTCGACATCGGCGAGAACAGCTCCCAGCCCTTGGTGGTGTATTCCACATTGGGCAACGCGCGCAGGCGCTTCACGTCCACGTTGTCCACGTCGCCGCCGCGCAGCACCTGCACGTCGCCCTTCTCGAAGGCCACCGCGCGCGAGGCCGAGTCCGGGATCACGTAAAACACCAGTTCATCCAGGTAGGGCTTGCCCTTCTTCCAGTAATTGGGGTTCTTGGCCAGCTTGATATAGGCGCCCTTCTTCCATTCCTTGAACATGAAGGGGCCGGTGCCGACAGGCTTCTGGTTGGCCGGGTTGTTGCGGTAGTCCGTGCCGTCGTAGATGTGCTTGGGCATCATCGGCATGGTGCCGGTCTCGAACATCGAGATAAACGGCGGGAACGCTTCCTTGAGCTTGATCTCGACCGTGCCGTCGTTCACGGCGCGGATCGATTCCATGTACTTGTTCAGCACGGCGCGCGTGCGGACGTGCACTTCGCGCAGCATCTTGTCGATCGAGAACACCACGTCGGCGGAAGTGAAGGGCTTGCCGTCATGCCACTTCACGCCACTCTGCAGCTCGAACGTGTAGGTCAGGCCATCAGGCGAGATCTTCCACGACTTGGCCAGCTCCGGGCGCGGCTTGAGGTCCGGGCCGTAGGTGAGCAGGCCCTGGTAGATCTTGCCGGCGACATATTGCGTGGGCGCCTGCGAGTTCATCGCGCTGACCAGGATCGGCGGCTCGGGTTGCACGATGCCGGACAAGGTGCCGCCAACGGTCTGCGCAACCGCGCTGCCCGCGGGCAACAGCGCCGGTGCCAGGGCCAGGCCGGCGGTTGCCAGCGCCATCGACACCAGGCTTTTACCAAAGCTCTTTTTCAGGTGTTGGGTGAGGTGTTTCATCGGTCAGTTTCCTGTGGTGGTGATCGTGATCTGCGGATACGCGAAGACGAGTTGCTGCGTGGACTTCAAGCGCTGACCGGCTCTACGCCGCACCAGTCGTGCATGAACTGTGCAAGCGTGGTGGCAACGCGCACCATGCTCTGGATGGAAACCGACTCGTCGATGCCATGGATGTTGCGGGCCTGCGGGCCGTAGCAGGTCACCGGCGTTTCCAGCATCAGGCGGAAATGCCGCGCGTCGGTGGTGGCGGTGGTGGCTTCGCGCCGCACCTCTTCGCCATTGACCTTGCGGTGGGCTTCGCCAAGCGCCTGCATGCTGGGCACATCGAGATCGAACTCGCAGCCCGGGGCGTGGAAGCCTTCGTAGCGCAGATCGAGCGTGAGGTTGCTGGCCAGGCGCTCCAGCGTGCCGCGCACGCAGGCTTCGACGCGCGCCTTGGCATCGGTCACGCTCATGGTCGGGTAGAAGCCGATGCGAATGCCGAGCGTGCAGGTGCAGGGCACCGACGAGTTCCATTCGCCGCCCTGGATCTGGCCGAGGTTGAAGTTGATCGGGTGCGCGTGGTCGCGGTACACGGCGGGGCGGTTCTGCGGCAGGTTCCATTCGGCCTCGAGCTTGCGCAGGTCGGCCATTACCTCGATGCCGGCCTCCACCGGGTTCACGCCGGTGGTCATGTAGGCGGCATGCGCCGGGCGGCCGGTGAGTTCGACGAACATCCAGAACACGCCCATCTGCGCGCTCATCAGGCTCTCACCCAGCGGCTCGGGAATCACCACGGTGTCGAACGAGGCCAGCTTGCCGGCGCCCACCGCGCTGGCGAGCGCGGCCACGGTCGCCAGCGCGCCGTTGCCGGTGTTCTCTTCTTCGAGCACGGCATTGAAGCCGACCGCGCCGGCGGGCTGCACGCCGAGATCTTTCAGCGCCTTATAGGCGGCGAGCGTGCAGATGATGCCGGCCTTCATGTCGCCCGCGCCGCGGCCGAACAGCCAGCCGTCCTCGACAAACGGCGCATACGGCGACTGGCGCCACATCGACTCCGGGCCGGTGGGGACCACGTCCAGGTGGCCGTTGAACAGCACGGAGCGGCCGCCCTTCGTTGCCGGGCGATGCGTAGCCAGCAGGTTATAGCGTCCGCCGTCCGGACAGCATGGCGGTGAGAACAGCGGCAAGTCCTTCAACGTCTCGCTGCGCAGGTAGATGCGCTCCGGCTCCAGGCCCAGCTCGCGCAGCGCGCCCTCCATGAACGCCACGGCGGGCTGTTCCTGCCCGGAGGGGCTGGGTGCCGCCACGAATTCCGACAACGTACGCACCATGTACGGCTCGAGCGCGCGCACGGCGGCGGCGATGGCATCGGTGGAAAGCGCGGGGGTGGCGGGGATAGAGGGCGTAGCGGGCATAGCGGTGGGACGTTGCATAAGTGGCTCCACTGGCTGTCCGGTGCGCGCGCTTGGAACGTGCCCGGAGAGGATCGAATCGGCCTGATCGGCAAAACGTCGTTGAGAAAAACGACGATCGAAACAAGATGTGTCGAAACTTAGCCGATCATTGGTACCATACATAGATCCATATTTTTCTTTTCGCGCGGGGCCACTTTGAAAGAGACGATTTTGTCGGAGCTGCTGCTGCAGCGTCTGGAGCGGCCCGCGGATGGTGCGGCGGATAAAAACGGCGCGCATATGAACCGCCAGCTCTACGAGATCATTCGGCAGGAAATCCTTGCTGGGTCTTTGGTTGCGGGTAGCAAGCTGCCTGCGTCGCGCCTGCTTGCGAAGGAGATAGGGGTTTCCCGCAATACCGTGCTTTATGCATTTGAGCAGTTGCTGGCGGAGGGCTATGTCACCGCAGCCAGCGGAAGTGGCACCTTCGTGTCGCAGAGTTTTCCCGACCATAGTGCATTGCACAACGTTAGGGCACAAAGTGGCACCATGCCAGTGCTCGCAGCGCAGCAAAATCCAAACCGCTTCGCGCTTTCGCGGCGCGGGCAGCATCTGGTGTCGCATTCTGGTGCGTCGGATCGCCAATGGGGTGCGTTCGTCTCCGGCGTACCCGACGTTTCGCTGTTTCCGCACGCGGTCTGGGCGCGTTTGCTGAACAAGCACTGGCGCGCCCCCAAGCCCGAGCTTCTGACGTATGCGCACAACGGTGGCTACCTGCCGCTGCGCCGCGTGCTGGCCGAGCACCTGCGGCTGGTGCGCTCAGTGCGCTGCGAGCCGGAGCAGATCATCCTGACCACCGGCATCCACCAGGCCATCGACCTCATCGCGCGGCTGCTGGGCGATGTCGGCGACAAGGCCTGGATGGAAGACCCCGGCTACTGGGGCACGCGCAGCCTGCTCAACAGCGCCGGCATCGAAACCATCCCCGTGCCGGTGGATAGCGAAGGCCTTGCCCCGGATGCGGCCACGCTGCAGAACCCGCCGCGTTTTATCTTTGCCACGCCGTCACACCAATATCCGCTGGGCATGGTGATGAGCTTGTCGCGCCGGCGCATGCTGCTGGAATACGCGCGCCAGCGCGGCGCGTGGATCGTGGAGGACGACTACGACAGCGAATTCCGCTTCGAGGGCCGCCCGCTTGCCTCGCTGCAGGGGCTGGATGAGCATGACCGCGTGATCTACATGGGCACGTTTTCCAAGACGCTGTTCCCCGGCCTGCGCATGGGCTTCATGGTGCTGCCCAAGCCGCTGGCGCCGCATTTCGCAACCGGGCTGTCGGAGCTGTTCCGCGAGGGGCAGCTGGTGCAGCAGGCGGTGCTGGCCGACTTTATCGAGGAGGGGCATTACGCCACGCATATCCGCCGCATGCGCCAGCGCTACGCGCAACGCCAGGGGCTGCTGCGCGAGGCCATCGCCACGCGCCTGGGCGCGGACTGGCCCACCTCCACGCATGAAGCCGGGCTGCATATGGTGATCCACCTGCCGCCGGGCGCCGACGACCTCGGCATCAGCATGGCGGCGCGTACCCAGGGCTTGTCGACGCGGCCGCTGTCGCGCTATTTCGCGGACCCCGCGCGGGCGACCAACCAGGGCTTGCTGCTGGGGTATGCCTGCGTGCCGGACGATGAGATCGCGCCGGCCTTCCACAAGCTGGCGGAGGTGATCGAACCCGCGCTGGAGCATCTGGCGCGCACGCAGGCGCCACGCCGCGCGCCAGTGGCGGGGATCAACCGGGAGGCCTGGAGCGGTGCTTGAGTGTGCTGATGCGAGTGCGGGCACAATAGCCGCCATCCCTACCTGGAGCTGCTGACATGACCGTCGACAAAGACTACGCGCTGTTCGATGCAGGCACCGTGACGCTGCAATCCGGCCAGGCCTTCCCCGGCATGCAGCTGGCCTACAAGACCTTCGGCACGCTCAACGCCCGCAAGGACAACGTGATCGTCTACCCGACCTCGTTCAGCGCGCAGCATTACGACACTGAATGGCTGGTCGCGCCGGGCGGGGTGCTGGATCCGGAACGCTACTTCGTCATCATCCCGAACCTGTTCGGCAACGGCCTGTCGGCGTCGCCGTCGAATGCCGCGGCACGGTTCGCGCCGGGCGCCTACCCCTGCGTGACCTACCACGACGCCGTGGCGGTGCAGCGCAGGCTGCTGCAGGAAGTGTTCGGCATCGAGAAGATCGCCCTGGTGTACGGCTGGTCGATGGGCGGCATGCAGGCCTACCACTGGGGCGCCTGCCATGCGGACATGGTCGAGCGGATCGCCGTGGTCTGCGGCAGCGCGCGATGCTCGCCGTTCAACCAGGTCTTCCTCGAGGGCGTCAGGGCCGCGCTCACTGCCGATCCGGCATTCAAGGATGGACGCTTCACCGAGCCGCCGCGCGCGGGGTACCGCGCCATGGGCCGCGTGTACGCCGGCTGGGCGCTGTCGCATGCGTTCTACCGCGACGAACTGTGGCGGCAATCGGGCTTTGCCTCGCTGGAGGATTTCCTGGCGAAGACCTGGGACGTCAACTTCTCGCGCCGTGACGCCAACGACCTGCTGGCGCAACTGTGGACGTGGCAAAACGGCGATATCAGCCGCTGCGATGCCTTCGGCGGCGACCTGGACCGCGCGCTGGCGGCGATCCGGGCGCACGTGCTGCTGATGCCCGGCCAGACCGATGCTTACTTCCAGGCCGAGGACAACGCCGCGGAAATCGGCAAGCTCACCGGAGCCCGCACCGCCACGCTGCGGCCGATTCCCTCGGACTACGGGCACCGGGCCGGGAACCCGCACAACATCCCGGCCGATCGCGCCTTCCTGGCCCAGGCGATCTCAGCGTTCATGGCGCAATGAGCCCCATTGCGGCGATGGTGCCATCGTCACCAGCCCGATTGGCCCTTAACGCTATGCCCATCCTCCCATAGCATTAGCCCCCTTCTCCTTCACACACACCGCACATGGCAAGCCTCGCTCCCCAACCCGCCCCGTCCTCCGCCCTGCTCATGGAACTCGCCACGCTGCTGGACGCGCCCGGGCTGCAAACCGGCGACGCCATCGAGGCCCGCTTTCGCAAGGACTGGTATGCGCCGCTCGGCGCGGTGCCGCCGCTGGCGGTGGTGCGCCCGCGCAACACGGAAGACGTGGCCGCCGTGCTGGCGCTATGCCATCGGCTGCGCCAGCCCGTGGTGCCGCAAGGCGGGCTGACCGGCCTGGCCGGCGCAGCCACGCCCGAAGGCGGCGAGCTGGTGCTTTCGCTGGAGCGCATGCGCGGCGTGGAAGAGATCGATGCGCAGGCCGGCACCATGACCGTGATGGCCGGCACCACGCTGCAGGCGGCGCAGGAAGCGGCTCGCGCGGCCGGCTGGCTGCTGGCGGTGGACCTGGGCGCGCGCGGCAGCTGCCAGATCGGCGGCAATATCGCCACCAACGCGGGCGGCAACCGCGTGATCCGCTACGGCATGATGCGCGACCAGGTGCTGGGACTGGAAGCCGTGCTGGCCGATGGCACGGTGGTGTCGTCGCTCAACAAGATGCAAAAGAACAATGCCGGCTATGACGTGCGCCAGCTGTTTATCGGCAGCGAAGGCACCCTGGGCGTGATCACCCGCGCCGTGCTGCGTCTGGCACCGCTGCCCAGCGCGACGCAAACGGCGCTGTGCGCGCTCGAAACCTACGATGACGTGGTACGTCTGCTGCGCCATGCGCAGCGCAAGCTCTCGGGGCGGCTGTCAGCCTTTGAAGTCATGTGGGCGGATTTCTACGGGCTGGTGACCACGCGCGTGCCCGGCGTGCGCGCGCCGCTGCCCGCCGGCCATGCCTTCTACGTGCTGCTCGACCTGCAAGGCAACGACGCCACGCAGGATGCGCCGGTCTTTGAAGGCATGCTGGAATCCGCGATGGAAGCCGGCCTGATCCAGGACGCGGCGGTCGCATCCAGCCACAAGGAAGCGCAGAGCTTCTGGCAACTGCGCGATGCGGTGGCCGAATTCCCGGTGATGTGGTCGCCCAATGCCGCCTATGACGTCAGCCTGCCGATCGGCCGCATCGGTGAATTCGCCGAGACGCTGCGCGCCCGCCTGCTGGCGGTGTGGCCGCATGCCGAGCCGGTCAATTTCGGCCACGTGGGCGACAGCAACCTGCACGTCAGCGTGTACCTGCCCGGCGCCACCGACCACGACTTCCCCGAGCATGAGATTTCCGACGTGATGTACGGCGTGGTGCAGGAGTTCAAGGGCAGCGTCTCCGCCGAGCACGGCATCGGCTTTCACAAGAAGCCCTACCTGCACTGCTCGCGCTCGCCGGAGGAACTGGGATTGATGCGCTTGCTCAAGCGCGCGCTGGACCCGCACAACATCCTCAGCCCGGGGCGGGTGTTTGATCTTGCGTGAGCGCGGCAAGAAGCCCGCCTGAAGGGCGGGAGGATGTCATCAAGCCGCTTCCAGGTCGCGTGGCGCGATCTGGGCAGCGATCTCCTTGCCGTGTTCGCGCTGAGCCACTTTCAGGTCATAAGACTGCTGCAGGTTGAGCCAGGACTCGGCGTCGCCGCCAAAGTAGCGAGCCAGCCGCATGGCGGTGTCCGGCGTAATGCCCCGGCGCTCGCGCACGATGTCGTTGATGCGAGCCGCGGTGACGTGCAGCGCCACGGCGAGCGCATTGGCGCTCATGCCAAGCGGGACGAGAAACTCCTCGCGGAGGATTTCGCCGGGATGGACCGGTCGCATACCGTTATGGAAGCGGGCCATGGTGATCTCCTTTCAGTGATAGTCCACGATCTCGACGGCCTCCGGGCCATCGGGCGTCCAAACGAAGCACACTCGCCACCGATCGTTGATGCGAATGCTGTGCTGCCCTTTGCGGTCGCCTCCCAGCACTTCGAGCCTGTTGCCAGGTGGGGACCGCAGGAAGTCGAGCGAGGCAGCAACCGCAAGCATCTCCAGCTTGCGTTCAGCCGTTGCCCTGATGTTGGCGAATCGCCGAACGCGGAACGCGCCGGCCTGAGAACAACGCTGCAGTGTCCTCGCATTTGAACGACTGGATCATGGTGGAATTGTATATCGTTGACCGATAAACGAGTAGGAAATCCGCGATGGCCAGTCAGTTCCCCAACTGTCCTTGCTGCGCCGATGGCTCCGGCAACACCCCATGCTCGCTATCGTCCTTTAAATCCACGCCACTGCGCCCGAGCGCCAGCGCGCCACGCAGCAGGAAGGCCAGCTTGGCCGCGGCCTGCGCATAGGGCAGCCCTTCGGGACGCACGTTGGAGATGCAGTTGCGCTCGGCGTCGGTGCGGCCGGGGCGCGGGTCGTGCGTCAGGTAGACGCCGAGGCTGTCAGGCGAGCTCAGCCCGGGGCGCTCGCCGATCAGCATCACCACCTGGCGCGCGCCGAGAAGCAGTGCGGCTTCGTCACCGAGCGCCACGCGGGCTTGCTCCGCCACCACCACGGGGCCGATGCGCCAGCCCGGCAGGCGCTCGCGCACGGCCAGCAGCAATGGCACGCCGTGGCGCTGCGCCGCCAGCGCGGACAGGCCGTCGGCCATCACGAAGACGACGTCGGGCAGCTCGGCAGTGCGCGCCCGCGCCAGCAGCGCGCGGCTGGCGTCGTCGAGCTGGCGGCCAAGGTCTGGGCGGCGCAGGTAGTGCTGCCGATCCGGTGCGGCGCTGTGCGCGGCCACGGTGTCGAAGCCGGCATTGCGCAATGCCTGTTCAATGACTGCGCGCGCCAGCGGCGCATGCACCGCGTCGCGCGCCTGCGCATGCGCCAGGCCGAACGCGAGCACGGTCTGCGTCGTCTGGCTGTTGCCGCAGCGGCCCAGTGCAATCCGTGCCACGGTGAACTGCCGCAGGCGCTGCCAGGGGTTGTCGTGGATCAGCTTCTGGCTCATGACGCGGGCCTCGTGCGGGCGGGAAAACGTTGGCTGGCCATGACGCGTTACAGGCCGTGCGCGAGTTGCAGCAGCGGCTGGCGTTCGGCCAGCTCCAGCAGCCGGCCATCCGCGCCGAGGATGCCCATGCGCTGCAGCCAGTCCTCGAACTCGGGCGCGGGGCGCAGGCCCAGCGTGTCGCGCAGGTAGAGCGCGTCGTGGAACGAGGTGCTCTGGTAGTTCAGCATGATGTCGTCGGCGCCGGGCACGCCCATGATGAAGTTGATGCCGGCCACGCCGAACAGCGTCAGCAGCGTGTCCATATCGTCCTGGTCGGCCTCGGCGTGGTTGGTGTAGCAGACATCGCAGCCCATCGGCACGCCGAGCAGCTTGCCGCAGAAATGGTCTTCCAGCCCGGCGCGGATGATCTGCTTGCCATCGTACAGGTACTCGGGGCCGATAAAGCCCACCACGGTATTGACCAGCAGCGGCGAGAACGCGCGCGCCACCGCATAGGCGCGTGCCTCCATGGTCTGCTGGTCCACGCCGTGGTGCGCGTTGGCTGACAGCGCGCTGCCCTGCCCGGTCTCGAAATACATCACGTTGTTGCCCACCGTGCCGCGCGCCAGGCTTTGCGCGGCGTCATGCGCCTCGCGCAGCAGCGCCAGGCTGATGCCAAAGCCGGCATTGGCGCGCTCGCTGCCGGCCACCGACTGGAACACCAGGTCCACCGGCGCGCCCTGCTCGATGGCGCGCAGCGTGTTGGTGACGTGGGTCAGCACGCAGGACTGGGTGGGCACATCGAAGCGGCAGCGCAGGTCGTCGACCAGCCGCAGCAGCTTGACGATGGCACCGAGGCTGTCGGTGGCGGGGTTGATGCCGATGGTGGCATCGCCGCAGCCGTAGAGCAGGCCATCGATCATCGAGGCGGCAATGCCGCGGGCATCGTCGGTGGGATGGTTGGGCTGCAGCCGTACCGCCAGCCGTCCGGGCAGGCCGATGGTGTTGCGAAAGCGCGTGACGACGCGGCACTTGCGCGCCACCGCGATCAGGTCCTGGTTGCGCATCAGCTTGCTCACCGC
Organism: Cupriavidus sp. 05L411; assembly: GCF_056398045.1. NCBI lineage: Bacteria > Pseudomonadati > Pseudomonadota > Betaproteobacteria > Burkholderiales > Burkholderiaceae > Cupriavidus > Cupriavidus sp. 05L411. The sequence goes on along the minus strand of NZ_JBFTOQ010000009.1, from coordinate 263,665 downwards.
CGCCGCCATCTCCGGCGCGATGCCCGGCGCCACCCGCGCCAGCGTCGCGGAGTCGGTCTCATGCAGCAGCAGCCAGTTGCGCAAGTCGCCCACGGTGAAGGACGCGATCTCGTGAAAGGCCTGGGCGTCATGGCTGTCAATGATCAGGCGCGTGACCTCGTCGTCCTCGTAGGGCACCAGCGCCTCGGCCAGGAAGTGCGCCAGCGGCACCTCGGCCAGCGCCATGCGCGCGGCCATGCGCTCCTCCTCGCTGGCAGCCGCCAGCCCGGCCAGGTAGTCGCCCGAGCGCGCCGGGCTGGCCTTGGCCAGCAGGGTCTTGAGATCGGCGAAGAGATGCCGCCGCGAGGCTACGGTGTGGGCAAAGGTCATGGGATCTGTCTCGGTCAGCTGGCGGGCCCGCGAACAGCCCGATCATAGCAACCACGGGCGCACATTGTCGCCGCCCGGGCGCTTGCCTTCGCCGTCCGCCCATCGGACAATCGAGCGCCGTACAATGCACAGACGCCCGGCCGTCCACCAGACGGCGCGGCCCCTCAATGCAGGAGACTTGATGAATCAACCCGATCCGCCACGCATACCCCGCTTGCCGGATGCAAAGTGGTTCAATGTCACGACTGCCGCCTATATCCTGACCGCCCTGGCGCTCTGGATGGTGATGCAGGCCAACCTGGTGGCGGCGCTCATGGCGGGCCTGCTGCTGTACTCGCTGGTGGACGTGCTGGCGCCCAAGCTGGTGCGCCTGCACCAGCGCCACGACGCCCTGGCGGTGGCGATTCTCTCCGCTGTCACCTTGCTGGGGCTCACGCTTGGGGGCTGGGCGCTGGTGCGCTTTGTCAGCGGCGACGGCAATACGCTCGACACCCTGCTGATCCGCACCGCCGACATCATCGACAAGTCCCGCGCCCAGCTGCCGGTCTGGGTCAGCGACGCGCTGCCGCGCGGCGTGGATGAGCTGGCCAACGCCCTCATTGCCTGGCTGCGCGAGCACGCGCAGATGGCGCAGAAGTTCGGCACCGAGGTGCTGCGCAGCCTCGCGCATATCCTGATCGGCCTGGTGATCGGCGCGATGGTCGCGCTGTACCGCGCCATCTCCAAGCCCAACCGCCGGCCGCTGGCCTCGGCGCTGGTGGAACGTGCCCGCAACCTGCAGCTGGCGTTCTCGCAGTTCATCTTCGCCCAGGTGCAGATCTCGCTGATCAACACCGCGCTCACCGCGGTCTACCTGCTGGTGGTGCTGCCGCTGTTTGGCGTGCACCTGCCGCTGGCCAAGACGCTGGTCGCCTTCACGTTCCTGGTCGGGCTGCTGCCGGTACTGGGCAACCTGGTGTCGAACACGGGCATCGTGGTGGCCTCGCTGTCGGTCTCGCTGCCCATGGCGATCGCCTCGCTGTTCTACCTGGTGGTGATCCACAAGTTCGAGTATTTCCTCAACGCACGCATCATCGGCGCGCGTATCAATGCCGCCGCCTGGGAGCTGCTCACGGTCATGCTGCTGATGGAGTCGCTGTACGGCGTCGCCGGCGTGATTGCCGGGCCGATCTACTACGCCTATCTCAAGCGCGAGCTGTCCAACAAGGGCCTGATCTGACGCACGGCGCCACCGGTAGGACCAATTCCCGCCGATCCGGTGCCCGCCGATCCAGTGCCCAGCTTCAGGCGCTTGCCCCGTCTCCTCGCTGCTCAACCCGGCTGCGCACAAAGTCGATATGCGTCTGCATGGCGGTGCGCGCCTCCTCCGGGCGGCGCGCGCAGATGGCCTCGCACAGCGTGCGGTGCTGCAGCAGCAATAGCGCGGAGGCATCCTCGTCCTGCACCCGCAGGCCCGTGCCGTTGATGGTGATGTGTTCGCGCAGCATGCCGATCACGCTGGTATGCAGGTGCAGGAACATGGTGTTGTGCGAGGCCTGGGCAATGGCCTCATGCAGCTTGGCGTCCGCCTCGGCCTCGGCGGCCTTGTCGTCTTGCTGGCGGGCGGCTTCCAGCGCGCGGAGCAGGCCGCGGATGCGCTTGAGATCCGCGGCATCCGCGCGCATTGCGGCAAAGTAAGCGGTAGCGCCCTCCAGCACCCGGCGAAACTCCAGGATATCGTCGCGCAGCACCGGGTGGTCCGCCACCAGCTGGCGCCATGGCGAGGCAAAGCCGGTGCGCAGCTGCTCGGTGACGAACACCCCGGCGCCCTGCCGGCTTTGCAGCAAGCCTCGCGCCGCCAGCCGCTGGGTCGCCTCGCGGATGGTGTTGCGCGCCACGCCATATTGCTCGGCCAGGAGCCGCTCCGCGGGCAGCCGGGCACCAGCCGGCCAGGTGCCGTCCAGCATCGCCGTTTCCAGTTTCCGCATCACCTCTTCCACGCGCCCGCGCGCCTGCCTGCCCGCCGCCATCCACTCGCTCCGAAATCCATTCGCCACGCCCAACTGGTCCAACCAATTTGAACTGGCGCGCGTCTCGCGGAATTATGCGCTCAAACAACGGCCAGCCCTGGGCCCCACAGCCAGGCGGCCGCACCACGGAGCGAGACATGAAGCAAAGGCGCTATCCCCCTGCCCCGGCACAGGTCTACCTGTTCGCCACCTGCCTGGTCGACATGTTCGTGCCGCAAGCCGGCCTGGACGCCGTGCGGCTGCTGGAGCGAGAGGGCCTGACCGTGCACTTCCCGCGTGGGCAAAGCTGCTGCGGACAGCCTGCCTATAGCAGCGGCAACCCGGCACAGGCCCGGGCGGTGGCGTTGGCCCAACTGGATCTGTTCGCCGAACCGTGGCCGGTGATCGTGCCCTCTGGCTCTTGCGCCGGGATGATGCGGCACCACTGGCCGCAGCTGTTCGCGGAGGATCCCGTGGCCGGCCCCAAGGCCGCCCTGCTGGCCGAGCGCGTGTACGAGCTGAGCGAATTCCTGCTGCACGTGCTGAAAGTCCGCTTCGACGTGAGCGGCGTCGCCGGCCAGCCGCCCGAAACCGTGGTGCTGCACACCTCCTGCGCCGCCCGTCGAGAAATGGGTACGCGCGACCATGGCGTGGCACTCGTCGACGCCCTGCCCGGCGTCACGCGTGCCGAGCATCAGCGCGAATCCGAATGCTGCGGCTTTGGCGGCACCTTCTCGCTCAAGCATCCCGACATCTCCGGCGCCATGGTGCAGGACAAGATCGCCTCGGCCTGCGCCACCGGCTGCGACCGCCTGGTCTCAGCCGACTGCGGCTGCCTGCTCAATATCGGGCATGCGGCCAGGCACCAGGGGGCGCCGCTGCCTGTCGAGCATCTCGCCACCTTCCTGTGGCGGCGTACCGGCGGCGCCGCCAAGGAGCAAGCATGAGCACACTGAGCGCCCGCGAGCGCATGCTGGGCCGGCTACGCGCAGCCGCACCCGCTACCACTGCCGATGCCAGCCAGCTGGATGCGCGCATCGACGCGCACTATGACGCCCGCCGCGAGGCGGCCACCCCCGCAGAGCTGGCGCAGGCCATGCAGGCGGCACTGAGCGCATCGCACGCGCTGGCGTGGTGCGCCAGCGCCGAGGCCTGGCCCGCGCAACTTGCAGGCAGGCTCGCTGCCGCCGGCGTGCGCCGCCTGCTGCTGGACCCCGCCTCCGCGCAAGGCGCCGCACTGGTGCGCGCCTTGCCCGCCAGCGTGGCGCCGCTGTCTTACGCGCGCCCCATCGAAGCATGGAAGGCGGAACTCTTCGACACCGTGGACGCGGGCTTCACCGTGGCGCGCTCCGGCATTGCCGCCACCGGCACGCTGGTGCTGGCGCCCGACGCGCAAACGCCGCGCACGGTCTCGCTGGTGCCGCCGCTGCATATCGCGCTGGTGTACGCCGAGACGCTGCATCCGGACCTGCATTGCGCCGCGCGCGCCGAGCGCTGGAGCGCGGGCATGCCGACCAACCTGGTGCTGGTATCCGGCCCATCCAAGACCTCGGACATCCAGCAAACGTTGGCCTACGGCGCGCATGGCCCGCGCGAGCTGTGGGTCATTATCGTGACCGGCAGCGCCGGGACGGGAGCCGCGCAATGAGTACATCGACGACTGCCCGGGGCAGCGCCGCCCCCCTGCACTTCGTGCCCGCCGCGGACTTCAAGGCGCGCTCGCGCGCGGCGCTGGACGACCCCAAGCTGCGCAGCAGCTTCCGTGGCGCCATGGATTTCCTCCAGGCCAAGCGCGCGGTGCAGTTCCCCGACGGCGATGAGCTGGAGCAACTGCGCGACCTGGGCGAAGCGATCCGCCAGCACGCGCTGTCGCAACTGCCGGACCTGCTGGTACAACTGGAGGACAAGCTCACTGCGGCCGGCGTACAGGTGCACTGGGCCGAGACCGCGGACGAGGCCAATGCGATCGTGCACGGCATCGCGCAGGCGCGCCAGGCAAGCCGCGTGATCAAGGGCAAGTCGATGGCCAGCGAGGAAATCGAGCTGAACCATTACCTGGCCGAGCGTGGCATCGACTGCATCGAGTCCGACATGGGCGAGTACATCGTGCAGCTCGCGGGCGAGAAACCGTCGCACATCGTGATGCCGGCCATCCACAAGACGCGCGGTGACATTGCCGAGCTGTTCGAGCAGCATATCCCCGGCACGCCCTATACCGAGGACGTGGACGAACTGATCCAGACCGGCCGGCGCGCGCTGCGCCAGGAATTCGTCAACGCGGACATCGGCCTGTCCGGCGTGAACTTTGCCGCCGCCGACACCGGCACGCTGTGGCTGGTGGAAAACGAGGGCAACGGCCGCCTGTCCACCACCGTGCCCGATGTGCATATCGCCATCATGGGCATGGAGAAGGTGGTGGCCCGGCTTGAGCACATCGTGCCGCTGGCCAGCCTGTTGACGCGCTCGGCCACCGGGCAGGCCATCACCACCTACTTCAACCTGATCTCCGGCCCGCGCCGCGCGGACGAGCGTGACGGCCCGCGCGAGGTGCACCTGGTGCTGCTGGATAACGGCCGCAGCCAGGCCTATGCCGATGCGCAACTGCGCGCCACGCTGCAGTGCATCCGCTGCGGCGCGTGCATGAACCATTGCCCGGTGTACACGCGCATCGGCGGCCATGCCTACGGCACCACCTACCCCGGGCCGATCGGCAAGATCATCTCGCCGCACCTGCTCGGGCTCGATGCCACGGCGGACCTCGCCACCGCCTCCAGCCTGTGCGGCGCCTGCGGCGAAGTCTGCCCCGTGCGCATCCCGATTCCGCAATTGCTGATCCGCCTGCGCACCGAAGCCAACCGCGATCCCGACGAACAGGTTGCGCATCCGCTGCGCGGCCAGGGCGCCAAGTTCAGTCGCGGCGAGCACCTGGTCTGGCGCTTCTGGAGCGGCGCGTTCGCGCATCCGCTCGCCTACCGGCTGTTCCGCTGGGCCGCCACGCGGCTGCGGGTGCTGACCCCAAAACAGCAGCTCGGGTGGACCCGGCACCGCGCACCGCTTACCCCAGCGCCGCGCAGTCTGTCGGACTTGCTGCGCGAGCGTGGGCAGGCAGAGTAAGCAGGCACCAGGAACAGACACAACAAATGCGCTGACCAAAGGCCCGCCAGCAGACCACAGCAATGCGAAGCGAGCCCCCCACGCGATGCAAAGCGAGCCGTGAAGGTTTACCAGGCCGTATGGAGCGCCTTCTTTGCCTACTTTCTTGGCAAGACAAGAAAGTAGGTCGCCGCCCCGCAGGGGTGGTGAAACCGCCTTTGACCTTAATCCTTTGACTTCGCAGTCAGGCAACAAAAACAAGACAAAAAAACACAAGCAACAAAACGCCCCAATCCAGATCACTCAAACGCAATCCCCGGAGGAGACCCACCGTGCAACCCTGGACCCAGACCTACACACCACTAGGCAGCCTATGGCTGTCCGCACTCGCGGCAGCGCTACCCATCCTCTTCTTCTTCCTCGCCCTGGCCGTGCTGCGCATGAAAGGCCACGTGGCAGCAGCCATCACGCTGCTCCTCGCCATCGGAGTGGCCATCTTCGCCTACGGCATGCCGGTGCCGCAGGCGCTCGCCGCTGCGGGCTTCGGCTTTGCCTACGGCCTGTGGCCGATCGCGTGGATCATCGTGACCGCGGTGTTCCTCTACAAGATCGTGGTGAAGACCGGGCAGTTCGACATCATCCGCGCGTCCGTGCTGGCCATCACCGATGACCAGCGCCTGCAGATGCTGCTGATCGGCTTTGCCTTCGGCGCCTTCCTGGAAGGCGCCGCGGGCTTTGGTGCGCCGGTGGCCATCACCGCAGCCCTGCTGGTGGGCCTGGGCTTCAACCCGCTCTATGCGGCGGGCCTGTGCCTGATCGCCAATACCGCGCCGGTGGCCTTCGGCGCCATGGGCATTCCCATCATCGTGGCGGGCCAGGTGACCGGCATCGATGCCATGCACATCGGCGCGATGGCGGGCCGGCAATTGCCGCTGCTGTCGCTGGCGGTGCCGTTCTGGCTGGTGTTCATCATGGACGGCAAGCGCGGCGTGAAAGAGACGTGGCCGGCGGCGCTGGTGACCGGCGCGAGCTTCTCGGTGACGCAGTATTTCACCTCGAACCATATCGGGCCGGAGTTGCCGGACATCACGTCGGCGCTGGTGAGCCTGGTGTCGCTGACGCTGTTTCTCAAGGTGTGGCAGCCCAAGAGCGCAAGCCAGCGGGCTGGCGGCGCGGTGAAGGCGGGCGGCGGTGCGGCAGCACTGGCGCGCATGGGTGGCGGGTTGGCAAGCGATGCGGGCAGCTTCGGCAACGGTGCGGGCGACGGGGCGGGCAACAACCGCCGCGCCTCGCCCTACACCGTGGCGCAGACCGTGCGCGCGTGGGCGCCGTTCGGCATCCTCACCGCCATCGTGACGGTGTGGAGCCTGCCGTCGTTCAAGGCGCTGTTCGCCGGCAACGGCGCGCTGGCTGGGTGGGTGCTGAAGTTCCATGTGCCGGCGCTGGACCAGCTGGTGATCAAGGCCGCGCCGATCGTGGCACAGCCCAAGGCCTACGAGGCGGTGTTCAAGCTCGACCTGGTATCGGCGGTGGGCACCGCCATCCTGCTGACCGCGCTGATCTCTGCCGTGCTGCTGCGCATGAAGCCAGGCGCTGCGCTGGCCACCTTCGGCGAGACGCTGATGGAGCTGCGCCGCCCGATCCTGTCGATCGGGCTGGTGCTGGGCTTCGCCTTTGTCGCCAACTACTCGGGCATGTCGTCGACACTGGCACTGCTGCTGGCCGGCACGGGCGCGGCGTTTCCGTTCTTCTCGCCCTTCCTGGGCTGGCTGGGCGTGTTCCTGACGGGCTCGGACACGTCGTCCAATGCGCTGTTCTGCTCGTTGCAGAGCACCACCGCGCACCAGATCGGCGTATCCGACACGCTGCTGGTGGCGGCCAACACCACCGGCGGCGTGACCGGCAAGATGATCTCGCCGCAATCCATCGCGGTAGCCTGCGCGGCCACCGGGCTGGTCGGCAAGGAATCCGAGCTGTTCCGCTTTACCGTGAAGCACAGCCTGCTGTTCGCGGTGATCGTGGGCATCATCACCATGCTGCAGGCTTATGTGTTCACGGGGATGATTCCCCACTGACCTACTGACCTACTGTCCCACTGACCCACTCACCCACCGAGCGGGCACAGCCCCGCCGCTTACTGGCTGTCGTTGGCGGCGTCGCGCGGCAGGAACTGGTCGCCCTCGGCCAGCGGCGCGTAGCGGTAGGTGGCGGGCGTGCGGCTAAGCTTGACGGGCGACCCAAGGCCCTTGTAGCCATCCGCCATCTCCACCACCATCTCGCGGTGGACGGTGTGCGGATGCTGCAAGGCATCCGCCACCGACAGCACCGGCGCGCACGGCACGCCGGCGGCCACCAGCGTATCGGCCAGCACCTTGCCATCCAGCTTGCCCATGCGCGCTTCCAGCTCCACCTTGAGCGTGGCACGGTTGACCGAGCGCGCGCCAGCGGTGGCATAGCGCTCATCGTCGGCAAACCCCGGCATCTCCAGGTGCTCGCACAGGATGCGGAACTGGCGATCGTTGCCGACTGCGAGAAAGATCGGGTCGGTGGCGGTGGCGACGGTGTCGTACGGGTAGATGTTCGGGTGCGCGTTGCCGGTGCGGGTCGGCTCCTTGCCGCTCATGAACCAGTTGGCCGCGTGCGGATGCAGCAACGACAGGCCCGAGTCGTACAGCGCCGCCTCGACAAACTGGCCGCGCCCGCTGCGCTCGCGCTCCTGCAGGGCCAGCAATACGCCCAGCGCGGCGTTCAGCCCGGTGACCATGTCCACCACCGGCAAGCCCACGCGCAGCGCGTCGCCGCCGGCTTCGCCGTTGATGCTCATGATGCCCGCCATGGCCTGGATGGCCGCGTCGTAGCCGGGCAGGCCACCCAGCGGGCCATCCGCGCCAAAGCCGGAAACCCGGCAGTGCACCAGGCGCGGGAAGCGCGCCGACAGCGCGTCAAACCCCAGCCCCCATTTTTCCAGCGTGCCGGTCTTGAAGTTCTCGACCAGTACGTCGGCGTCGGCCAGCAGGGCAAGCAGCACCTCGCGGTCGGCATCGGCGGTCAGGTCCAGCCGCATCACGCGCTTGTTGCGGTTCAGGCCGAAGTAATAAGAGGCCACGCCGTCCTTGAACGGAGGGCCCCAGGTGCGGGTATCGTCGCCCTGGGGCGGCTCGATCTTCAGCACGTCGGCGCCATGGTCGCCAAGGATCTGGCCGCAGAACGGCCCGCCCAGGATGCGGGAGAGATCGACCACGCGGATGCCGGCGAGCGCGCCGGGCGAGACAGGGAGTTTGCTCATGAGAGGGGTTCCATAACTGCGGCGATGAACGTGCGACGAAAAACGCGGGTTGGCTCAGGCGGCCGGCGCGGGCGTGCGATCCAGCAGCTTGAAGGTGCCGGTGGCCAGCGCCAGCAGCTCGCCCTGCGCGTCGCGGATCTCGCCGCGCGCAAAGCACAGGGAACGGCCGCGCCGCTCGCACCAGGCGGTGGCGGTCAGCTCGCCGCGCCCGGGCGCGGTGAAATGCACCGACAGGTCGATCGTGGCCACGCCAAAGCGGCGCGGATCGTGGCCACGCGCGGCGCAGGACAGCGCGCAATCGAGCAGCGTGGCCAGCGCGCCGCCGTGCACGTCGCCGCGGCTGTTGGTGTGGTCCGGGTGGTAGGCCATGCTCACGCGCGCCTCTTTGGCGTTGATGTGCACGCCGGTCAGGCCGAACACGCGGGCCATGGGCATCGGCAGGGCAAACAGCAGGCCCGGCGCTTCACCGGCAAATTCGTTGACGGGCGCGGGCGAGGAGAGATCGGTCATGGCGGGCACAGAGTAGGTTGGGGCCGCATGAAGGCAAAACGGGCACCGCTATGCCGCGATGCCCACGAATTCGCCCCCATGCCGCCAGGTGCATTGGACTGCACGCAGGTTGGCAAACGTCGATACTACCGCCGAACCGGCCATGATTCATAGCCTGGCTTGGCGGAGCGTGCCCCTGGCTCAGTCCAGCTGCGCCCCCGATTTCTGCACCACGCCGCGCCATTTGGTCACCTCTGCCTTGACGAAGCTGCCAAGCTGCTCGGGCGACGTCGACGGCGGCAGTTCCAGCCCTTGCGCCTGCAGGGTCTTGCGCACTTCGGGCTGTTGCAGCGCATCGGCAAAGGCATGGTTGAGCTTGGCGATGACCGCCGGCGGCGTGCCGGCCGGGGCGACCACGCCGAAGAACACCGAGACGTCGAAGCCGGGCACGCCCTGCTCGGCCACGGTGGGCACATCGGGCAGCGCCTGCGAGCGGCTCTTGGTGGTCACGCCCAGCACGCGAAACTTGCCGCTCTTGATAAAGGGCAGCGCGGTCAGCACGTCGGTGAAGCTCATGCTCACCTGGCCGCCAAGCAGGTCGTTGAGCGCAGGGCCGGTGCCCTTGTAAGGAATATGGCGGAAGTCCGTGCCGGCCAGGTTGTTGAACAGCACGCCGGCCAGGTGCGAGGACGCGCCATTGCCGGACGAGGCATAGGTCAGCTTGCCCGGGTTGGCCTTGCCGTAGGCGATCAGCTCACCGACGGTCTTGGCGGGCACCGAGGGGTTCACCACCAGCACGTTGGGCAACTGGCCGATCTGGATGATCGGCGCGAAGCTCTTGACCGGGTCGTAGTTGATCTTGCGGTACAGGCTGACATTGATCGCCAGCGGGGCCGAGGTGCCGAACATCAGCGTGTAGCCATCCGGCTCCGCGCGCGCCACGGCTTCGGCGCCGATGTTGCCGCCGGCGCCGGCGCGGTTTTCCACCACCACGGTCTGGCCAAGGCTGCCCTTGAGCGCGGACGCCAGGGTGCGCGCCATCACGTCGGTGGGGCCGCCGGGCGGGTAGGTCACGATCATCATGATGGGCTTGGACGGAAAGTCCTTCTGCGCCAGCGCGGGGGCAATGCCCACGCAGAGGGTGCAGGCGGCGACAGCGGCGAGGCGTTGCCAGAGGGTCATGGTTGTCTCCTGGTTTAGGTCTTCTTGCGCCGGGCAGCCGATGCGGCGCCGCGGGGGCTTGTCGGATTTGCGGTAATGCGTCAGAAGAGGTTGACCTGCGCCACCTCGCCGGTGGCGCTCACGGCGCCGTCGGCGGGCGGCGCAATGGTGTCGGCCATCCAGTAAGGCTCGGCCTCGCCGGCCAGCGGATCCTGGGGCAGCACGCGATGGAGCAGCACCAGCTGGGCCAGGCGCATACGCCGTACCGAGCCGATGCGGCCGGCCTCCCAGGCCATGGCGACCGCGCTGGTCACGTGGTACAGCGCGGAGGCGGCCTGGCGCGCCAGCACGTCGCCATCGGCACCGGCTTCGGCGGCGCGGGCAGCCAGCTTCGCAGCCCCGGCGATTGCCGCAGTAAACGTGGCGCGCGCCCCGGCATGCATCGGCGTGGCTTGCAGCAAGCCCGCGAGGTGGGTTTCCAGCACGGGCAGCGCGCCTTCGCGGCGGATGGCACGCAGCACGTCAAGGGCAACGATATTGCTGGTGCCTTCCCAGATCGAGCCGAGATGCGCGTCGCGCACCAGGCGCGGGTCGCTCCATTCCTCGATATAGCCGCAGCCGCCACGCATCTCCATGGCGTCGCCGGTGACCTTGCGCGCATCGCGGCAGGCGCGGAACTTGATCAGCGGCGTCAGCACGCGCATCAGCGCATAGGCATCAGCCTCGCCGGCGTCGGCGCGGCGCAGCGCCTCGGCGGTCTGGAACACCATGGTGCGGGCCTGCTCGGTGGGCAGCGCGAGCTTGAGCAGCTGGCGGCGCATCAGCGGCATGTCCAGCAGGCGCTTGCCAAAGGCGCGGCGCTCACGCGCGATGAACTGGCCCTCGGACAAGGCGCGGCGCATCAGGCCGGCCGCCCGCACGCCGTTGGACAGGCGCGAGTTGTTGATCATGTCGGCCATCTGCACAAAGCCCCGGCCGAGCTCACCCACCAGGTAGGCATGCGCGCCTTCCAGGCGGATCTCGCCGCTGGCCATGGAGCGCGTGCCAAGCTTGTCCTTGAGCCGGATGATGCGGTAGTGGTTGGCGCTGCCATCGGCCAGCGTGCGCGGCAGCAGGAACAGCGACACGCCCTTGATGCCGGGTGCGGCCTCGCCGTTTTCGTCCTCGACGCGGGCCAGCACCATCGCCAGCGCGGCGTCCGGGTTGGAGCAGAACCATTTGTCGCCCGACAGGCGCCAGCCGCCCTCTGCCTGCGCATCGCGCGCGGCGCGGGTGGTGGTGGCGGCCACGTCGGAGCCCGCGCCTTGCTCGGTCATGAACATGGCGCCCTGGTGCAGGTCCTCGAAGACCTGCGTGGTGAGGTTCGGCAGGAAGCGCTCGACCACCGCCGGGTCGCCGAACTTGCGCAAGGTGCGGGTCAGCGAATCGGTCATCGACAGCGGGCAGCACAGGCCGAACTCGGCCTGCACGAACAGGTAGGTCAGCGCGTACTTGGCCGCGGCGGGCATCGGCTTGTCCCAGCCGAGGACGCCGCCACGGTGTGATGCCGCCGCCAGGCCGAACTCGGAGAACGCCACCTTCTCAAGCTCCACGTAAGCGGGATGCTTGTCGATGCGCTGGGCATCGATGCCGGTGCGCGTCCGGTGCGACAAGGTGGGCTTGTTCTGGTCGGCGATATGCGCGAGTTCGTCCAGCACGCCGCCGGCCAGCGCGCCCATGCGATCGAGGTGGGGCAGCAGGTGGGCGAACAGGTCGGGCGGGAGGTAGAGCGGCAGCAGCGCGCGCAGGTCCGGGTCGCTGGCAAACAGGTTGACGCCTTGCTGGTCCGGCACCGGATGCGCGGGCGTGGCAGAGGGTGCGGGCGCGGCCGAGGCGGGCGAGGCGGACAAAGTGGCCGAAACGACAGTTTGGCGCGCTGCGCTGGTCTGCATGGGGTATCTCCTGTGTGTGCCGGCAGTTGGCGCCGGATACTTTGTCTGCATTATTCAAAGTCCGGCGATTCGTGTCTAATTCTAAAATTGGCTTGGTCCATATATTTTTTATATCGCCATGGAATTCCGTCACCTGCGCTACTTCCTCGTCCTCGCCGAAGAACTCCACTTCGGCAGGGCCGCCCGCCGCCTGTCGATCTCGCAGCCGCCGCTATCGCTCAATATCCAGCAGCTGGAAGCCTCGGTGGGCGCACGCCTGTTCGAGCGCGACAGCCGCGGCGTGCGCCTGACCGCCGCCGGCCGGGCCTTTCGCGAATCGGCCAGCGCGCTGCTGGCCCAGGCCGAAGAGGCCCGCCTGCTGGCCCGCGAGATCGAGGCCGGCGCCGTCGGGCGGCTGCGCATCGGCTTCGTCGGCTCCATGCTGTACCGCGGCCTGCCCCAGCGCCTGCGGGCGTTCCAGGCCGGCTACCCCGGCATCCAGGTGGCGCTGACGGAACTCAACTCACAGGAGCAGATCGACGCGCTGCTGCATGACGGGCTGGATGCCGGCTTCATCCACACCGACCGCGTGCCCAACGAACTGGCCACCGCGCTGGTCCATAGCGAGCCCTTCCTGTGCTGCGTGCCGCATGACCATCCCCTGGCGCGCCAGGCCACCGTGGCGCTGAGCGAGTTGCGCGGCGAGCCCTTCGTGCTGTTCTCCCGCAAGGCCTCGCCCGACTACTACAACCGCATCTTCGAGATGTGCGCGGCGCAAGGCTTCTATCCGCAGATCCGGCATGAGGTGCGGCACTGGCTGTCGGTGGTGTCCCTGGTGTCGCAAGGAACCGGCGTGGCACTGGTGCCGGCGGCGCTGCAAAGGTCGGCGATGGCGGGGGCGGTGTTTTTGCCGCTGGCGCAGGCGACGGTGCCGTCGGAGGTGTATTGCGTCTGGAAGGCGGGAACGGACGAGCCCGCGCGCGACCGCTTCCTGGAGAAGATGCGGGATGAGAAATAAGGAGGTGGGACGGCAGGAGGGCCTGGCCCTCCTGGCTCACCCCAAGATGCGGCGAGCGCCTGCGATGGCGAACATAGTCAGGGTAAACACTAGATCAACAAAGAAAATGCCACCTGCTTTACCGGCAGGTGGCATGTCAAATACGCGTGGAACGGGGTGTTCAGCGTGCAAGCAGCTTACCCGCCGCACTGTCCCCCACCAATAACGCAATTGCGTTATTCGGGACCCTACTCAAGCGGGGGAGGTTTGCCCCGCCAGTGCGGATTCAGAACCCCTCAACCGCCACGCTGACATGGCCCACGTCGGGCGCAGCGGCAAAGTAATCGCCAACCAGCTTGCGCCATTCGGCGAAGTCCGCGGATTCGCGGAAATCCACCATGTGGTTCTCGACCGTCTCCCACTTGACCTCCAGCGTGAAGTGCGAGGGGTTTTCGATCGACCTGAGCAGCCGCATGGCGTGGCAGCCGCGGGCGCGCTTGAAGAGCGGCGCCGCCTTGGCAACCGCTGCCTCGAAGTCCGACTCCGTGCCCGGTTTGATCTGGAACTGCGCTATTTCGAGAATCATGTCTTGTGCTCCGTCTGTGCATGTCAGGAAGGCCGGGGCCTGGCCCGGCCGTGCGTCGACATGCATTTTATGACAGGCCGGGACATCGCGCGTCGCCGCGAAATTATTCTTAGATGTCGAACATTACTTGACAAGGCCACGGCAACTGCTAGGATTGCCATACGTACTTCGATATCTAAGTATTTTTTTGCATTCACATCAAGACCGCGACACCAACCCACCGGACCCCCGGAACCCTGGAGCCAAGCATGTACGACCCATTTGCAACCGACAAGCTGATTGACCTGTGGCTGACCGAAGACATCGGCGCCTGCGACCTGACGGTCCACACCATGATCGAGAAGGGCGAGACGGGTTCGTTCTATATGAATGCGCGCGAGCCGATGCTGATCGCCGGTGTGGATGTGGCCGCCCGCGTGTTCTCCCGCTACGATCCGTCGCTGCATGTGGATGTGCGCGTGAGCGATGGCGACAAGGTCGCCAAGGGCGCCATCCTGATTGCCGTGAGCGGCTCGGCGCGCAGCGTGCTGACCGCCGAGCGCACGGCGCTGAACATCATGCAAAGGCTGTGCGGGATCGCCAACCATACCGCCCGCTACGTGGAGGCAATTGCCGGCACCAAGGCGCGCCTGATCGACAGCCGCAAGACCACGCCGGGGCTGCGCGTGCTGGAGAAGCACGCGGTGACCTGCGGTGGCGGCCTGAATCACCGGCTGGGGCTCGATAACGGCGTGATGATCAAGGACAACCATATCGCCGTGTGCGGCAGCATTGCCGCCGCCGTGGAGCGCGCGCGCCGGCAACTGCCCGTGCTGACCAAGCTGGAAGTGGAGTGCGACCGGCTGGACCAGGTGCATGAAGCCCTGAAGGCGGGCGTCGACGTGATCATGCTGGACAACATGTCCGTGCCCGACATGCGCGAAGCCGTTGCCATCGTCAACGGGCGCACCAAGGTGGAGGCGTCCGGCGGCATCAACCTCGAGACCATCCGCCCCATCGCCGAGACCGGCGTTGACTACATCTCCACCAGCAAGATCACCCAGTCCGCGCCGGCCGTGGATATCGGGCTGGACGATGCGGTGTGAACAAGCAGAGTGAACTGGCGGTGTAAAGATACTGTGTGAGAGATACCGTGTGAGCGGGAGTCACTCCTTCCCGCCACTTTGACGCGCGCCTGGCTGCCGCCTCGCGCGCTTTTTTCATGCCGCGCTCGCCGCCAGCGCCGTCACTGGTTCAAAGATCCGCCAGCAGCCGGCCCAGCTCGCGCGTCGACGGCACACGCCGTGCCGTGCCCTGGGCCTCTTCCTCGTCCTTCGCCAGGTTGCGGTTGATGGCAATCAGCACCTTGCGCGCAATCGCGACGTCCTCGGCCGAGACCCCCTCCACGCTGATCTCATTGACCTCCTCGGCCAGCGGCACCAGCTTGCGCTTGAGGGCGCGCCCCGTCTTGGTCAGGAACACATGGACATTCTTCTTGTTGCCAGGCAGGTGCGTGCGCTCGATATAGCCCAGCGCTTCCAGCGCCTTGACCGCCGCGAACGTGGTCGGCTCCGTGACGCCCGCCAGGTCGCTCAGCTCCCGCTGCGACAAACCGTCGTGATCCCAGAGGATCCGCAGGATGGTCCAGTGCCCATAGGAGACCGTGTGTTCGGCCAGGCGCATCTGCAGGGCGCGGATATAGGCCCGGGCGGCGTCCTTCACCATATGCGCCAGGCGCTCGTTGGCGATGTCGCCTGGCTGGGCGGGCACCTGCGTTTCAGTCAGTTTTGAAGTGGCCATAAGACGGTGTGGGAGTCCTTGTCGGCGCCGGCCATGCCTGCGCCCGATGATGGAAAACATGATAACGCGTTAGCAAAGCGCCCGTATGCTCCGCCATGCCGCTCTCCCGGTGGATATTCGTCAGCCAACCATTTTTCTTCGTCCTGATGTAGTGCTCACTACATCAGTGCGGGCTTGCGCCACGACGATGCAGCAACGCACCCGCAGAGGGATTTCCCTGCTAGACATTGCTGGAATCTCCGCCACAGGCCGTGGATACGGCCCTTCCCGGCGATGGCCTGACTCTTGCATATTCTTAGATGTCGAACTTATCTTGACAAGGTTTCATCTGGTGCTAGCATTGCCTTTGTACTTCGATATCTAAGCATATTGTCTGAGGACATACGCGGCACGAAATGGGACCAGGAATGGGACCAAGAGAAAGAAGAGGATGACCATGAAGAACCCCGAGACCTGGAACGACACATGCACAAGCAGCCTGGAAGCCTCCCGCCATCCAAACCGCGTCGGGCCATCGGCTTTGGCGGCGGTCTCCACCACGCGGGATAAGCCCGTGCAAGCTGCCGGCACCTTCTTCCTCGTGGTTGGCCCCAGCGGCGCGGGCAAGGACTCGCTGATGGACGGTGCCAGGGCGGCGCTACTGGCCGATCCGCGCTATGTGTTTGCCAGGCGCGTCATCACCCGGCCAACGGGTTCGCCGGGCGAGGACCACGAGGGCGTGACGGAGGCCGAATTCTCGGCGCGCGAGGCGGCCAACGCCTTCCTGATCACGTGGGCAGCGCATGGCTTGCGCTATGGGCTGCCGGCCAGCTTGCTGGATGAACTGGAGCGCGGCCGGCACGTCATCGCCAACGGCTCGCGCGGCATTGCTGCCGCGCTGGGCGGCCAGCTGCGCAACTTCGTCGTCATCCATGTCACGGCGCCGCTGCAGGTGCTGGCGCAGCGCATTGCCGCGCGCGGACGCGAATCCGGCGACGCGGTGCTACGCAGGCTGGAGCGCATGCCCGATCCGATTCCCGCAGGCGTGGCGAGCGTCTGCGTATCGAACGACGCGGCCATGGCGGTGGGCATCGCGCGCTTCCTGGAAGCGCTGCGCACGGCGTCGACGCCGCTCAAGGCAAGACGCATGCCGATCGCCACCGGCGACGCGCACATTGCTTACGTGTCGCCCGCCTTTGCCGCTGGCCAGACCCGCATGGCCGTGCGCTCGGAAACGGCCGAGATCCCCGCGGCCTTGCATGTGGTCGAGAGCCGGGCCTTGCTGCAGGACGAAGACATCGGCCTGTCCGATGCCCTCTTCGATCGCCTGGGCGTTGCGCCCGGCAGCATCGTGCGCCTGCGCCGGATTCCCGGCCCCGTCAGCCGCGATGTGCTGCGCAAGAAGCTGCGCGGCGATGCCTTGAGCGAGGCCGAGTACGAAGCCGTGCTGCGCGATGCGGTGGAGGGCCGCTATACGGAGATCGAGCTGACCGCGTTCCTCGTGGCTGCCTCGCAGCACCTCACCGATGCGGAAGTGGTCAGCGTCGCTCGTGCCCGCACGCGCTTTGCCCCCAGGATCGGCTGGGACGAACCCATCGTGGTGGACAAGCACTCCATGGGCGGCGTGCCGGGCAGCCGCATCACGCTGATCGTGGTGCCGATCGTCGCGGCGTTCGGGCTGGCAATGCCCAAGACCTCGTCGCGCGCGATCACCTCCGCGGCCGGCACCGCCGAGGCCATGGAGACGGTGGCGCGGGTGGACCTGGACATCGACGACGTGCGCCGCTGCGTGGAGCAAGCGCGGGCCTGCATTGCCTGGAACGGCCGCCTTAATCACTCGGCTATCGACGATGTGATGAATGCCATCACGCGCCCGCTCGGCCTGGACGCCAACCGGTGGTCGGTGGCATCCATCCTCTCCAAGAAATACACGGCAGGTTCGACCCACGTGATCGTCGACCTGCCCTTCGGCCCGCAGGCGAAGCTCAAGTCGCAAGCCGAAGCACAAGCCCTGGGCGTCTTGTTCGAAGCGGTGGGCGCGGGGCTGGGCATGCAGGTGCGCGCGTTCGCGACGGACGGCAGCAAACCCATCGGGCGCGGTGTGGGCCCGGCACTGGAAGTGCGGGATGTGCGGCAGGTACTCAACGGCAGCCCCGACGCACCCGCGGACCTGCGCGAGAAGGCCCTGTTCTTTGCCGGACAGATTCTTGCGTTCGACCCGGCCGTGGGATCTCCCGCCGAGGGGCGGCGGATTGCGGGCGAATTGCTTGCCTGCGGGGCCGCAAGCGCCGCATTCGACCGGATCGTGGCCGCGCAGGGCGCAAGGGCGACACCGGATGCACCGGGCCACCATGTCCACACCGTACCGGCCAGCACAGCGGGCGTCGTCACGGACATCGACGGCTTTGCCATCGCTGGCATTGCGCGCGGCGCCGGCGCGCCACGCCGGCCTGGCGCTGGCGTGGACCTGCTGTGCACGGTGGGGGACCGGCTCGTGGCCGGGCAACCGCTGTTCAGGATCCACGCCGAGACCGCCAGCGATCTGGAGGCGGGCGTACAGGCCCACACTTCGGCGGAGCTCGCCGGGCCACCGATTCGTATCCGGCGGGACTAGCGGCGCGTCCGAGCGCGCCGCCTGCACTGCCGCACTGATCTATCATTTCCTTCAACCGATGAGGCAAAAAATGACATCCTTATCCGTGGTACGCAGTCTCGCATCAATCTCCTTGCTAGGGGCCACGCTGTTCGGCCTGCCTGCGCAGGCGAGCGCCAATATCGGCGGCGACTTTCCACAAAAGCCGATCCGGCTGGTGGTGACGTTCCCGGCGGGCGGGGGAACCGACACGCTGGCGCGGGTGATCGGTACGGAGGTGGGCCGCAGCCTGGGCCAGCCCGTGGTGGTCGACAACCGGCCGGGCGCCAGCGGCAATATCGGCGCCGAGTACGTCGCCAAGAGCCCGTCGGACGGCTATACCTTGCTGGTGGTCAACAGCAGCTTTGCCATCAACCCCGGTGTGTTCCGTAACCTGCAGTTCGATCCGGGCAAGGACTTCAGCGCGGTGATCTCTGTGGCATCCGTGCCATCCGTCATCGCCGTACCCGTTTCTTCCAGGATCCAGACGTTCAATGACCTGCTCGCAGCCGGGCGCTCGGGCAAGCCGCCGACGTACGCCTCCTGCGGCAACGGCACGCCCCAGCACCTTGCCGGCGAACTCCTCAAGATCTCGGCCAGGATCGACCTGCTGCACGTGCCTTATAAGGGTTGCGCCCCGGCGCTCGCCGACGTGCTGGGCGGCCAGGCCGACGTCAGCATCAACACGCTCAGCAACACGGTGCCTTATCTCAAGGCCAACAAGCTGCGCGCGCTGGCCGTCACCTCCAAAGGCCGGTCGCCGCTGCTGCCCGACGTGGCCTCGGTGAGCGAGCTTGGGGTCAGTGGCTATGACGTGGACCAGTGGTTTGGCATCCTGGCCCCGGCGCACACGCCGCCGGACATCGTGCAGAAGCTCAACGCGGCCATCGCCAAGGCCGTCGCCAAGCCGGAGGTCAAGGCCAATCTCGCCCAACTGGGATTTGCTACCGCCAGCAGCACCCCGGCGGAATTCCAGAAAGTGGTGAACACCGATATCGAGCGCTGGAAGAAGCTCGCCGCGCAGATCGGCCTGCGGGTCGACTAAGGCCCAACGAAAGCTAACGAAAGCCTGCTACAGCTCGCCAAGGCCAACTGAGACCCACGGGGCAACGCGCGCCGCCCGCCCCACCCAATCCCATTGCAGCACCGCTACGCCACGGCCATCACGGGTCCCGTGCGACCACTTGCGCCTTGCGTTTGCACTTGCCGTAAGGAAATCACATGAAGGACATGAAGGACATCAAGGCAATGAAAGACACCTCCCGCCTGACGCCCATATTCGCGTTCGCCATCGCAGCACTCACCCTGTCCGCCCCCGCCTGGGCGCAGTCCGGCCTGGTGCTCTATGGCGTCGCCGACGTCGGCATCGAATACCTCACCCACGCCGACGCCAGCGGCAACGCCCTCGCCCGGATGGCTTCAGGCAACCTGTCCGGCTCGCGCTGGGGCCTGCGCGGCACGGAAGATCTCGGCGGCGGCACCAGCGCGTTGTTCGTGCTCGAGAGCGGCTTCGATATCGATGCGGGCACGTTGGGTCAGGCCGGCCGGCTGTTCGGACGGCAGGCCTATGCCGGGTTGAACACGCCCTATGGGCGGATCACCGCGGGCCACCAGAACAACCTGCTCTACGACATCCTGATCAACTACGACGCCATGGCCATCGCGCCGCGCTACTCCGCGTTCCTGATGGATAGCTCACTCGCGGGACGCTATGACAACGCCGCCAAGTACGTAGGGAAGTTCGGCGGGCTGACGGCAAGCGCGATGTACGCGTTCGCGCGCGGGACCTCCGTAACCATAGGCACCACCAGCACCATCACGGGCGAGACCGCCGGCAACGCACGGAACGACCGCGCCTGGAGCACCGCGCTGGAATACACCACGGGCAACGCCGGGGCCACAATCATCTACGACCAGCAGCAGGGCACCACCGGCCTGTCCGGCCAAAACCCGGCGCAGCGCGACCGGCGCATTGCCGTAGCCGGCAGCTACGCGTTCGCTCGCGCCAAGGTGTTCGCGGGCTATCGCTGGCTGAGCGGCGACATTGGCAGCACCCCCACCGTGGCCGCGCGCCGGAACGACCTGTTCTGGCTCGGCGCGAGCTATGCGTTTACGCCAGCGCTGACGTTGAGTGCGTCGGCCTACGTGATGAACGACAAGCGCAGCGCGCAAGATCCCTGGAGCCTCGTCGGCACGCTGGACTACGCGCTGTCCAAGCGCACCGATGGCTACCTGACGCTCGGATACGTCAAGAACAAGGACGGTTCGCGTGTCGGCCTGAACGGCATCCAGGCCAGCATCGGCACCGGCCTGAACCAGCTTGGCGCGGTGGCGGGCATCCGGCACAAGTTCTAGGCCGGGCGGGCTGCGGCACAGCGAGGAAGGCGCGGCACCCTCACAGGGTGCCGCATGGTCGGGCGCAACCGATTGTTGCCTGAGGTGCGCTTTGGGGCGACTGCGGACCGCCGGCATTGTCGTGCGCCATGCATGCGGCGCGCGACTCGCGCACTAATAGCACAACGGCGCGAAATCAAAACACCCGCATGCAAATCGGCTACAATAGGAACGATTTTCATTTACCAACCCTGGTGTGAGTTTGCCGACCGCGTGCCGTGCCTCGCGCCAACGGACTGGAAGCCACATGCGGTTGTCTGAACTTCCGCGGCGCACCGCCGCTGTCATCGTGTCGATCGATGACAACTCTCCTAACGATCCGGTAGCACGCCGCCTGCGCGAACTCGGCTTTGTGCCGGGCGAAGCCGTACAGGTCATCGCGCTGGGACCGTTCGGCATGGATCCCCTTGTCGCCCAGGTGGGCTTTACCCGGTTTGCCTTGCGCCGCGCCGAAGCGGCCCGCATTACCGTGGAAGCGCTAAGCGCCACCGTCTCCAGCATCACGCCGGCAGCGCAGCCCGACGCGCCCGCCGCCAAACGCTCCGCTGCCTGACCGGGCACCTGCCAAGAATATGTCTGTCGCCAACCCGACTTCCGCTTCCCAGCGTCCCGCATTGCGCGTTGCGCTGGTAGGCAATCCCAATTGCGGCAAGACCGCGCTGTTCAACCGCCTGACCGGCAGCCGCCAGAAGGTGGCCAACTACGCCGGCGTCACCGTCGAGCGCAAGGAAGGCCATTTTGTCTCGCCGGCCGGCAGGCAAGTGCGTGTGCTGGACCTGCCGGGTGCCTATAGCCTGCACGCAGCCAGCCTGGATGAAGCCATCACGCGCGATGTCTGCCTGGGCAAGCGCCCGGGCGAGCCGCGCCCGGACCTGCTGGTGTCGGTGGTGGATGCCACCAACCTGCGCCTGCACCTGCGCTTCGTGCTGGAACTGCGCCGCCTGGGCCTGCCGATGGTGCTGGTGCTCAATATGAGCGATGCCGCGGCCAAGCGCGGCATCCACATCGACCGCGACAAGCTGGCCGCCGCGCTCGGCGTGCCGGTGGTCCAGACGATTGCCGTCAAGCGCGATGGCGCCGCCAGCCTGCTGGCCGCACTGGACGCGGCCTTGCCGGAAGTGCCGGATGCCGCCCCCGAGCCGGCATCCGACATGGACGTGCACCAGGAGGTCAAGCGCCTGCTGGATGCCGCTGTGACCATGCCGGCACGCACCGCGGCCATGGACGACCGGCTCGACCGCATCCTCCTGCACCCGGTGTTCGGCCTGGTGATCCTGGCCGTGCTGCTGTTCCTGATGTTCCAGGCGGTGTTCTCCTGGGCCACCCCGCTGATGGACGGCATTGAGGGCGGCGTGCACTGGTTCGGCGAGATCGTCGGCAGCCATCTGCCCGAGGGCATGCTGCGCAGCCTGCTGGTGGATGGCCTGATCGCCGGCCTGGGTGCCGTTGTCGTGTTCCTGCCGCAGATCCTGATCCTGTTCCTGTTCATCCTGACGCTGGAGGAATCCGGCTACCTGCCGCGCGCCGCCTTCCTGCTCGACCGCCTGATGATGGGCGCCGGCTTGTCCGGCCGCTCCTTTATCCCGCTGCTCTCCAGCTTTGCCTGCGCGATTCCCGGCATCATGGCCACGCGCACCATCCAGGACCCGCGCGACCGCCTCGCGACCATCCTGGTGGCCCCGCTGATGACGTGCTCCGCGCGCCTGCCCGTGTACGCGCTGCTGATCGGCGCCTTCATCCCGGCGCGCACGGTGATGGGGATGTTCAACCTTCAGGGCCTGGTGCTGTTCGTCCTCTATGTGGCGGGCATCGTGAGCGCGCTGGTGGTGGCGTACGTGCTGAAGTATTTCCGCCGCGACCGCACCGACCACCCGCTGATGATGGAGCTGCCCTCGTACCGCATCCCCAATGCGCGCGACGTGGCAATCGGCCTGTGGGAGCGTGCCCGCATCTTCCTGTCCCGCGTGGGCAAGGTGATCCTGACGCTGACGGTGCTGCTGTGGTTCCTGGCCACGTTCCCGTCGCCGCCGGACGGCGCCACCGCCCCGGCCATCGACTACAGCTTCGCCGGCATGATCGGCCGGGCGCTTGAGCATGTCTTTGCACCGATCGGCTTCAACTGGCAGATCTGCATCGCGCTGGTGCCAGGGCTGGCGGCGCGCGAAGTCGCCGTGGGCGCGCTGGCCACCGTCTATGCGCTGTCCGGCAGCGAGGACGCCATGGCCAGCCAGCTGGTGCCGATGATCGCCGCGCAATGGTCGCTGGCCACCGCGCTGTCGCTGCTGGCCTGGTTCGTGTTCGCGCCGCAGTGCATCTCCACGATGGCGGTGATCCGGCGCGAGACCGGCTCCTGGAAGGTCATGGCTGCCTCGACGGCCTACCTGTTCGGGCTTGGCTACGTGGCGGCCTTTGCCACGTACCACATCACCCTGATGCTGAGCTGACGCGAGGACATTGCAGCCATGAGCCTCTACCACGCCATTGAAACCCTGCTGGTGCCGCTGATCGTGCTGGCCTGCATGATCTCCGTGCTGGCCCGCTATGCGCCGCGCACCCGCGAACGGATCAAGGCCGGGCTGGCGGCACGCCTGGGTGGCACCGCTGCCACCGGCTGGCGCCGGCGCGCAGCAGCCTGGCTGGCACCCCAGGCCGCGGCCGGCTGCGCGAGCGGCTGCGACAGCGGCGGGTGCAATACCTGCGGCTCCAGCACCACCGGCAGCACGCAGCCGGCGCCGGTCACGCAGGCCGGCGAGCAAGTCATCCGCTTCGTGGCCAAGCGCTGATTGGCAGCACGATCACGCCCCAAAACCCATCGCTGGCCACGTTTTTGATCCACGCAGAAACGGGTACGCTTTGGGTTCGCCGCGCTGGTTCACAGCGTCTTCGGCATCTCCTCCCTCTCGTTTTCCCTCCTCGTCCGCACCTGCGCGGCACGATCTCCACCAACAACGGCGCCCGGCAGGAACACATGCCGGGCGCCGCATCAACTCACCGTTCCCGGAATCGTGATGGAAATCGGCTGCAGTTCAGGGCCGGCCGTGCAGGTTGCGGTCACTGTGAAATCGCCGAGCGCCAAAGGCGTCACCACGATCTGCGCAGCATTGACGCCACCCGCGAACGCTACGTTGGCGCTGCTGGTCCAGCTCCAGCCCGTGCAGCCAAGATAGGGAACGTCCGCGCCGAAGTTCTTGAGCGTGGCGGTGACGGGAATCGGCACGGGCAGCGACAGCAGCAGCTTGGGCGGTTGCGGCCCGTTATAGACCAGCGCCCACTTCGGCTGCTCCGTCACCGTCAGGCTGGCCTTGGGCGTGCCCGCTATCTTGCTGCTGGCCGCGCTCACCTGCAGCAGGCTCTGCACGGTGGGCGTCCCGATCACGATGCTGGTGCTCAACGTGGCTTGCCGCGTGGCCGGATCCGCCGCGACAGAGAGCGTTGGCGAGGTGGCGGCGTAGCTCCAGGAGCCGTCGAAATCCGCGGTGGAATCATGCGAATCGCTGCGGATCACGCGCGCGTTGAAGACCTGCGGATAGCCGTTCAGCACAGACAGCGCATTGATGGGCACGCCCCCTTGCGATAGCTCGAGCCGGTAGGTGTAGCCAGTGTTCTTCTGCACCGTCACCAGCATCTGCCCGCTGACAGCAATGCCATTGGGCGCGGTGACCGAGACCGTGACCGTGCCGACCGCGGCAACGGTATCCGAGCTGTTGACGCCCGTCAGCGATGCGGCATTCTGCGCGGCGCTGACCTGCACGTTGCTAATCGAGCTGGCCCAGGCCCAGTCATGCACGGCTGCGCTGACGTCGCTGCCGTTGCCATCGACCAGCGTCGCCTTGACCGGCTGCACCTGCCCGTCAACCAGCGACAGGACCGGATTCGACAGTGCCAGGTTGTAGCTGACGGCGGTGGGCTGCACGGCCACCGAGGCGGTTTGTGCGGGCAGTTGCGTGGTGCTGTTGTCCGCCGCCTTGACGGTGGCCACCACCTGGATGGTGGCCGTGCCCACCGCCGCACCCGTGATGGTGGCGCTGCCGTTTGCGGCCGGCACCACGGTGGCGATGGCGTTGCTGGATGAAGTCCAGGCAAAGGTGCTGGACGACGTTACGTCCGCGCCCTTGCTGTCCACCACCGAGGCTGACATCGAGATGCTGCGGCCCACCCCGACCTGTCCCGAGGTCATCGTGAGCGTCACCGAGTATTTCACCGGGGTGGTATCCGCCGCGGTGCTCGCGGTGGTGGGCGATGCAGCGCCCGAACTGCCACCGCCGCCACCACAGCCCGCTATCAGCAATGCCATGGCGGCGCAGGCCAGCCATGCTTGCCACGTCCTGGTGTTTCTCATGATGTCTCCCCGTATGGCGTTAAATCCCGGGCCCCCTGCCGACAAAAGCGGAAGCAGGGCGCCGCTGGCCAGACTCGTCAGGTTGGCGCGACCGGACAGGCAAATGGCGGAATTGGACGGTCGCGTGCTATCTAGGCTAGTCACGATGTGCACGCTGCTGTACCGGCCAAACGGCTGAGAGTTCAGCGCTTATGTACGCTGACGCACGCCTGGGCTCAGTCACAAGCCCGTGCTGATGGCCAGGCGGAGGTGGCTGGCCATCCGGTTGTCCGCAGGGGACCCGGCGCACTCGTCCTTGACGCCCGTTCGCGTTCTCGACTATTCTTGCCGGATGCCGACCGCTGAAAAGCGGGCTCGGCATGCGTGACAAGTACTAGTGATCGACGCATCTTGGTAATTGGCGTAAGCCGCGTCATCAGCGTCATCCGCACCGCTTCCCACACACTACGCAATGCACCAAGCCACCTGCTTCCACCGCCGCGCCGCCGATGCCTCCCGCATCGCTGCAGCCGCGCGCGTGCCGGCAGCAGGTTGCGCGCTGGGTACCGCCATTGCTCTAGCTGCACCGGCCCTGTCGGCGCCGCGTCTTTCCTCCTCGCTACTGCTAGACCTACTGATCGGTTGCCGGGCCTAGTGCCTAGTGCCTAGTGCCTAGTGGCAGTTCGGCAGCCTCGCGCCACCCTTTTTCCGCATCGGCTTTCTGACGCCTTCGCTATTGAGCGCTTCAACGCCCTGGCGATCTTGCGTCCTGCCTTTTGCTTTTTGTTTTTTGCTTCTTGTGTCTTGCATCTTCCCGCGAGGAAGGAGAACCGTCATGATGTTGCGCAACCCCGCCACCAAATACCGCCCGGCCACTACCGTAGATATCGCCGACCGAACCTGGCCCGCCAAGCGCATCACGCGCGCGCCAGTCTGGATGAGCACGGACCTGCGCGATGGCAACCAGGCCCTGATCGAGCCGATGAACCCGCAGCGCAAGCTCCGCTTCTTCGAGCAACTGGTCAAGATCGGGTTGAAGCAGATCGAAGTGGCGTTCCCATCGGCCTCGCAGACCGATTTCGATTTCGTACGGATGCTGATCGAGGAAGACCGCATCCCGGACGACGTGACCATCGTGGTGCTGACCCAGGCGCGCGAGGACCTGATACAGCGCACCATCGAATCCGTGCGCGGCGCCGCGCGCGCCGTGGTGCACCTCTACAACCCGATCGCCCCCGCGTTTCGCCGCATCGTGTTTGGTGCGAGCCGCGAGGAGGTCAAGGAGATCGCGCTGGCGGGCACCCGCCTGATCAAGGCGCTGACCGACGGCATGCCCGAGACGGCATGGACCTACGAATACTCGCCCGAAACCTTCAGCATGACCGAGCTGGATTTCTCGCTCGAGGTTTGCGATGCGGTATCCGCGATCTGGCAGCCCAGCGCCACGCGCCCGCTCATTCTCAACCTGCCGACCACAGTGGAATGCAGCACCCCCAATATCTTCGCCGACCAGGTCGAATGGATGCACCGGCATCTTGCACGGCGCGCGGACATCGTACTGTCGGTGCACCCGCACAATGACCGTGGCACCGCAGTGGCAGCCGCCGAGCTTGCCGTGATGGCGGGCGCCGATCGCGTGGAAGGCTGCTTGTTTGGCAATGGCGAGCGCACCGGCAACGTCGACCTGGTGACGCTGGCGCTGAATCTCTACACGCAGGGCGTGGACCCCGAGCTCGATTTTTCCGACATCGATGAAGTGCGCCAGTGTGTGGAAGATTGCAACCAGCTCCCCGTGCATCCGCGCCACCCGTATGTGGGCGACCTCGTCTTCACGGCCTTCTCCGGCTCGCACCAGGATGCGATTCGCAAAGGCTTCGCGCAGCAGAAGGCGGATGCGGTCTGGGAAGTGCCTTACCTGCCGATCGACCCGGCCGACCTTGGCCGCAGCTACGATGCGGTGATTCGCGTAAACAGCCAGTCCGGCAAGGGCGGCATGGCCTATCTGCTCGAACAGGTGCACGGCATCTATATGCCGCGCCGCCTGCAGATCGAGTTCAGCCGCGCGGTGCAATCGATGACCGACGAGAGCGGGCTCGAAGCCAGCGCCGATGACTTGTATGGCTTGTTCAAGCGCGAATATCTCGAACATGAGGCCCCGCTGCGTTATATGGGCCACCAGATGGTGTCCGGCAGCGACGGCCAGGTGGAGATCGAAGTGGCGTTGCTGCGCGATGGCGAAGCACTCAGCGCGCGCGGCCGGGGCAACGGCCCGATCGATGCGTTCGTCAGCGGCCTCAAAGGCGCGCTGGACATGCCGGTGCGCGTGATGGATTACCACGAGCACGCGCTGTCGTCCGGCGCCAATGCTGCCGCGGCCTGCTATGTGGAAGTGCGGGTAGGAGACTCCACCACGGGCTTTGGCGCTGGCATCGACGCCAGTATCGTCACGGCATCGCTCAAGGCCGTGGTGTCGGGCGTGAACCGCCACCTGCTTGCGGCCAGCCAAGTGCGGCGCGAACAAGCCCTGGTCGATTGATGCCGCCCGCGCCCGGGCTCAAGGCCTCGGCGCAGAAAAGCCGGTGTGCCCCGCCCCCACGGGGCACACCCGGAAAGACGCCCTTGCGGGACGCCCACGACATGCTCGTTGCTTGACTGTGTGCACAGCGTAAGGCGGGCGCAAACTTGCCGCCACGAATATTTGCGCATGTCCTTAGAAGCCCGGCCCGGGATTGGAAATGCGAAAGAGCGCGGCACGGGCCGGGACTGTCGCAACGCGGCGACGCATGCGCATGCGCGCGCCACCGATGCCCATCTTCTTGCTTTCGGTCAAGGCTCGACCGGAAACGCTGCGCCAAACTGTGCGTGAAGTTTCCTAAAACACGAGCCAACCATCATGAAGAAGCACCTGCATACCCGTCTGTGCACCACCGCCATTGCCACCCTTGCCGTGCTCGGCGCCGTTGCCGCAACGCCCGCTGCTGCTGCCGATGAAGCGCAGGGCAACTGGATGGTGCGCCTGCGCAGCACCTATCTCGACATGGCCGGCAAGTCCGACCCGATCGGCGGCGTTGGCGCCTCGGACCGCATCACGGTCAACAACAAGTGGATTCCGGAACTCGACGTCACCTACTTCTTCACGCCGCACATCGCCGCCGAGCTGGTGCTGACCGTGCCGCAGAAGCAGAACGTCTACCTCGATGGGAACAAGATCGGCTCCTTCACGCATCTGCCGCCGACGCTGCTGGTGCAGTATCACTTCATTCCCAACGGCACCTTCCGCCCGTATATCGGCGCCGGCCTGAACTTCACGCGCATCTGGGGCGCCGACATTGCCAACAATTCGCTGTCGCTCGATAGCTGGAGCGTGGCGCCGGCCCTGCAGATCGGCATGGACTACAAGCTCACCAAGAACTGGTTCCTCAATGCCGACGTCAAGAAGGTGTGGCTGTCGAGCGATGTAAAGGCGGCGGGCGTGAAGGTCTCGAACGTGAGCCTGGATCCGTGGCTGTTCAGCATGGGTGTGGGCTACCGCTTCTAACGAATCGCGGTATGTCGCTCCACGGCACAACGAACGCGCGGCGGATCCCGCGTCAGGCTCCGGCTTGGCGCGGGATCTGCCGCAATGCGTTGCGATTCAAGCCATAGAAGCGCGCGACCACGGCCATCTCGGAGCCAGCGTCCAGCAGCGCTTGCGCTGATTTCCGGCTCCGCAGTATCTGCGGGATGTTGGCAAGGAAAACGCTCGCCACGCCCGGGTCGAAATGCGTGCCGGAACCTGCCGAGACAATCGACAGCGCATCGTCGTCGCTCATGCCAGGACGATAGCAGCGCGACTCCGTCATGGCATCGAACGCATCGGCGATGGCCACGATCCGCGCGGCCAGCGGGATCTGCTTGCCGGCCAGGCCGCGCGGATAGCCCGTGCCGTCAAAACGCTCGTGGTGGTGGTGCGCGACCTGCGACGCCAGACGCATCAGCACGTCCGCACTGCCCGCAAGTATGTTCGCGCCGATCTCTGCATGCCGCTCGATCACCTGCCGCTCTTCGGGGAGCAGCTTGCCAGGCTTGAGCAGTATGGCATCGGGGATGGCGAGCTTGCCCACGTCGTGCGCCGGCGTGGCGAGCCGTATGCGCTCGCAGTGCGCCGCATCCAGCCCCACCAGATCGGCAAGGCAGGCGGCGATCGTCGCGGTGCGAACGAGATGGCCCGATGCATGCGGGTAACGCAAGCAGCCAGCGAGCGTCAGGCTGGCCAGCGTAATAACCGCATGGGGATTCGTAGTCATGGTGCTGAAGCTGGGCGAAGCGCGAGATTCTATGCCTGCCAAGGCATATCGCCAATAGCTGATGGCGAACCACTTTCGTGGCCACGCACTTCGCCTGCCTCAGTCCATGCAGAGATTGGCCTGCTTGACGAGCGTGAAGAGCTTGCCAAGCTTTCCGAAGCGGCCGATCGCTGCCTGGATCTGGCCTATGCGGTGTTTCCGGAACGGCACAATATGTCAGCCAAGGTCAGGGCGTTCCTTGACTTCCTGGTGGCGCATTTCGAGGGGAAACTGGCCAAGACGCGTGGCGGCCCGACCGCGTGGTGAGTGGGGGATGCAAGACACCGGCGTCCCCGCTCGCACGGGAACGCCGGCAGGCGCCAGCCTACCGGAACGCCGGCTCGTCAAAACTGCGCAGCTTTCGCGAGTGCAATTGCTCGGCACCGCCCTCGCGCAAGATGCGAATCGCCTCCAGCCCGATCGACATATGCTGGCTCACCCGCTGCCGATAAAACGCATTGGCCATGCCGCGCAGCTTGAGTTCGCCATGCAGCGGCTTGTCGGACACGCATAGCAAGGTGCCATACGGCACCCGCAGGCGGAAGCCGTTGGCCGCGACCGTGGCGCTTTCCATGTCGATGGCAATCGCGCGAGACTGGTTGAAGCGGGCGTACAACGCCTTGGACTTGAGCTCCCAGTTGCGGTCGTCGGTGGAGACAACGGTGCCGGTGCGCATGCGGGTCTTCATCTCGTTGCCGGACAAACCCGTCACGCGCACCACGGCCTCTTGCAGCGCGACCTGGATCTCGGCGATAGGCGGCACCGGCACCCAAGGGGGCAGGTCGTGATCGAGCACGTGGTCGTCGCGTACATAAGCGTGCGCCAGTACGTAGTCGCCGAGTTGTTGCGAGCGGCGCAGGCCGCCGCAGTGGCCGACCATCAGCCAGCAATGCGGACGCAGCACGGCTAGGTGATCGGTCATGGTCTTGGCGTTGGACGGGCCCACGCCGATATTGACCAGCGTGACGCCAAGCTTGTCCTCGCGCACCAGGTGATAGGCGGGCATCTGCGGCAGCGCGCGCGGGCGCAGGGCGTCGTCGGGCTCGGCCTCGCCACGCTCTTGCACCACATCGCCGGGTTCCACGAAGCGCGCGTAGCCATCCGCGCCTTGCGCGTCTTCGGCGGCCATCAGCGAGCGGCCGAGCGCAATGAATTCGTCGACGTAGCGCTGATAGTTGGTAAACAGCACAAAGCGCTGGAAATGCTGGGGCGCGGTGCCGGTGTAGTGATAGAGCCGCTGCAGCGCCAGGTCCACGCGCTCGCCGGGAAACATCGAGAGCGGCCAGGCTTCGCCGGGCACCGGCTCATAGGTGCCGTTGGCGATGGCGTCGTCGATGCGGCTCAGCTCGGGCAGCACGAACGAGGCTTCGAGCTCGCGCGCCTGCGTGTAGCTGATGTCCGTGGTGGAGGCTTCGATGACGAACGGCAACGGGATCGGGCGGCGGCTGACGCCGACCACCACGGGCACGCGGTGGTAGCGTATCAGGCGCTCGATCTGGTCGCGGTAGTAATCGGCCAGCAGTTCGGGGCGGGTGACCGTGGTGCCGTAGACCCCGGGGTAGGCAACCGTGCCCCAGGATGGCCGGCTGTCGGTGACCATGGTTTCGAGATTGACCGAGATGCCCAGGTAGGGATAGCAGGCATGTGCCGCGGACGGCAGCGGCTGGCCCTGGGCGAAGGCGTCGAAGCGCGCGCGGATCGCGCCGACCGAGGCATCGTAGATTTCACGGATGCGAGCCAGCGCCGCGTCGGCGTCGGAGTACTCGGCCAGCTGATCGGCCGGATGGGCGGAAGAGAAGATCGAGGCATTCATGGGAAACATGATACCCCGCTACAGAGCGGAAGCAACATGGCCCGCCGCAAATTGACGGGCCTTCGCGCGCTCGCTACACTGCCTGCAGTCTTTTTGCGGCCCCGCGCCGCACTCGCCTCGTGACGCCCCCCATTAGAAGGGCAGCGCCGAGTTGCCGTATCTGCTTGCATGGGGAGCCCCGATGGAAATCCGCAATCTGCTGCCAGAAGAGATCGAGGCGGCCAGACAACTCCTTGCGGCAAACGGGTGGGCGCACCGCGTTGCCAACACGGAACGCTTCGCCCGGCTGATCGCCAACTCGCAACGGGTGGTGGTGGCGGTCGATAACGGAGAGATCGTGGGTTTCGCGCGGGCGCTGTGCGACGACATCTCCAACGGCTACCTGTCGATGGTCGCGGTGACACCGAGCCATCGCCGCCGCGGCATCGGCCGCGCGCTGGTGCGCCACATCGTCGGCAACGATCCCGATATCACGTGGGTGCTGCGCGCCGGGCGCTCGTCCGAGGCGGCCTTCTTCGGGCAGCTCGGCTTTGTGCCCTCGCTGGTGGCCATGGAGCGCCGGCGCACCTGAGCCGGGCCCCGCGGGCTGGCCTGCCGCTCAATCCTTCATCGCGCACAACAACACATGGCTTCTTCCACCGGTTGGTTTCATTGGGCGTTGCTGTCGGCCGTATTTGCCGCGCTGACGGCGATCTTCGCCAAGATCGGGCTGGAAGGCGTCAACTCGGACCTTGCCACGCTGGTGCGCACGGCGGTGATCATCGTGGTGCTGAGCTTTTTCGTGGTGCTCACGGGCAAGTGGAGCAACCCGCTCGCGTTGTCGCCGCGGACGTGGATCTTCCTCGTGCTCTCCGGACTTGCCACCGGCGCCTCATGGGTGTGTTACTTCCGGGCGCTGAAGATTGGCGATGCCTCGAAGGTGGCGCCGGTGGACAAGCTGAGCCTGCTGCTGGTGGCGGTGTTCGCCGTGATCTTTCTCGGCGAACGCCCCAACCTGCGCGAGTGGGCCGGCATCGCGCTGGTCGGCGCCGGCGTGCTGGTGCTGGGGTTCAAGCGCTAAGAGGCAGCCGCGGCACATGGGGTCGCATCGACCTTACCGGTCCGTGCGCAGCGGCCCGTATTCCACCGGCACCCAGGCGTAGCCCTTGCTCTCCACGCGCACATGGCCGATCCCCGGGAACGGCAAGTGGGCGCCCGCCACCCACAGCTTGCCGCGCGCGGCATCGGCGAAGATCTTCTTGCGTGTGCGCACCGCCTGCGTGCTGTCCGCGTCGAACTCCAGCGCCACCTCTGGGCGGCGGAACTGCACCGCGTGGCTGTGCACGATATCGCCCCACACCAGCAGGCTTTGATTGCCTGACTTGAACAGGTAGCCATTGTGGCCCGGGGTATGCCCGCGCGCCGGCACCGCGCTCACGCCCGCCACCAGCTTGTCGCCCGCGCCAAAGGTACGCAGCCGGCCGGCGGCCTGGTAAGGGGCGACGGCGGCGCGCGCCATGGCGAACGAGGACTGCGCATCCCGTGGTGCGCGCGCGGCGGTGGCTTCGTCCAGCCAGTAGCCCGCCTCGGCCTTGTCGACATACACGTTGGCGTTGGCGAAGACGGCCTTGCCGTCGGCCATCAGGCCGCACACATGATCGCCGTGCATATGGGTCAGCAGCACCGTATCGACCTGAGCGGGGTTGTAGCCCGCCGCGCGCAGGTTCTCGACAACGCGGCCCAGCGTGGGGCCGAAGCAAGCCGCCGTGCCGGTGTCAACCAGGATCAGGTTGGCGCCGGTGTTGATCAGGTAAGCGTTGACGGCGGTCTGCATGCCGGGCGCGGAGGCCACGAACATGCGCGCGAGCAGGCCTTGTACCTCGCCCGGACTGGTGAACTTGAGCACCTTGGTGTCCAGGTCGACATAGCCGTCGTAGAGC
Organism: Cupriavidus sp. 05L411; assembly: GCF_056398045.1. Taxonomy (NCBI): domain Bacteria; kingdom Pseudomonadati; phylum Pseudomonadota; class Betaproteobacteria; order Burkholderiales; family Burkholderiaceae; genus Cupriavidus; species Cupriavidus sp. 05L411. The sequence goes on along the minus strand of NZ_JBFTOQ010000009.1, from coordinate 230,627 downwards.
GCGGTGACCTCGAACTGGCCCAGCATCATGCGGTAGTAGCCGGGCACCTGGGTCTTCTGCTGGGCCGGCGGGGCCGCCGGCGGCCGGACCTGCGCCAGCGCGGGCAGGCCGGCGAGGGCGAGGGTGCAGACCATCGAAAGCGAAGTCAGGCGGGCAGCAAGGCAGGGCAGGGTCATGGGTCGATCCTTTAGGAGGGCAAGCCAGGCAACGCCACGTGCCGCTGCCTGATCAACGGCTGTTTTGCGCCGCGCCGGAACGCAGATACGCCAGCGCCGGTGCCAACTGTGCCAGTGCCGGAGCCTGCGCGCAAACATGCGCGGCAGTGCTCCAGGGATAGGGCAGGCGGGCCAGCCACCCGTCGAGCACCTGTTGTGCGGTGTCGGCGAGCAACACGTCCATGGCCTCGATCACGATGGTGAGTGCCTGCACGCGCCGGGCGCCATCTTGCCCGGAGAACTCCCACGCGTAGCTGCCGCAGCCCACGCGCACACCGCCGCTGGCCTTGTCGGTCATGCCTACCAGCCAGTCGCAGCCATAGCGTTGCGCGTCGGCTGCGGGCGGAGCCTCCGCCAGGCAGAACGTGTAGACGTTGTCGTAGCTCTGGCCAAAGCGCCGCACCAGCACGTCGCTGATCGTGGCCAGGCCTTCACTGCGTGCCGGGAACACGATGGCCTCGGACTTGACCGTCATCTCCAGCGTGGCATCGGCAGCGAAGGCGTGCGCCATCAGATGGGGACGGTTCTCATCCTTGGCGCGGATATAGGTGCGGATCAGGGCCTGGGGATCGAGGGAGCCGGAAAACGTCGATGCGGGTGCGTTCATGGGTGCCTTTTGCGTAGTTGGCGGCATGGTAGCCCGTCTCCCGCGCCAGCGGTGGCGCAGCCCTCCCGCCAGCAAGGTTGCTTCGGAATGCGCCGATTCCCGCGATCGCACCGGCCTGGTTGCCTTTGCTTCAAGACTTTTCGTCACGAGCACGTCATCAAGCCGACATAGATTGTGGCCCTGCCGCCGCCCGCCCCCACAGGCGGGCGGCAAACGAGAACACACGAGAACAAACGAAAACAACGAACGGGTGAAAGATCGATGATCAAGCGAAAGCAATGGGCTGCAGTGGCCTGTACCCTGGCAACGGCAGCGCTGGCCGCCTGCGGCGGCGACGGCAACCAGACGCAGGCTGCGCAAGCAGGCGGCGGCGGCACCGGAGGCAATGGCAGCAATGGCGGCGCGGTGACGCAGCCGGCCGCGCTCACGCCACTGGCGGGCGGCTCGCTCTATGTCGGCGCGGTGAGCTTCGGCGATACCGTGTCCGTTGCGCTCGACCAGCCGGCCGCCGGCCAGGTCACGCTGCGCTTTCTCGATTCCCGCTTTGGCCTGGGCGGCACGCTCGTGGGCAGCTACACGCGTAGCGGCGACACCTACAAAGTCACCAAGCTGGCGGCAGCCAGTGCCGACGTACCCGCGGCCCTGGCCACCGCCGCGAGCGCCATCAGCTTTGAGTTCGTGGTCGATGCCGGCGTGCTGTCCGGTGCGCTGGGCCAGGTGCCCAACCTTCTCGCGGGCGGCGGCGTGCTGCTCCAGGGCCACGTGAGCGCGGCCAACAAGGGCGCGCAACTGAGCGATGTCGCGGGCGTCTACAACTATCTGCGCCAGGCAGGCACCACGGCCGCCGTGGGACAGGTCAAGATCTCCGCGGACGGGACGGTGCGCGCCTGCGCCGCCGCCTATGCTGACAATTGCGCCGGCGGCGAAAACGGCACGCTCGCCGCGGACGCCGACCAGCAGCGCTTCCCCGGCGCCTTCGCGGTGACGCTGGGCGGCAGCAAGATCGGCCGCCTCTTTGTGGCACGCCAGGATGGTCAGGCAACGCTGTTCGTCGACGAAGCTGCCAGCAATGCCGACGGCAGCCCGCGCAACGGCAGCTGGGTGCTCAAGAGCGCGCAGGCCGTTGCCGCTGGCGCCGCCGACGGCGACTGGCTATGCGCCGAGCCCGAGCTGGACGACGGCAACGCGGCCACTGGCCGCACCCGCCGCAACATCGTGTCGATCGCGGGCAACCGGCTCGCCGCCGACAATATCGCCACCGACGTCGCGCTGAACTACAACGCCGCCATCGGGGCCAGTGGCGCCATCGCCACCGGTGCCAACGGGCTGATCTCCGGGACCTGGCAGGACACCGTCGCCGCCCAGCCGCAAGCCGCGTCGCTGGCGCTGCTGCCGGTCACCGCCAAGCTGGCCTACCAGTTGCGCGATGTGCCCGGCGCCAAGCGCCGCCTCCAGAGCGTTTGCACGCCGCTGGCCGCGCAAACCCCGACCACCACCTACCTGCAAGCCAAGGCCGGCGATATCGTGCAGGTCACGCTGGCCGACCTGCGCCCGACCCAGCCGGCCATCGGCTTCGACCAGATCTACTACAAGCTGGGCCGCTACGCGGCCGACCCGGCCAAGAAGTTCGATGATGCCTGCGAGGCCAACGGCCAGAACAAGGCCAGCACGACGACCGCTGCCTCGCGCCTGGACAACCTCGCCTCCTTCACCTGCACCAAGGCGGTCGGCAACAAGCCTGCGGATATGAAGACCATGGTGATCGGCCCGGCGGGCAAGCCGTACCTGACTGACGGCCATCACACCTTCACCAGCGTGTGGGAGGCTACCGACGGCGGCCCGCAGGCGAAGATGTGGATCAAGGTGCAGGACAACCTGGCCACGCAGGACCGCGCCACGTTCTTCCGCACGCTACGCGAGCGCAAGCTGATGTGGCTGAGGGACACCGCCAACCGCCCGACCACACCGGCCGAACTGCCGCCGGCGCTCGGCCTGCGCAACGGCCTGGGCAATGACCGCTATCGCTCGCTGGTGTATTTCACGCGCGACATCGGCTACCAGCAACTGGCGGACGCCACGGAGTTCACGGAGTTTTACTGGGGTGACTGGCTGCGTCAGCGCGTCAACCTGGACAACTACCGCCTGGACGACACCACGAGCTACCTGAGCGCCGTGCGCGCAGCGGCCACCGCCATGGTGGCGCTGGCCCCCGCGGATCCGGTGAGCAGCGGCAAGACCGCCGTGGCGCTGGGCGGGCTGACGGTGCTCAACGAGACGGAGTTCACGGCGTTGTCGCAGCCGGTGGGCAGCGCCAAGCCCGGCAAGCTGCCGTATGCGGTGGGCTACAAGGCGACGCTGGCCCAGTAAGCTGGCCCGGCTGCCTCGCCGTGCAGGTGGATCGCACGGCGAGGCCGCGCAACGACGCCAGAGTCTTTTTGAAATGGCCTCTTATTCGGGCTGGATGTTGGCGGCCTTGATAATGCGGCCCCACTTGGCCGATTCCTGCGCCTGGAACTTGGCCAGTTCTGCGGGCGTGCTGGTGAACACGTCGGTGCCGGTGGACTGGTAGAAATTTGCCGCCGTCTCGCTCCTGGCGGCCTTCACCATCAGGGCGTTGAGCTTGTCCACCACCGGCTGCGGCGTCTTGGCCGGCGCGTAGGCGGCGAACCAGTAGCTCATCTCATAGCCCTTGACGCCGGCTTCGTCGATGGTCGGCACGTTGGGCGCCAGCGGCGAGCGCGTCTTGCCCGACACACCGAGCGCCTTGAGCTTGCCGCTCTTGACCTGGGGCAGGCCGGTGGCGGTATCCGTGATCATCATCTGGATCTGGTTGCCCAGCAGGTCGGTGATGGCCAGCGGGTTGCTCTTGTAGGGCACGTGCAGCAACTGCACATGCGCCATCTGCTGGAACAGCTCCCCGGCAATGCGCGAGGACGAGCTGCCGCTGCCAAAGCTGAGCTTGCCCGGCTCCTTCCTGGCCAGCGCGATGAATTCCCCCACATTGTTGACCGGCAACTGCGGGTTGACCACCATGATCTGGCCGCCACGGCCCAGCGCGGTCACCGGCACATAGTCCTTGACCGGATCGTAGGGCAGCTTCTTGAACAGATGCTCGTTGGCCGCATGCGTGGTGTTGGTGCTGATCAGCACGGTATAGCCGTCCGGGCTGGCCTTGGCCACGTCGCTGGCAGCGATAAAGCCGTTGGCGCCGGGCTTGTTGTCGACCACCACCGTCACCTTGGCATCGACCGTAATGGCCTGGCCGATCGCGCGGGCGAGCTGGTCCGTGGCGCTGCCGGCGGCGAACGGCACCACGAAACGAATCGGCTTGTCCGGAAACTCCGCCTGCGCCGGGCCGGCCAGCAGCGCGAGCGCCGCGGCGGCGGCGATGCCGGTGACCACTTTCAGGCGGGAAGCGGGCTTGGTGTATGCGGACATCTTTGGTCTCCTGTTCGAATCTGGAATCGTTCTGGTTTGTCGTTCTGGTATGTCGCTTTACTTCGGTGTTCTGCTTCGGTGTTCTGCTTCAGCCGGCGCCGGCCAGCCGCGGGGGCAAAGGGATTTCCAGTTGCAGCAGCAGGAAAGACAGTGCCTTGCCGTGCGTATCCAGGTTGAGGGCATCGTTCACGCCGCCATCGAGCACGCCGTCGATGACGAAGTTCATCGCCTGCAGCGAGGACACCAGGTAGCGCTTGACCGCCGCTGGCTGGCGGTAGCGGAACAGCGCCGCCACCGCGTCCTCGGTGACATGCGCGACAAGGTGGTCGAAGTCGCGCGCGTCGTAGGCGATCACGCTGATGTTGGAGCGATCCCCCTTGTCGCCCGTGCGTCCGTGCGCGAGCTGGTAGAGCGCGATGGTGGTACGGGTAGCGGTAGCGGCGGTTGCGTTCATGGCAGCAGGGAGTGGCTTGCGGTGACGGCGCTGCGCGGCACCAGGCAGGACATGGCGTTCAGCCGCGCGCGCAACGCGGTGCGCACACCGCCCCCGCCGGCGGGGCCGCAGGTGTACAGCGCATTGACTTCACGCAGCAGCGCTTCGGCCACGGGCTTGTCCTCATGGGCCAGCGCAGCGCGCAGGCGTACGTCCTGCGCCTGTGCCTCGCCGGGTTGTGTTTGTTGCAGCAGGCGGCCGCCATCGTCGGCAAAGACGCTCAGCACACCGATCAGGTCGAAGCGGATCGGCACCGCATGGCCGAGCAGGTCCATGCGCTTGCGCACGATCTGCGCAGCCAGGCGTGCGCGCGCCGCCGCGTTCGGGCCGGCGTAGGAGATCTCGCCTTCCGCGATCCAGCCGCCTTCGTAGAACAGGTTGGCCTTGAGCTGCTCGGGCCGCTCGCGGCCACGCACATTGCGCACCGCCACGCGGTCCGGGCCAATCTGCTCGACCGTGGCCGCGCTGATGTCGGCGACGACGTCGGGCGTCAGATAGGCGGCGGGGTCGTGCACCTCGTAGAGGAGCTGCTCCTTGACCGTGCGCAGGTCCACGCAGCCGCCCGTATCCGCCGCCTTGCCCACTTCGATATTGCCGTCTTCGTCCAGGCGCACGATGGGATAGCCGACGGCGTGCACATCGGGCACGTCCTTCATGCTGGGATCGGCGAAATAGCCGCCGGTGACCTGCGCCCCGCATTCCAGCAAATGCCCGGCCATGGTGGCGCGCGCCAGGCGGTCCCAGTCCTGCCACGACCAGCCAAAATGCGCCATGGCCGGGCCCACTGCCAGCGCGGGATCCGCCACGCGGCCGCACACCACTACCTGCGCGCCGGCGCGCAGCGCATCGGCAATGCCCTGCGCGCCAATGTAGGCGTTGGCGCAAACGAAGCGCGCCTCCGGAAAGCCCGCGCCGACAATCTTGCGCAGCACCGCGCGGCCCGCATCGTGCGAGAGATCGTCGCCCTCCACCACCGCCACCCGCGGCGGTGCCAGGCCCAGCTCCGCCGCCAGCGCGCGCACGCGCTGCGCCGCAGCATGGGGATTGGCCGCGCCGAAATTGCCGACGATGGGGATGCCGTTGGCCAGGCACAGCCCCAGCACCGGCGAGAGCAAGGCGTCGAGCAGGGGCTCGTAGCCGTGGGCGGGATTGTTGCGGCGCGCCAGCTGGGCCAGCGCCAGCGTGCGCTCGGCCAGCGTCTCGAACATCAGCACGGCCGGCCCGCCCGCTGCGATCAGCGTGCGCACCACGGGCAGGGCGGCGTCGGTGCGGTCGCCGGAGAAGCCGGCGCCGGAGCCGATCAGCAAAGGGGCGGTCATAGGATGAATGCCTGGTGAGAACCGGGTGAACAAAGGCTGGCCGCGCGCGGGAATGCCGGCCGATGCGGCTATTCTAGACGCGCCACCGTCAACCAAAAAGCGGATAATTTGGATTAATCTATCGACTTTCCAGATTAAACCGAAGCCGCTGGCGCTTGCCAATGAACCTCTCAGTCAAACACCTGCGCGCCTTTGTGGCCCTGGTCACGCACCGCAATTTCACCCGCGCGGCGCAGGCCTGCCACTTGTCGCAATCCGCCTTCAGCGCGCTGATCCAGACGCTGGAGGAGCAAGCCGGCACGCGGCTGTTCGAGCGCACCACGCGCCATGTGGAGCTTAGTGTGGAAGGACGGCGCTTCGAAGACGTGGCGGCGCGGCTGCTGGCCGATTTCGAGACCGCCTTCGCAGAGCTGCGCGACCATGCCGAACGCCGCAAAGGACGCGTCTCGATCGCCGCGCTGCCCTCGCTGGCGGCAGGCGACCTGCCGCCGATCCTGGCCGCCTTCCACCAGCGCTACCCCGGCATCACCATCGAACTGTTCGACCTGCTGGCGGACGGCTGCATCGACCTGGTCAGGCGCGGCCGCGCGGATTTTGCGCTGGCGCCCGCCCCCGCGCAGGATGGCGACCTGCGCATCGAGCCCCTGGTAACGGACACCTTCCACCTGGTCTGCCCCGCCGGCCATCCCCTGGCCAGCCGGCGGCGCGTGACACCCCAGGCGCTGGCTGGCCTGCCCTTTATCCAGCTCTCCCGGACCAGCAGCGTACGCCAGCACCTGGATGCCGCGCTGCATCCGCTCAAGCTCAACGGGGTCATGGAAGTGGAACACCTGGCCACCGTAGCCGCGCTGGTAGCCGCCGGACTTGGCGTGACCGTGGTGCCAGCCCTGGCGCTATTCCAGTTCCAGCAAGAAAGCCTGGTCATCCGGCCCATGCAGCTGCCATCGCTGGTGCGGGATATTTGCCTGGTGCGGCTAAGGGAAAGAAGCGATTCAACGGCAGCCGCCGCGATGATCGAAGCGCTGCAAGCCCATTTCAAGAAGAGGAAGGCAGCCTGAGGAGGCGCTTACAGGCCCGCCGAAACCAGGCGGAAAAGAGGGACCCATGTCTGAGTATCGCCTTAAGGCGATGCGAGTTTGGGTCCCGGCCGCTCTTTTGGCCTGACGACGAGGAGTCTTTCGCCCCATCCGGGTCGCTTCTTTGCCTACTTTCTTGGCGAGACAAGAAAGTAGGTCGCCGCCCCGCAGGGGTGGTGAAACTGACTTTGACTTTGACTTTGACTTCAAGCAGTCCGCAGCCAAAACCCAAAATCAAAAATCAAAAATGCGCCAGATACCCCCCATCCACCGCCAAAACATGCCCAGTAACATATGAAGCCGCCCCCGAAGCCAGAAAAACCACCGCCCCCGCAATCTCCTCCGGCTGCCCCCACCTCCCAAGCGCAGTCCTCTGGCGCAACCACTCGGCAACGCCGGCATCATCCACCATCGGCTGATTGGGCTCGGTAGCAAAATACCCAGGCGCAACCGCATTCACAGTCACCCCGTCGCGCCCGAGATCCGCTGCCATGGCGCGCGTCAGCGCATCGAGCCCACCCTTGGTAGCGGGATACAGCACATCGTTGGCACGCGCCACCTGCCCCGCAATCGAGCTGACATTGACGATGCGCCCGTAGCGCCCGCGCCGCATCAGCTGCGCCGCGTGGCGGCACAAGGCGTAAGGCGCCACCAGGTTGGTCTCCAGCATCTCGCGCAGGTCCGCCGCGTCCAGGTGCGCCATATTGCTGCGGTTGCGCGCGCCGGCGTTGTTGACGAGGATATCCAGGCGGCCATGCGTGGCATCGATGTGGGCGAAGGCGGCGTCGACCGCGGCCGCATCGGTGACGTCGAGCACCAGCGGCTCGGCGCGGCCGCCATCAGCGGCCAGCGCGGCAACGGCGGCATGCACGCGCTCGGCGTTGCGCGCGGCGACGATGACGTGTGCGCCGGCCTGCGCCAGCCCGGCGGCAATCGCCTGGCCCAGGCCTTGCGCGCCGCCGGTGACCAGCGCCACGCGGCCTTCGAGGGAAAAAGGTAAGGTAGCCATGCGGCGACTATACCGCAGCGAGCTTAGCGGATCAGCTTGCCGGTGGACGACACGATCGACATTTCGACAAATGACGAACCCGTATGCCGCGTCGGGCTGTAGCTGATCAGGATGCCGCCGAGGTCATAGTCGCGCAGGCTCTCCAGCGAGCCGACCAGCCGCTCGCGCGTCAGGTCCGGCCCGGCACGGCGCAAGCCCTCTACCAGTACCTTGGCCGACATGAAGCCCTCCATCCCGGCATTGCTCGGGTCCACGCCTTGCTGCCGCGCCAGGCTGCGGTATTCGCTGGCAATGCTCATCTGGCTGGAATTGGTGCCTGGCACCACCTGCGTGATGATCAGGCCGCGCGCATCCTCGCCGAGCTCCTTGATAAAGGAATCGGCAGCGTTGTTGGACAGCGTGACGAACTGCGCCTGGCTGCCACCGCGGCGCAGTTCCTTGATCAGGCGCGCCGCCTCGGAGCCGGAGCCGATGACCAGCACCGCTTGCGGGTTGGCCTTGTTGATGGCGGTGACACCGGCCTGGATATCGCCCATCGGGCGCGCAAACGAGGCACTGGCCGCCGGCTGCACGCCGCGCGCCTGCAGCGCGGTGCTGAAGCCTTCGAACACGTCCTGGCCAAAGCCGTCGTTGGCGTAGAAGATGGCGATGCGGTTCATGCCCGAGGTGGCAAGATGGTTGATTGCGCGGGCCACCTCGTCCTGGTACTTGGCGCGTACGTTGAACACGTAGCGGTTGACCGGGCGGTGCAGGGTGATGGCGCCGGTCAGCGGCGCCACCAGCGGCACCTTCTCGGTGTTGACAATGGGCAGGATGCTCTCGTTCTGCGGCGTGCCGCGCACCATGAAGAGCGCGAACACCTTGTCTTCCTGGACCAGCTTGCGCACATTGTCGGGCGTGCGCTTGGCGTCGAAACCGTCGTCGTACGTCACCAGTTCGATGCGCCGCCCTCCTACACCGCCGTTGGCGTTGACCGTTTTCAGGTAGACCTGCGCCCCGGCGATCTGCTCCTTGACCGAGCCCGCCACCGGCCCCGTCACCCCGGCCGATTGACCGATCTTGATGGTGGTCCTGGTGACCCCTTGCTCGGCCTGTGCCAACGGCGCAAGCCCACCCAGCGTGGCGGCCAGCAGGCCGCACGCCATCCATGTTGTCTTCATCTCCGACCCCTCGTTCGCTTGCGAATCTTTTGCTTTGTCATGCGCGCCACGGATAGGCGCGGCGACAAGCAAATTACCTCAAAGCGAGGCGATTCGGCAAATCGCTGTTGCAAAAGCGGCGAGGGAGGGCTCGGCTGGGGAAATATCGGGCGCTGGCCCGCCGAGGCAGGCGGCCCTCAGGCCGCCGAGCCTCGGCGTGACAACCGGACCGTCCTGCCCATCAGGATGAGGGCAAGCGCGAGTGAGAACTCAGGGAAAGGCGGGTACGGCGGGATCCAGCCCGGCGAAGCGGGCTTCCGGATGGGCCGATTGCAGCAGCGCTTCGATTTCCTCGATGCGGCCACGCGGCACGTCCACCATCAGCAGGATCTTGCCTTCCTCGATGTCTTTTTCGAAGGCCTTGTGCCGGCTGTTGGGCGCGGAGCAGCCGATCATGCTGGACGCCCAGGCGCCGAACACCGCGCCTAGCACCGCCAGCACGCCAACCAGGCCCCATTGCGGGGTCTCGCTGACGATCGGAAACATCGCCACCAGCGCACCCGCCACGATGCCGATGCCGCCGCCCACCATCAGCCCCATCTCGGCGGCATGGACGATATCGGAAGTCTGGAACAGGTTGGCTTCGTGCAAGCCGCTCATATCGGCGCCATCGCGCGCAACAAAGTGGATGTGGCTGTTCTCGATGCGAGCCAGCAGCAGGTCGTCCATGGTGCGGCGAGCACTCGCAAGATCGGGCAACAACCAGAAGATACGTTTGCGCATGACTCTCTCCTCGCTTCAGGCCACGTCAGGCCGTTTCGGACTATCCCGGCAGCGGTGTGCATGCGGAGTCGCCTTCACGCAGCCATGCCAAGCCAGATGGTGGAGGTGCATCCGTATCCGCCCTGGGGACGGGTTTTTTCATTTGTACGCCAGTCGCGGGGGGAGCGCAAGGCAACATCGCAGCGATGCCGCCCACGCGTCACCTCGCGCCGTTTTCCGCCCGTTCGTGTACGCGCCTTGCATCAGAATGTGATCGGCAAGCGCACGGTTACCGTCAGGTTTGGCGTATCGGTGGTAAGCCCGGCGCCGACCGATACGTTCAGCGTGTACCGGCTGTTGAACCGATAGGAATAGCCCACCAGCAAGGTGCCTTGCGTCACTCGCACCGAGCCCGGCACGGTCGAGCCGTTCTGCTTGGTCGGCCAGATGATGCTCTGGTCGTAGCCGATACTGAACGAGGCATGCTCGTTGAGCGAGAGGCCGATACCAAAATTGAAGCCGAAGATGTCACCCGGCGCGATCTTGCCGAGCGGCTCCTGTTGCCCGTTCAGTACCGTGCGGCTGACATTGTCCCGTGCGAAATTGTGCAGATAGCTGAAGGTGCCGAAGAACACCGCCGGGTCGGTCGGCAACAACCACGTAATGCCTGGCTGGATCGCCTGGAAGCCGGTACCCGTGGGCAGCCCCAGCGGCAGGCCGGTGCCGGTGGTATTGCCCACGCAGCGCGTCACGCAATCGGTCACCACATCGAAGGGGCTCTTGCCGGTGGCGGACTTGTAGCGCAGCCAGCCGATGAAGTACGGCATTTTCTCGTTGCCATAGTTGATCTGGTAGCGCACCGTCGCCTCCACGTCGCCCAGCCCCTTGCCGCTGGCATTGAAGACGTTATCGACCGCGGTGCCGGTGAAGACTTCACGGCTGATCGTCGAGCCGGAACTCTGCACGTAGGGCACCTTGGCCTCGATCTCCAGGCGCTTGGTGAGGCCGTAGCGCAACGCGACGGCTTCGATGTAGGTCGAGGTCTTGACCTCGCGCACATCGATCAGGCCGATCAGGATCGCGGGGATGATGGTGTAGCCAACCAGCGCCACCCGGTTGCTGGACGAATATCCGTACTGGAAGCTTGGCTCGACCACCAGCTTGCCGGCGGGTGTCAGCACGCCGGGCTGGTCGAAGATCGGCGCGATCGCAGGAGGGGCTGTGGTGGCTTCGGGTGGTTTGCCCACCGGCTGCTCGTCGCCGGCGAGAGCCATCTGGGTGCTGTCCTGCGCACTGTTCTGGTTGGTGTTAGGGGGACTGTCGCTGGCTTGCGGCAGGTTGTTGGTATTGGGCAAGCCTTGCGCGCCCGCCGAGCCGGCAGCGGCGGCAGCGGCATTGGTGGCGGTATCGCCAGGGGTCACGCCGCCGGTGCCGGGCGCGCGCTGGCCGCCGCGCTTTCTCGCCAGCACGTCGGTGCCCAGCACGCTGCGCAACTCGCGGATGGTGGCCTCCTGCTCCGCCATCGAGCGCTTCATCTGCTCCAGGGTGGCGGCCTGTTCGGTCACCTCCCGCTTTAGCGCTTCCAGCTTTGCCGCGGCTGGTCCTTCGTCGGGTGGGGTCTGGCCCTGTGCCATCCCGCCCAGCAACAGCAATGTCGAACACCCGGCCTGCCGGATGCCTCGCAGCGACCCTTTTTTCATTTCGCCTTCCTCCCCCGGACGGCGGACTACTCTGTACAGGAGTCCGCAACCTGCTTAACCCGTACTGCCTCTCTCTTTGCGCAACTTGCTGCCAGTCGCCCGTCTTCAATGCCTGCCGGCTGCACTGAGCAATGCACTGTTCAACGTCGCGTTGGCCACCTGGGCGCGGAATGCCTGCAAGGTGTTAACCCCTGCGTTGATGGTCACCAAGTTCTGGATCGACTGATTGTTCAACGTGTTCTGAATCACCGTCACCGGCGCACCGGCCAGCATGCTCGCCGCGGCGCTATTGCCTGGCCCGTTCTGTATCAGGCTCAGGACGCCGTTGGTAGTTACCGCGGCACCGGCCGCCGCGATCGCTGTCGCCGGCAGGCTGGTCACCACGGTGCCCGCGCTGGCGCTGGCACTGGTGCCGGTACTGCTACTGCTGCCTCCTGCTGCGCTGCTGCCGTTGGCCCCGCTGGTGCCGGCTGTCACGGGATTGGAAGCCAGCGCGTTGCCCACGGCCGTGGCCGCCGCGGCCCCGGCGCCGGTCGCTATACCGAGTGCCGCGGCCAACCGTGTCGCCTGATCGGCGGTGATGCGGCTTACATCGGGAATAGTAAGACTGGTTGACACCACCAATGCCCCGTTGATGAGCACGGAGCGTTCGATACCGAACGAAACCTGCAGCCCGCTGCCAACGTCGAAGCCGCCACGCAGGTCATCCAGGCGCTCCTGCGCCACGGGTTTCCAGCTCGCCATGGTGGTGCGAGCCGCGTGCACTTGCGGTGCCGGTGGTTGCGCGCGCGCGGCGTCAGGCCCCGCGACGGCGGGGTCGCCGGACGCCTCGGCGGCCGGCCGCGCGGCTGCGGCAAAGCCGCCGCGCAGATCTTGCAGGTGTTTGTCCGCCACCGGCTTCCAGGCAACCGTGTCTGCCCGCGCCGCCGCCGGTGGTGCCGCGGCCTGGAGATCCGTGGTATCCGATGGACCGGATGGCTCGGATCGCCCGGATGCGGCCTCGAGCGTGCCGCTGCTATCTGTCGTGGGATCCAGCGCGACTTCGGCGGGGTGCTCCGCCAGGGGCGCCGCAATGGGTTCTTGCTGGGCCGGCGTCCGACCGGCCATGCTGCCGAGCGCGGCAGCCAGGTAAGGGTTATCAGTTCGGTTATCGGTTTGCTCTGGCACGGCCGGCGCTACGGCAAGGCCGGCGGGTCCGGATGCGCTATGCAAGTCGAACGCTTCGATCCCGGTGCCTTCGTCGGCCCGCGCTTGCCCGGCGCAGGCCAGGCCAGCGCCCAGCAACACCACTGCGGTGGCCGAACCGGCCCCGCCGCGGCGGCGCTGTGCTGGCTTTGAGGATGTCTGGAACATGGTACGTTCCTTAGAAGTCGCTACCGCCATGCGAAGGCATGACGGTGAAGTACAGACTATCCCGGTTGATGCCCATCGAATAAGGGCCGCTTGGAGCTATGCGCCAGTCGGCTGCGAGATTGAACCGCGCCGATTCCTCGCGGTTGTGAATCACGAACAGCAAATGGCTGTCCCAGATCTGCTCGAAGTGCTCGCGCGACAGCGCGCGCGTGCCCAGCGCCGGATCTCCGACCAGCACGCGGTTGCCATGCACGCCCTTGACCACGACGAAATGGTGGTAGCCGTTCTCGATCACCAGCACGATGGCCGGGATCTGGGTTTCCTCCAGCTTGGAAAGCGGCAACTCATAGCCGTCGGCCAGGAAGCCGCGCGACTCCAGAAAGCGTTTCATATCCAGCAGCGAGAAGCCCTCCTGCCGGATCTTGGCTTGGTCGCCGTTGACGTACATGTTCTGGAACACCGTCTGCTCGCTCACCGGATAGCCGTACTGGTAGGTAAGCAGTGTCGCCACGGCGGCGGAGCCGCAACTGAAGTCGTATTGCTGGCGAATGGTGGTCTTGTACCGCGCCTCCTTGAGGCTGGTCACCCGCACGCTGTAATAATTGCCGCCGTCACCCGTGACGACGGCATAGTCGGCCCAGGCCAGCGGTGCGCTGGCCGAAGCCAGCAGCAGCGCGGCCTGCAAAAGCAGCTTGCGCAACGTCATGGCTTGAACTGGACGTTAATGATGGTCGCGTTCTGGATCAGCACATTGGAACCCGTGTTCTGGATCACGGTCGGCAAACCCGCGGCACTGGCGAAAGACCCTTCGGCAATGCTGTTGGAGCCGCTGATCACACGGTTGGCGCTGTTGTCTGCTACCGTGCCGGCCAGACGCATGTCATTGACCACGAGCTCGGAGCCGCCACGGATATCCTGCAGTTTGTCGCTGCCGACAGGCTTGCCGAAACCGGCGAGAACGCCGCGCTCACGCGCGGTCGCGGGAGGCGTTTGGTCCGGGGCCGCCGCGCTGTGCTCCGTGACGGTTCCGGTGTTGACCGCAGGCACTGCGGCAGATGGCCCGGCGGGCTGCGGCTCGGCGTAGGCCTGCAGGCCAGGCCAAACCAGGATTGCTGTCGCCATCGCGATGACAGCGGAGCGGACCGATCGCATTGGTGTCTCCTTCAGCCTTCCGTATGGCGTCTCCATCCTGACGCTCACACAAGAGACGAGTGGACTCTTCGTCGAATGGGCATCCCGTACACGTACAACGCGCCGGAATGCCCTAAGTTGCCGGAGTCAAGCCGTGCCGGCGGGACGTGCGCGCGGGCCATCCACCCGCTGCGCACGCCACCGCCACGCACTTGCCTTACTTGCCGACCGCCAGGTTGGCCTGGACGTTGACGCTTTGTTGCACCAGCGAAGCGAAGCCGCTGTTTTGGTTGGCGATCATGATGCCCGCTGCCGACTGACCGACGCTGGTCATGGTGTTGGACATATTGAAGGTGCCAGCATTGACAGAGTTGCTACCGCCGGCGCCGCCGGCTCCACCCACTGCGCCATTGCCAGTGCCACCGGTGCCGCCCATGCCCACGCCACCAGCGCCACCGGCGCCGGATGCCGCGCCAACCGCGCCGTTGCCGGCCGTTGCGCTGCCGTTGCTGGCCATGGTCGATGCGCCGCCATTGGTCGCGCTGCCGCCTGCACCGCCGTTACCGGCCACGCTGGTTTGGGCACCGCCCGCGCCGCCCGTACCAGTGGCTGCGCCAGCAGTAGAGGTCGCCGCGCCGCCGCTACCCGAACCGCCTGCGCCGCCCGTGCCGCCGGCTGCACCGCCGGTAGCCACAGCCGTGCCAGCGCCACTGGAGCCACCAGCGCCACCCGATGCCGATGCGGCGCCACCGGTCGCAGTAGCCGTACCGGCACTGCCGTTGCCACCACTTCCATTGTTGCCCCTGGCTCTGCTGTCGCCACCGACGCCAACGCTTGCCGCAAGCGCGCCACCGCCATCACTACCGGCGCTACCGCCCTTGCCGCCGCTGCCCGTCTTTGCCGCGCCGAGCGCGCCGCCGCCGTCACTGTAAACACTGCCGCCCTTGCCACCCAGGCCAGCACTGCCAGCGAGCGAATCGCCACCAGACGCCTTGGCGTTGCCGCCATCGCCGCCCCAACCAATGGCCTTGCCGCCATTGCCGCCGTCGCCTGCATTGGCGCTGCCGTTGGAGGCATAGCCTGCCGTGGCGCTGCCGTTGGTAGCCGAACCGCCGCTGCCGCCGTTGCCGCCATTGCCGCTGTTGCCGCCATTGCCACCCGTGCCGCCCTTGCCGGTGCCGCCGTAACCAGCGCCGCCCTTGCCACCGGCGCCGCCATTCGCGTTGCCGTTGTTGGTGGCAACGTTGCCGATATTGCCGATCGAGATACCGCTCACCGAGCCAGATAGCTTGCTGATTGCGATGGCCTTGCTACTGTTGAAGGAGTTGGTGAAGTTGGCGGTGGCCGTGCTGCCGTTGTTCGCGCCAGCGTTGCCATAGCCAGCGTCGAAGGTGACCTTGCCCTTGTTATCGGCGTTGGTCTTGGTAACGGTGGTGTTCTTGGTCGAGGTCTTGGTGTCTACCTTGGTGTGAGTGCTGGAATCCTGCCACGCCGTGGAGTTCTCGTTTGCCGCAGCGCCACTACCAGACTGAGTTGAAGTTGCAGTGGCTGTTTGTGTGTTGCTGCCATCTGATTTCGCGCTATTGTTGTTCGTCGGATTGGCCCAGGCCTGACCGCCAGCCCCAAGGGCTAAAGCAATCGCCGACGCAAGTAAGGTCTTTTTCATACAAAGCTCCCAGGAGGATGTCACAGCGGCTCAGCCTCGCTCCGGCACTCGGGGAGAACGCCGGCTAAAGGCTCAGGTCCGGCATTCCGCCAAACCAGCCTCTCATTGCGCATAATCAGTGCCAGGGAGTGGCTCAAATCCCGTAATCCCTTGAAACACAAGGGCTAAAAAGCCATCCAATCAGCCTTTCTCTAGCTTCCTGAGGACGGGCGCGGGCGCCGCCGCTGTGAACCGCACACGACATGTCACACAGCTGTGACACCGCCGGACGCACTGCATGGCCAGGCTTTCCCCGGGACAGCCGAAAATCCCCTGCTATCAGGCCTTTAGCGAGGTTCCAAAGGAAAACCCTCGGCCGCAGGCGCTGTATCGCGAGTGAAACACGCCTCGCTGCCGGTGCACTGGTCGCCGCTCGCGACGGGTCTCAACCCTTCGGATGACACCCGGCGTTGCAGTCCGGCACGGCATGCGTTGCCCTGCCGCGCAGCGGCTTTCATGTATGGAAATTGCGCTGCATGCTGCCTATGCGGTGCGCGCGCGCAACGCCTTCGCACCGTCAAAGTAACTAATAAGCAACATCTGGCAACATGACTAGGCTCTATGTCTGATTTAAAGTACATTAAGGCTAATTCAAACCTGTCGCCCAATCACAAGGGAAACCATGAGTGAAGCCGTCGTTCCCCTGTATCACCAGATTTACGTGGTACTACGCCAACAGATCGTGGAAGGCCGTTTTGGTCAAGGCCCCTTGCCCGGTGAAATCGACCTCGCCAAGCAGTTTCACGCCTCGCGCGTGACCATGCGGCGCGTGTTCGATCGCCTGGTGCAGGAGGGTCTGGTGCGCCGTCACCGTGGCCTTGGCACCTTCGTCAACCCGCATCCGATCAAGCCGGTCACGCTCGGCGACCGGCCCGGCAGCCTGCTCGACAACATCATCGACATGGGTCAGAAGACCTCGGTCAAGGTGATCTCGATCGACGATGTGCATGCCACTCCGGAAGTCGCCGAAGCGCTTGGCCTGCAGCCAGGCGACCCGGTGGTCAAGGTGGTACGCGTGCGTCACTACGGCAGCCGCCCGCTGTCGCACATCACAGCGTATCTGCCGGCCGACCTCGGCCGCGGCCTGAACCGCAAGGATCTCGAGATCACGCCGATGCTGCGCCTGCTCGAGGCCGCGGGCGTGAAACTTGGGCGCGCCAGCCAGACGCTCTCGGCCCGGCTGGCCGACGTGGTGGTGGCGCCGTTGCTGGACGTGCCAGTGGGCGGTGCGCTGCTGGCGGTGCGCCGCGTGGTGCTGGACAAGGCTGGTCGCCCGGTGCAATTCCTGCTTGGCCAATACCGTCCGGACCGCTACGAATACCGCATGGAACTCTCTCCCGCCGGTGGCGACAGTGCCAACGTGTGGGTGGAGAGCGAAGCACGAACGGGGCTGCGCGAGTAAGGAAAGCAAGCGATACTGCACGCTCACGATCTTCCTGGAAGGAAACCGCGATGCCTGCTCCCCGCATGGGCCGACCACTCTCCCAAGCGCTCACACGCCCCTCGCGCCGCAAGGCAATGCGCGGGCTGCTCGCCGCCAGCCTTGGCTTGCTTGCGCAGGCGCCGTCGGCGCGCGCCCAGGTGGCCGGGCGCAAACCCATCCGCATCCTGGTGGGGGCGCCCGCCGGGGGCACCACGGACACGCTGGCGCGCACCATCGCCCAGGAGATGTCCCGGGAGCTGGACCAGCCCGTGCTGGTGGAAAACCGCCCGGGTGCCGGCGGCAATATCGCCGCCGACCTGGTCGCCAAGAGCGCGCCGGACGGCACTACCTTGCTGATGAGCTTCACCAGCCACACCATCAACGCCACGCTGTACAAGAAGCTGCCCTTCGACCCGGTCCAGGATTTCACGCCGATCACGCTGGTGGCGACCGTCCCCAGCGTGCTGGTTGCCACACCGAGCCTGCCCGCGAATAACATCCCGGAATTGATCCAGCTGGCCAAGAGCAAGCCCGGCAAGCTGAATTTTGCGATCGGCTCGGTGGGTTCCTCCGTGCATCTGGCCGGCGACATGTTCAAGATGATGACGGGCACCTACATCGTCAACATCCCCTACAAGGGGACCGCGCCGGCCATTACCGACCTGCTCTCGGGCCAGGTCGACCTGATGTTCGCCAGTACCTTCAACGTGCTCCCGCATGTCAGGACCGGGAAACTCAAGGTGCTTGGCGTCACCAGCCCGGCGCCGCTGCCGCAGTTCCCTGGCGTCGCGCCGATCGGCGCCACCGTCAAGGGGTTCGAGTCCAGCGCCTGGTTCGGCCTGTTCGGCCCCGCTGGCCTGCCACCGGACGTCTTGCAGGCGCTTTACCAGGCTGCCCGGAGGGGCCTTGAGGCGCCCGCGGTACGCAAGCGCCTGGAGCTCGACGGCGCGCAGCCGGTCGGCAATTCGCCAGAGGCCTTTGCCGCCTTCGTGCGCAATGACATCAAGCGCTGGGCCAAGGTGGTCAAGTATTCGGGAGCCACGCCGGAATGAGACCGCTCGCCGGGCCCGCCCACACGCCGGCCACGTTGGCGCAAAAGCTGGTTGCGCGGGCTGCCGGCCTCGAGAGGGTCACGCCGGGCACCATCGTGACGTGCCGGGTGGACCTGGCCATGTCGCACGATTCCAGCGGCCCGCGCCGGGTGGCGCCACTGCTTCGCGAACTGGGCGCCAAAGTGTGGGACCCGGAGCGCTATGTGGTGGTGACCGATCACTACCTGCCCGCAGCTGATCCCGAGGCAGAGGCCATCGTGCGCTTCACCCGCGACTGGGTCCGCGAGGCACGCCTGCCTAACTTCATCGACGGCGAAGGCATCTGCCACCTGGTATTGCCCGAACACGGCCACGTGCTGCCGGGACGCTTCATCGTGGGCGGCGACAGCCACAGCCCCACCGGCGGCGCGTTCGGGGCGTATATGTTCGGCATCGGCGCGACCGAGATGGCCGGCGTGCTGGCCACCGGCGAGATCTGGTTGCGCGTGCCGCATACCATCCGCCTGCAATGGGACGGCAAGCTCTCGGCCGGGGTTTGCGCCAAGGACATCATGCTGTTCCTGTGCGGCCGGCTGGGACTGGATGGCGGCCGCTATGAAGCCATCGAGTACACCGGCGAGGCCGTGACGGCCCTGCCCATGCAGGAACGCATGACGCTGACCAACATGAGCGCCGAACTTGGCGCACAGACCGGCCTGATCGCGCCCGACGCCACCACGCGGGCCTGGCTGGCGCAGGCCGGCGTGCCCGCCGCGAAGCTCGACGCCATCGCGCTCTCTCACTGGCGCACCGAGCCCGGTGCGCCGGTGCTGGCGAGCCACCGCTTCGACGCAGCCGCACTGGCGCCGCAGGTGGCCGCGCCGCATTCGCCAGCCAACACCGGCCCGGTCGACCAGGCCGCCGGCCAGCGCGTGGACATCGCCTACCTGGGCGCCTGCACCGGCGCCAAGCTGGAAGACCTGCGCATGGCTGCCAGCGTGCTGCGCGGCCGGCGCGTGGCGCCGGGGGTCACATTGCAGGTGGCGCCCGCCTCGCTGCGCGACCAGCGCCAGGCCGAAAGCGAGGGCACGCTGGCCATCCTGCTGGACGCCGGGGCGCAATTGCTGCCCAATGCGTGCAACGCGTGCGCGGGCTATGGTCCCTCCCGCTTTCCTGCCGACAGCCGCGCCATCGCCTCGACCGCGCGCAACTTTGCCGGTCGCATGGGCGAAAGCGGCAGCGCGGTCTGGCTGGCTTCGCCGCTGACCGTGGCGGCGTCCGCCGTCACCGGAAGCATCACCGACCCGCGCGGGTTGCTGCCATGAGCCCAGCCCCCATCCCCCCCCTTCCTGGCGGCCGGATCTGGCGCTTTGGCGACAACGTGGATACCGACCAGATGGCACCCGGCACCCATATGAAGGGCGGCGTCGAAGAGATTGCCCGCCACTGCCTGGCCGGGCTGCGCCCCGAGTTTCCAGCCGCGGTGCGCCCCGGCGACCTGCTGGTGGCCGGGCGTAACTTTGGCGTGGGTTCCTCGCGCGAGCAGGCGCCACAGGCACTGCGCCATCTCGGCCTGGCCGCGGTGATCGCGCCGTCTTTCGCTGGCCTTTTCTACCGCAACGCGATCAATCTGGGCCTGCCGGTGCTGGTCTGTCACGACGCCACGCGCTTGGTGGATGGCGGTGCGGCGCGGCTGGAACTCGGGCAGGCTTGCCTGGTGCTGCCCGATGGCAGCCGCGTGGCTTGCGAGCCGATCCCCGAATTCCTGCGCGCCCTGCTGCAGGCCGGCGGGCTGGTGCCGCACCTGAAGGCCAGGCTGGCGGCGCAGCGCTAAAGGCGCCCGCGCAGGCGCGCAGCGCAACCTCAAGCCGGGCGCCCGCAGGCACACTGGCGCAGCAAGGCCATCACTTCCTCATCGGTGGTCTGCCTGAAATCCAGGTAGAACGCGCCCACGGCGCCAAAGCTGGCTGGCACGTTCAGGCAGATCACCTCGTCCGCCGACGCGCGCAAGCTGGCCTCGCCCTCGATGGAGGCAACCGGCACGGCCGCCACCACCCGCCTTGCCTGCGCCCGGCGCACGCCTTCCAGCGCGGCGCGCATGGTGGCACCGGTTGCCACGCCGTCGTCCACCACGATCACGGTGCGCCCGGCCATCGCCGGCACGGACGCTCCCCCGCGATAGCGCTGCTGCCGGCGCCCGATCTCGTCAAGCTGGCGGCCGCGCTCGGCATCGAACGCACCGCTGTCACGTGCGCGGCGCGTCCAGGGATCGTCGTTCGCCACAGTCAGCGGCGCACTACCGGCGGCGTCGCCCTCCACGACCGCGCCCAGCGCGAGCTCCGGATAGCCGGGAGCGCCAATCTTGCGGACCAGCAGGATATCGAGCCGTCCATCGAGGATCCGCGCCACCTCAAAGGCAACCGGCACACCGCCGCGCGGCAGCGCCAGCACCAGTGGCGCCTCGCCAGCCGCGGCGGCGCCAAAGCCGCGTTCCGCCAGGTGCCGTCCAAGAAAGATCCCGGCTTCGCGGCGATCGGCAAAGCACGGCGGCAATGGCGGGAAGCGGGACATGGCTGGCTCCTGCAGTGGGTCGGTCGGGCCGGGGCAGGCCAGTGCCGCAGCGGTGCTAGCACGCGCTCACGGCAGCGAGGCAGCGCGGCATGCGCGCGCACTAGCCAAATATAGACCGATAAGGCTGGCGAATCGAGGTGGGGAAAAGGAATCCGGAAAGGAATGCGGGATGGGACGGCTAAGGCACCGTGCATGCCCGATCCCCGCGCCACGTGCTGGCGGCGCCTCGGCCAGCGCGCAATTGGACGCGATTGCGCAACAGTGTATTTTGCCAGGGCCGGATTATCTTTCCGGCGCGTTTAGCTAACATGGCCCGTACCGATGGCAGCCACACGGATCGCCATTTCACCAGCGCCAGCTACGAGGCATAACCCCGTGGCACGCCAGTCAGACTCAGCGAGAACGCACATGAGCACGCATCACAAATCCACGCACGACACCCAGCGCAAAGACCGGGCGGTCACTGACGCCAGCGGCCTCGGCCTCGATATCCCATACGGCTCGCTCGACGCAGCGGCACTCGCCGAGCTGCCGTATACGTTTCGTCCCGTCGGCACCGCCACTCGCTTCTACAACGAGTGCTTCAGCTGAGCCGCTGAATGCAGCAACGCCGCCGGTGCCCTTGGGTCGCGTGCCCCGGGGCACCGGCGGCGTTTTCCATTGCGCCATTGCGACATTACGCTCACGCGTTAGCGGGTACGCTTGGCGTCTTCCTTGGCGTCACCATAGGCGGCCTGCGTCTTGCCGGCGATCTGCTCCGCCTTGCCCTTGATCTCGGTGCTGGCGCTGCCGGTCACCTTCCCGGCAACTTCCTTCACCTTGCCCTTGGCTTCCTCGATACGGCCCTTCACTTGATCCTTGTTCATGGTCAGCTCCAGTTTTAGCGACGGTACAGGAATGAATCGCCCTCCGGCGGCGGGCCAGCAATCTCGCCGTGCCCGCGCCGTGCCCACATGCATGGACAGGAGGGCGCCAAGATCAGCTTAGGCAGTCGCGGCGGCTTTGCGTGTCAGGTGGCGGCTGTAAGCCCTGTAGGACGAATGCCCACGCGAATGCGCACGCGTCCGGGATTGACGCGCGAATGAGGCACGGCCGTCTGGGGAGACAGGGAAAACAACCGGGAAGTCAAAAGAGCGCCTCGCGTAGGAACACGAGGCGCTGGCCGGCAAGAAGAATCCAGCAGGGAGGCGCATAGCCCGACGGGGAAAGTAAGGCTACACGCGGATTCTATATCATTTTTATCAGTTAAAAACAGGGAGAATGTTTCATATTTGCGCATATACCGGTCCGGCGAAACACGATCAGACGCACTCCGGCACACCCAGGCTGCCGCCAGGCAACGCAGCCGGCACGCCGCGCTCGAGATGCGCGGGCAGCCACTCGCATAGCCCGGCCCGCGTCAGCGGGCGCGCGAAGTAATAGCCCTGCCCCAGGCGCACGCCTTTGCCCGCCAGCCACGCGCGCTGCGCCTCGCATTCGATGCCTTCGGCCACCACAGCCAGATCCAGGGCATGAGCAAAGTTGATGGTGACGTCGACAATCTGGCCGCTCACCTTGTCGCCAGGATCGGCCTGCACAAAGATGCGATCGAGCTTGAGGAAGTCCACCTCGAACTGCTTGAAGTAGGCCAGCCCGCAGTAGCCGGTGCCGAAATCGTCCACCGCCAGCTTGATGCCGCGCGCCTTGGCGCGCTGGATCGCATTGCGCTGGTGCTCCACCAGCGAGACAGCATCGCGCTCCGTGATTTCCAGCACCGGGGTCACGTTGGCCCGCAGCAGTGCGAATAGCGGCGAGTCTTCAGCCCAGAAGCCCGCGTCGTCAAAGTGCTCGCTGGTGACGTTGAAGGCGAGATGGAACGCCGGCGGCAACGCCAGCGGCTCGAGATCGCGCAGCACGCGGGGGATCAGGTGCAGCGTCAGCGCGACCGCCAGATGCTGTTGCTCGATGGCCGGGATGAAATGCTCCGGCTCGAGCAAGCCGCGCCGCGGGTGCGCCCAGCGTGCCAACACTTCCACCCCCGTGCACAGCCCGCTTTCCAGATCGACCACCGGTTGGTAGTAAGGCACGAACTCGCCGTTGCGCAGCCCGCGCCGCAGCTCCGCGGCAAAGGAGCGGCGCGCCGCCCGGCGCGATTGCAGCCCCAGCACCACCAGCGCGGCGATGCCCGCGGCCAGCGGTGGCAGCACCATGTACTTGAGGCTCTCATGCAGCACCAGGCTGTGCGGCGCGCTCGCGAAGACGGTGATCGGGTGTCCCGTCAGTGGCCGGATATCGACAATGCCATGCGCGCCCTGCCCGGCGTCATCACGCCGCACCAGGGCTGGGGCACCGGCATGCTCGCCCGCGCCGCCCAATTCGCCGCCAACGCCGCCGTTGAGCATGAAGCGTGTGCCCGCCACCTCGATCTCGATACCGGGAAACCCCAGCTTGCCCGCCGACTGCACCATGTCGGCCAGATAACGCCCCTCCACCCAGACAAGTACGCCGCTGCCCGGGGCGGTGCCCAAGAACACGGCAAGCGCCATGCTGCCGCCGCGAGGGGGTTTGGCAAGGAGGTACTGCAACCCGGGCTGCCAGTTCAGTAGTTCGCCCAGGGGAGTCGCGATCTCGCCGCGCACCGCCGAGCAATAGCGCATGCCGCGCGCCACCAGCACCACATCGCGGATATAGGCGGTGTAGGCACCTTGCTCCTGCAACTGGCGCGCCACGCCGCGGCAGGGCGCTCCCACCAGCGCGCGGTCCTGGTAGGCAATGTCAAGCGTGTCGGCCAGCGCGAGTTCCAGATTGTCACGCACCGCCGACGACATACGCTCCACGCGCTCGCGCGCATCGTGCGCGGCCAGCATCGCGACCAGCCATAGCGCCAGGCCGGTGGCAAGCAAGGCCGCCAGCAAGGCGGGTCGCCGCGCCCCCGCGCGGCTCGCGTCTCCCCGCAGCCAGCGCTTCATGTTGCCGCCGGCAGGCTGAGGGTGACGACGGTGCCCTTGCCGATCTCACTGGCAAGCGTGATCTGCCCCTGATGCACCGCCACGATCTCGCGCACGATCGCCAGGCCTAGGCCGTTCCCCGTTGCATTGCCCTGCCGGTTGGCCCGGTAAAAATTGTCGAACGCCATGCCCGCTTCTTCCTTCGTCATGCCGATACCCCGATCCTCCACCCTGACCGAGACCTTTTCCTGCTCTAGCGGCAGCGGCTCGACCGTGACGGTAACTTCGTCTTTCCCGTCAGAATACTTCAGCGCATTTTCTATCAGGTTGCGTACTGCCTGTGTCAATTGCGCGCGGTCCGCCAAAACGTGCAGCGGCACGCCGGCATCGATCACGCGCACCCTGCCCGCTTCGGCGAACTCGCCCGCCACCGTCTCGCGCACGAGCGTGGCCACCTCCACGCGTTCACGCTCGAGCATGCCGCTGCTGCGGGCTTCGATGCGGGCCAGGTCGAGCAGGTCGGACAACAGCGCATTGATCTGGCCGGCACGGGCGTGGATGGCATGATAAATGCCGCTGCGCCGCTCCACCGGCACGACACCGGCACTCAACAGTTCGGCATAGCCGGCAATGCCCGCCACGGGCGCCTTGAGCTCATGCGCGGCCGCGGAGACAAAATGGGATTTCATGCGGTCATGGCGCAGTTGCGTCGTCACGTCGCGCAGCACCAGCACCAGGCCGCCGCCGCTGGCCGCATGCACGATGCGCACCTCGTAGGCGGGCGACACCGCCATGTCGAACTCGACGATGCCGGCGAACTCCCCGGCCGGCTCGGCCCGGTCCAGCTCCGCCAGGAGCTGCTCGGCGCGGCAGGCCTGCCGCGCCGCACGCCGGCCGCGGTAAAGCCAATGGACAAACTCGCGCTGCGTGGCGCCGCGCAGCCGCGACAACGGCACGCCCAGCAGCTCGCATAGCGCGGTATTGGTCTCGTCGATCACACGGTCGCGGCCAAACACCGCCACGCCATCGGGCATGGCCAGAAACAGCCCGCGCAAATGCTGCTTCTTCTCGGCCAGGATATCGCGCACCACGGTCTCGCGGTCGGCCAGCGCGGCGAGCTGGCCGACCGCGATGAACTGCCTGACCTGGAAGAACATCACCAGCACGGTGACCACGCCGGCGATCGCGATCCCCGCGCGCAAGCGGTCGTGATAGCTGGCAAGGGCCGCATCACTGCTGATGCCGGCGAGCACCGCGAGATTGCGCCCGGGAAGGCGCTGGATGGCGTAGATGCGGCGGGCGCCATCCAACCCGCCGACTGCCGTGATGAGGCTGTCCTGCATGCCGGCCAGCGCCCCGCGCAATGCGGAGCCGGGCAACAGCACCTGGCCCGGCTGGCAGCTTTCCTGGCTCCAGCGCGCGCGCACCACGAAGTCGTCGGTGCCGGCCAGCAGCACGGTGCCGGAGTCCCCCAGGCCCGCCTTGGCGTAGACCTGCGACAGGTAGCCGGGGTCGAGCGACACCACCACCACGCCCGCGAAGCGGCCATCCTTGGCGCCCACGATGCCTCGGGACAATGGCATGGACCAGTGGCCGCTGACACGCCCGACAAAGGGCATGCCGACATACAGCGACGGCAGCGCACGGCTCTCGTGCACGCGGAAATACTGGCGATCGCTCAGGTCCACCGACTCGAAGCCCGCGCTGGTGGATGCGCGCAGCCTGCCGGCGCGGTCGAGCACGGATACCTCGAGAAAGGGGGCGACGGCAAGGTAGCCGCCACGCTTCCAATGCGCCAGCGGCAGCGCGGGCCCGCGCTCCGCCACGGCGCCACCAACGAGCGACGCGATCTGGTCGGCCTCGGCCAGCGTACGCTCGGCATGTTCGCCGAGCAGCCCAGCCACGCGGGCCAGGCCGGCATGCACGTGCCGCAGTTCGGCCGCACGGTCCCATAGCCCCAAGCCCGCGAGCGCGCACCAGATGCAGACCACGATGACAATGCCTGACCAGAACGGGTGTCTCGCGAAGCGATGCGCGCCTGGCAATGCCTGTCGGTAGATTTCCAGCCTCATGGGAAAGCTACCAAAAAACGAATATATTGTTCATCACAGCCGTGAATCGCAGCCTTCGATACTAGTCCGCGCGTGCGTGCGCCCCGCGCACCCCCCCGGGTGCCGCTGCCTGAAGGCAGCCTGCTTGCGGCAAAACTTCACAGTATGATCTATTCGGCTGCGCCAGTCCGCTCGCACTGGCCCATCGCCCCGGGATATCCGGCGTAGCCGGCCAGGCGCATCGCGAAGCGTTAACTTCAACGGTTCAGCGAAGCTTTATCATAATTGCGTGTTTTCCTGGCATTAAGTTGCGCTTAGGCAGCTTTCCGAAGAATAATGAAAAACAATACGATACGTAACGCCGCAGCCTCGCCCGGCGCGCGTTGCGTCAGTTGAAGAGGCCATATGACCGATCTGCGCTTTTATTCCACCAGGACCGCTGCCGAGATGCTGGGCGTCTCCCTGCGCACGGTCCAGCTCTGGGTCGAAAATGGCCGGCTGCCCGCGTGGAAAACCGATGGCGGACATCGCAGGATCCCGGCCGATTCGGTCGACCGCATGGTGGCCGACCAGCGCAGCCAGACCGCCGCGCCCACGACGGCGGCAGCCGCTCCGGCGGGAAGGGCATTTCGCGTACTGCTGGTGGAGGACGACGAGCACCTGCTGCAGATTTACCGCATGGCGCTGGAAACCCTCAGCCCGTCGGTCGAAATACTCGAGGCCACGAACGGATACGACGGGCTGCTGCTCATTGGCAGCAGCAAACCCGACCTTGTCCTCCTGGATCTGATCATGCCTGGCATCGATGGCTTCCGCCTGTGCAGGACCATCGACGCGCAGCAAGAGTTTGCCGCCACACGCATCGTCGTGGTGACTTCGCTGGACAAGCATGCCATTGCGGACCGCGGCGGCATTCCCGGGCATATCCGTGTCTTTTCCAAGCCAATCCCGATGTCCGTGCTGCAGTCGCTGGTAGTGACCTTGCAGGTCGGCCCTGGCACGCCAGCCTAGGATCTGGGCAGGCGCAATGGCGGGATTCAGCGTCGCCATTGTATATCATTTTTTTCAAATACCCTGGCGCGAAAAGTTTCATATTTACGCGCACCGCGTGCGGTAAAGGGCTGTCTGCTTCTGCTCTAGCCACACTCCCTCTTCCGGAGATCCCCCATGTCTATCCATGAACAACACCTGCGGGAAGCTGTACGCCTGGCACACGCCAATCGCGCGCGCGGCGGCCGCCCCTTTGGCGCGGTGCTCACGCTCGATGGCGAACAGGTGGCGACTGGCGTCAATGACATCGTGCACAGCTTCGATCCCACCACGCACGCGGAGATGCAGGCCATCCGCGCCGCGTGCCGCAAGCTCGGCCGGCCGAGCCTCAAGGGTGCCGTGGTGTACGCCAGCGGCCATCCGTGCCCGATGTGCCTGGCCGCGTTGATCATGACCGGCGTGCAGGCGGTGTACTACGCCTTCGACAATGCCGACGCCGCACCCTACGGGCTTTCGAGCGAGGCCGCCTACCAGGCGCTGCGCCTGCCGCTGCATCCGCCGCCGCTGCCGCTCACGCGCCTGCCGGCAGGGATGACAGCAGCGCAACTGTATGGGGCATAGCGCGAAATCCATGCGCAAAAGCGGGCCGCAAATACAAAGCGTACCCGTTTCTGCGTGATCAACAGAAGCCGTTCCGTACCCGTTTCTGCGTGATTTCCAGCAGGCCGGAACAGGGGGCGTACCCGTTTCT
The DNA here is from genome assembly GCF_056398045.1 of Cupriavidus sp. 05L411. Classification (NCBI taxonomy): domain Bacteria; kingdom Pseudomonadati; phylum Pseudomonadota; class Betaproteobacteria; order Burkholderiales; family Burkholderiaceae; genus Cupriavidus; species Cupriavidus sp. 05L411. Next base: position 202,936 of record NZ_JBFTOQ010000009.1, on the reverse strand, counting down.
GCGTGGCGCAAAGCACCTGAGTGCCTGGGTACCAGCCCCGGTCAGTAGGTTTTGGTCAGTAGGTTTTGGTCAGTAGGTTTTGTAGGGCAGGAACTTGCCCGACATCTCGATCTTCACGCGATCGCCATTCGGATCGGCCTCGCGCTGCAGGTCCATGCGGAAATCGATCGCGCTCATGATGCCGTCGCCAAACTCTTCGTGGATCAGCGCCTTGAAGGTCGTCCCGTAGATGCTGACCAGTTCATAGAAGCGGTAGATCAGCGGATCGGTCGGCACGGGAGTTGGCAGCGAGCCCTTGTAAGGCACGGTGCGCAGCCACGGCTCGGCCTCCGGCGGCAAGCCGAAGATCTCCATCACGGCCTGCGCGCCGGACGCCTCGAACGCCATCTGGCCCAGGCACGCGGCGGTCGTCCACTCCTTGCTCTTGCCGACCTTCTCGGCCACATCGGACCACCGGATGCCTTTGGTGACCTTGGCCTCGATGATCAGGTCGGTGATATCGCTGCGATTCATTTGCGCTCCTATGGATTCTGGATTGGTTGGGGGGGACTTTTGGGGACGGATGCGGCGACGGGACGGCACTAGCGCCGGACGATGTCAGGGAAGCCCGTCCAGCCGCGCGCAAGCCGCGGTGCGCGCGTTGTCGTATCGCGCCAGCGCGGCAAAGGACGTAGCACCCGGCACGAGGCCCTGCAGCGCCAACACGACAAGAAGGATCGGCATCGCACCTCCGCAGGTTCATGCGCACTAGATGGTGACGCGTCCGGCACGCCTCAGGCACACATCAGGCAATGTCGCCGCGTACCAGTGTGGATCGGTGCGCGCATCACCAGAATGACCACGCGCGCGCCCCCGTGGCAAAGCGCTCCGCGCAAGGTTCATGCCACTGCACTGGGCACCGGACGCTTCGCCAGATGGTCCATGCAAGCGCAGGTGCTGCACACGGGCGCACCAAGGCCAACGCGGCGCACGCACTGCCGCGGTGAATCGCGCCGCGCATGCGCACCGGTCATTGCACCCTCGCCCCCAAGCGGTGCAACGCGGCGTGTGGAATCCTGCCGCACGCCGTGCATCGCGTCGCGCCGCACGTGGCACAGCCATTGCTTGCATACAAGATCGCATACATGCAGGGCACAACGGCCGCAGCCTGAGACCCGCGAATTCCCGGAGAAACGCCATGACCCAACTTTGCGACGAGACGCTGGCGCACTACGCCCGCAGCGCGCTCAAGCTGCACGGGCTGGAGCTGCCCAAGGAGGCCGAGGCGCGCGTGATTGAACAATTCCTGCGCGTGGCCGCGGTAGCGGCGCCCATGCTGACGCACCCGCTGGATGCGCACGACGAGCCGGCTCCGGTGTACCGGCCATGAACGCGCGCGATCCCGTGTTCGAATCCGCGCTGGCGATCCGCAGCGACATCGACACCGGCGCGCGCAGCGCGCTGGATGTGGCCACCGCCACGCTCGCGCGCATCGAGGCCTGCGACCCGCTGCTGCACGCCTTCACCGCCGTGACGCGCGAGCGCGCGCTGGGCGAGGCGCGCCGCGTCGATGCGCTGCGCGCCCAGGGCGCGCGGCTGCCGCCGCTGGCGGGCGTGCCCTATGCGGTGAAGAACCTGTTCGACGTGGCGGACCTCACCACGCTGGCGGGCTCTCGCGTGCTGGCCGGCGCCGCACCGGCCCGGCGCGACGCGGTGCTGGTTTCGCGCATGCGCGAGGCGGGCGCGGTGCTGGTGGGCGCGCTCAACATGGACGAGTTCGCCTATGGCTTCACCACGGAGAACGCGCATCGGGGCACCTGCCGCAATCCGCACGACCTGGCCCGGGTGGCGGGCGGCTCCTCCGGCGGCAGCGCGGCGGCGGTGGCCGCGGGCCTGGTCCCGCTGTCGCTCGGCTCGGACACCAATGGCTCGATCCGCGTGCCGGCGGCACTCACCGGCATCTTCGGGCTCAAGCCCACCTATGGGCGGCTGTCCCGCCGCGGCAGCTATCCGTTCGTGCACAGCCTGGACCACGTCGGCCCCTTCGCGCGCTCGGTGGCGGACCTCGCGGCGGCCTACGATATGCTGCAGTTCGCCGACACCCGGGATCCGGCCTGTGCGCGCCGCCCGCTCGAAGCGGTCAGCGGGCAGGCGCCGATACGCGTGCGCGCGGCACGCCTGGGCGGCTACTTCGATGACATGGCCGGAGCCGATGCACGCGCCGCCGCGCAGCGCGTGGCCGATGCGCTTGAAGCCACGGGCGTGATCCATCTGCCGGGCGCGGCTGCCGCGCGCTCGGCCGCCTTCGTCATCACCGGCACCGAGGGCGGGCACCTGCACCGCGAGCATCTGCGGCACCAGTACGCGCAGATGGAGCCGCTCTCGCGCGACCGCCTGGCCGCCGGACTGGTGCTGCCGGCCGCGTGGTATGTGCGCGCACAGCAAGTGCGCGCGGCCTTTCGCCAGGAACTGCTCGACGCCTTCACGCGCACTGAGCTGCTGATCGCCCCGGCCACGCCGGTGGCGGCGCCGCTGGCCGGACAGGAGAGCATCGAGATCAACGGGCAGGTGCTGCCAGCGCGCGCCAGCCTGGGCCTGCTGACCCAGCCCATCTCGTGCATCGGCCTGCCGGTGCTCACGGTGCCGCTGGCCGGCCCCGACGGCCTGCCGCTAGGCGTGCAACTGATCGCGCCGCCGTGGCGCGAGGACCTGGCCTTTGCCGCCGCCCAGGCGCTGGAGGCCGTGGGCGTGGCGGCATGCCCGAGGCCATCCGCATTGCTCGCGCGGGCCGCGGCATGAGCGGCGCCGAAGTCCGTGTGGTCTCGCGCGCCGAAGCGGTCTACGCGCAGCTGCGCGACGACATCTTCGAGTTCCGGATGCTTCCCGGCGACCGCTTCACCGAAGGCGAGATCGCCCAGCGCCTGGGCGTGTCGCGCACGCCGGTGCGCGAGGCGCTGCTGCGGCTGCAATCCGATGCGCTGGTGCAGGTGTATTTCCGCAGCGGCTGGGAGGTGGTGCCACTGGATTTCACACGTTTCGACGAGCTCTACGAGCTACGCAAGCTGATCGAGGTCAACGCCGTGCGCATGCTGTGCACGCACGCCACGCCCACGGTGGATCACGGCGCGCTGGCCCAGCTTGCGCAGTTCTGGCAGGTGCCGCAGGACGCGCGCCTGGACGACGGCCGCCTGGTGGCGCAGCACGATGAGGCCTTTCACGCGGCACTGGTAGCGGCGGCGGGCAATCGCGAAATCGCCAGCGTGCACCGGCAGGTGACCGAACGCATCCGCATCATCCGCCGGCTCGATTTCACCTACGCCGCGCGCGTGAGCGCCACCTACGACGAGCACGCCGCCATCCTGCGCGAGATCCAGCGCCAGCGCGCGGAGCAGGCCGTGCTGCTGCTGTCCAGCCATATTGAAGAAAGCCGCGCCGAAGTGCGCAAGATCACGCTGCACCGCTTGCAGACGATACGCACCGACGGCGCGCGCGCACGCGCCTGACATGCCCCGAGATAGCACCGCATAGGCGCGGCGCTCCCCGGCGTCTGCGGATTTTGTCCCTCCACTCCTTTCGTCGCGAGATCACCATGACCGATTCACGCTTCAACCCGCGCCGCCGCCTCGCCCTGCGCCAGGGCCTTGCCGCCGGCACGATGCTGGCCGCGCCTGCCATCGTGCACGCGCAGACGCCGAAGATCCGCCTGGGCTTCTGGCCGATCGCCGGCGGCATCCCGCTGTACGCGGGCATCGAGACGGGGCTGTTCAAGCGGGCCGGCCTGGAGGTGGAGGCCGTGAAGTTCGCCAGCGCGCAGCAGGTGGTGGAAGCCATGATCGCCGGGCGCATCGAGGGCTCGGCCAACGGCACGGCTTCCGCGGCGCTGGGCCTGGGCGAGATCACCTCGCCCGGCCTGTGCAAGATCTTTGCCGCCAACCCGTCCAACGCCACACTGCTGCTCGATGAAATCCTGGTGGCCAAGGACAGCCCCTTCAAGACCCTGGCCGATCTCAAGGGCAAGCGCATCGGCTGCGGCCCCGGTATCCAGAACGTAACGCTGGCCAAGGTGATCTTCGAGAAGAACGGCTACACCGACGTCAAACCCGTCGAGTTGCCGGTAGGCCAGCACGTGGCCGCACTCGCCGCGGGCCAGCTCGACGCGGTCTACACGCTGGAACCCACCGGCACCGTGGGCCGCCTCAACGGCACCTGCCGCGCGCTGGAGTACGGCGTGATCTCGCGCTACGTGCTGGGCAACGCCAGCCTGCCGTGGTTTGGCGGCTCGGCTTCGCTGACCTCAGCCTTCCTCTCGTCCAGCCCCGAGTTGTCGAAACGCTTTATCGCCGCCTACGGCCAGGCCATCGACATGGTGCGCAAGGACCCCGTCAAGGTGCGCCCCTTCCTGAAGGGCTACACCAGCATCGACGACCAGTTGGCCAGGGAGGTGCCGCTGCCCGGCTTCACGCTCTACAACGAGTTCAAGCCGGCCGATATCGAGGCCTTCCAGAAATTCTTCGACGTCTTCCACGACCGCAAGCTGTTTGCCCGCCGGGTGCCGGTGGCGGACATGCTCTACCGGGGCTGACATGCGTGCATCCAACCTGGCGCCGCGGCTGCTGCCGCTGATCGGCCCACTGGCGCTGCTGGCGCTGTGGCAGGCAGCGGTGTCGGCCAAATGGGTCAACCCGGTGCTGCTGCCATCGCCTGCGGCAACGCTCGGGGTACTGTTCACAAGCATTGCCGACGGGTCCATCAACGCGGACCTGCTGGCCACCGTGTCGCGCACCTTCTACGCCTTTGCGATCGCCGCGGTGATCGGCGTGCCACTGGGCGTGGCGCTGGGCAGCTCGGTTCCGGCCTATCGCAGCGTCGAGTTCCTGATCGACTTCTTCCGCTCCACGCCGTCATCCGCGCTGATCCCGCTGTTCATGCTGCTGTTCGGCCTGTCGGATGCGAACAAGATCGCTATTGCCGCCTTCGCGGCGGTGCTGCTGATCCTGTTCAACAGTGCGTATGGCGTGATGAACGCCAGGAAGACGCGCGTGCTGGCGGTGCAGGCCATGGGCGTATCGAAGTGGCACGTGTTCAAGGACGTGCTGCTGATGGAGAGCCTGCCGCAGACCTTTGTCGGGCTGCGCACCGGCGTGTCGATGTCGCTGGTGATCGTGATCGTGGCGGAGATGTTCATCGGCTCGGACACGGGCCTTGGCCACCGCATCATCGATGCGCAGCAGGTCTTCAATATCCGCGGCATGTATGCCGCCATCCTGGTCACCGGCGCGCTTGGCTACGTGCTCAACCTGGCCTTCTTCATGCTGGAGAAGCGCTTTGTCCACTGGAGCGGCAAATGAGAGTCCTGCAATCGGGGGCCGGCGTGGCCGACGCGCCGCCGCCATCGGCGCTGGTGGCCGCACCGGCCGGGCGCGAAGTCCATGTCACCATCCGCGGCCTGTCCAAGGCCTTCGGCGGCGTGCCGCTGTACCAGCATCTCGACCTGGACCTGCCGCGTGGCAAGATCGTCTCGATCTTCGGGCCCAACGGCTGCGGCAAGTCGACGCTGATCAACATGGTGGCGGGCCTGTTGCCGTTCGACCGGGGCGAGGTGCTGTTCGATGGCAAGACGCTGCGCCAGACCGTGATCGGCTACGTCTTCCAGAACTACCGGGACGCCCTGCTGCCGTGGATCTCCGCGCGCGACAACGTGGCCTACCCGCTGCGCCGCAAAGGCATGCCGGAGGCACAGGCCAGGGCGCGCACCGAGGAACTGCTGCGCACCTTCGACGTGCGCTTCGACGTCAACCGCTTTCCCTATGAGCTCTCGGGCGGACAGCAGCAGCTGATCTGCATCATGCGTGCGCTGGCGCCGCGGCCCGAGGTGCTGTTCCTCGACGAACCCTTTTCTGCGTTGGATTTCGAGACTACCCTGTTCATTCGCGACAAGCTCCAGGAGGTACAGCTGGCGGAGGGCACCACCATGGTGATCGTCTCGCACGACCTGGAAGACGCGGTTTTCCTGGCTGACCGCATCCTGCTGCTGACGCGCCGGCCCACGCGCGTGGCCGAGGCGATCGACTTCGACATGCCGCGCCCGCGCGATGCGCAGGCGGTGGCCGATCCGCGCTTCATCGCCACCCGCGCGCATGCGCTGGCGGTGTTCCAGCGCGAGGTGCGGGCCCGCTGAGACGCGCGCAAACGGGCCGCTGCGGGGGCAAATCTTTGCGAGAGTTATTTCCGATGTAACGCCACATTACGGGACCGGCCACGGTCCCATTTTCTTTTCGAGGCTGCGGCCGGCCCCGCGCCCCCCCCCGCGCGCCCAATGCCGGCAAGGCCTGGCGGGTGACGTGCAGGGGCCCGGAAAGCCTCGCCAAAGGTGAAGCCGAGGCCCCTGAAAGTGTGATTGCGCCTTACAAGTGCAAGCACACCGGCGCGGGCCCGATGGCTACAGTGAGGCCATGTTCAACGCGAAGCCAGTCACGGAGTCCCCAACATGAAACGCGCCATTGCCCTGGTTGTCCTGCTCTGCTCCGCAGCGTCCCTGCTGTCTGCCTGCATCGTGGTGCCCCCGCGTGGCGGCCCGCCGCCGTACCGTTACCACGACCGCTATTGAGCGGCTGCAGGTAACACGCAAGCGCCGCCCCCGAAAACCAATGCATCGCTCGCCCCCCTGGAGTTGAACCATGAAACGCCAACTGCTGCTCGCCCTCACTACCCTTGCCGCCGGCGCCGCGCTTGGCCTGATCTCGCCGGCCCAGGCCCAGGCCTATCCCCCGGGCTACCACGGCAGCCCGCACGTGCGCCCCGCGCCGCCCCCGCCGCGCTATGAACCGCGCCCGCCAGGCCGCCCTGGCCAGGCATGGGTGCCGGGGCACTGGAACGCCAACGGCGGCAGCTATGCCTGGCGCGGCGGCTACTGGCAGCGCGAACGCCCGGGTCACCGCTATGTGCCCGAGCGCTGGGTGCAAAGCCCGCGCGGCGGCTGGGTGATGCGGCCCGGCTACTGGACCCGCTAAGCCAATCCTTCCCGGCCATCTAGCCACATACGCCGTCTCCGCCTTACGCGCAGACGGCGTCTTTTTTTGTGCTTGCATAGCGCACCCGGCACGCCGCGCCAGCGCGCCATCGAGTGTGTGCTAGCCAACAGTCCCCCTCGCGGCCCGGCATTACAGTCACCTCACTACCCGTCACCCGGCTCGCCGCGAACGCGAGCCAGGCTTCGTGCTGCGTGAAGGAGACATGCCATGGCAGACGACAAGCAGATCGTACCGGTCATCCTCTGTGGCGGCGCGGGCTCGCGGCTATGGCCATTGTCGCGCGACGGCTATCCCAAGCAGTTCCTGCGCCTGCTCGGACAGGACTCGCTGCTGCAGGACACCCTGTTGCGGGTGCGGGAGATTCCCGGTGCGCAAGCCCCGATCCTGGTCAGCAACGAAGCGCACCGTTTCGTGGTGGCCGAGCAAGCGCGGGAGGCAGGCTGCGCGGTGTCCGCCATCGTGCTTGAGCCGCATCCGCGCAATACCGCGCCCGCCGCGGCGGTGGCCGCGCTGCAAGCGTGCAGCGGCGGCGCGGACCCGGTGCTGCTGGTGCTGCCTTCCGATCACCTGATCCGCGACCGCGCCGCCTTCACCCAGACCGTGTGCCAGGCCAGCGCCGTGGCCGCAACCGGCGTGGTGGTGACGCTGGGCGTGGTGCCCACGTTTGCGGCCACCGGCTACGGCTATATCAAGGCGGTGCCCAGCAATACGGCCGACTTGCTGTCGGTCGCACGCTTCGTCGAGAAGCCCTCGCTGGAAATGGCCACCGGCTACTTGCAGGAAGGCAACTGCTTCTGGAACAGCGGCATCTTCCTGTTCCGCGCCTCCGTCTATCTCGCCGCGCTGGAGCGGTTCGCCCCCGACATCCTGCTGGCCGCGCAAGAAGCGATGGTGCGCGGTCACCGCGACCTGGACTTCTTCCGGCTCGACACCGACGCCTTCGCCGCCTGCCGCGCCGACTCGATCGACTACGCCGTGATGGAGCACCTGCGTGACGCGCAAATGGCGCCGCTGTCCGCCGACTGGAGCGACGTGGGCTCGTGGGATGCGGTCTGGAAGGCCGCCGAGAAGACCGCCGATGGCAACGTGGCCATCGGCGACGTGGTCACGCACCACGCCCAGGGCTGCCTCGTCCACGCGTCGCACCGGATGGTGGCGGTCGCCGGCCTGGACGACGTGATGGTGGTGGAAACGCCGGACGTGGTGCTGGTGGTCCACAAGGATCACTGCCAGGACGTGAAGCAACTGGTGGAAACGGTGCGCGCCCAGGGCCGCCCCGAGGCCACCCAGCATCGCAAGGTATACCGGCCCTGGGGCGCCTACGACGCCGTGGACCACGGCGCGCGCTACCAGGTCAAGCGCATCACGGTCAAACCTGGCGCCAAGCTCTCGCTGCAACTGCATCACCACCGTGCCGAGCACTGGGTGGTGGTTTCCGGCACGGCGCGCGTGCGCCGCGGAGACGTCGAGTACCTGCTGACCGAAGACCAGTCCACCTATATCCCGATCGGCGAGGCGCACAGCCTTGAAAACCCCGGCCGGATCCCGCTCGAACTGATCGAGATCCAGTCCGGCTCCTACCTTGGCGAAGACGACATCATCCGGATGGCAGATATCTATGGGCGCACATGACCTCGAACCCTTCGGCCGGCTCGCGGCCACCGAGCTGCAGCCCGAGTCCAGCGGCGACACGGGCAGCGGCGGGGCGCAACGCCCGCGCCGCGCGCTGATCACCGGCATCACCGGCCAGGACGGCGCCTACCTGTGTGAGCTGCTGATTGCCAAAGGCTACGAGGTGCACGGCATCAAGCGCCGCAGTTCGCTGTTCAACACCGAGCGCATCGACCACCTGTACCAGGATCCGCAAGCGCCCAGGCGCAGCCTGATCCTGCATCACGGCGACATGACCGACACCGCCAGCCTGGTGCGGGTGGTGCAGCAATCGCAACCTGACGAAATCTACAACCTGGCGGCGCAAAGCCACGTGCAGGTGTCGTTCGAGGAACCGGAATACACCGCCAACACGGACGCGCTGGGCACGCTGCGCCTGCTCGAGGCCGTGCGCATCCTTGGCCTGGAGAAGCAAACCCGCTTCTACCAGGCGTCCACATCCGAGCTGTTCGGCCTGGTGCAGGCAACACCGCAGAAGGAGACCACGCCGTTCTACCCGCGCAGCCCCTATGCAGCCGCCAAGTTGTACGCCTACTGGATCACGGTGAACTATCGCGAGGCCTACGGCATGTATGCCTGCAACGGCATCCTGTTCAACCATGAGAGCCCGGTGCGCGGCGAGACCTTTGTCACGCGCAAGATCACGCGGGCGATGGCGCGCATCGTGCTGGGGCTGCAGGACACGCTCTATCTCGGCAACCTGTCGGCCCTGCGCGACTGGGGCCACGCGCGCGACTACGTGGAAATGCAGTGGCTGATGCTGCAGCAGGACAAACCCGAGGACTATGTGATCGCCAGCGGCGAGCAGCACAGCGTACGCGAGTTCGTGCAGCTAGCCGCCCTGGAGCTCGGCATCACGGTGCGCTTCGAAGGCGAAGGCGCCGATGAGGTGGGCGTGGTGGCGCGCGTCGATGCCGCCACCTGCCCGGTGGCAGCGCGCTGCAAGGTGGGCGACACGATTGTGCGCGTGGACCCGCGCTACTTCCGCCCGACCGAAGTCGAGACATTGCTGGGCGACGCCAGCAAGGCGCGCGAACAGCTGGGCTGGTCGCCGCGCACGAGCTTCGGGGCCCTGGTGCGGGAAATGATGGAAGCGGACTTTGCCGCGGCGCGGCGCGATGCGTTCGTCAAGCTGGCTGGCTTCCGGGCCTATGACCATCATGAGTGAAGCCGGCACCGCGGTGTCAAGTGAGCCCGCGCTGCCGTCCGCGCCCCTGCCAGCAGGGCAATCGCGGGTGTTCGTGGCGGGCCACCGCGGCATGGTTGGCTCCGCCATCGTGCGCGCGCTGGACGCGCGTGGCCAGGCCGACATCATCACGCGCGGCCACACCGAGCTCGACCTCACCGACCAGCAGCAGGTGCGCGCGTTCTTCGCCACCCAGGGCATCGATACGGTCTACCTGGCAGCCGCGCGCGTAGGCGGCATCCACGCCAACCACACCTTTCCCGCCGAGTTCATCCAGCAGAACCTGATGATCGCCGCCATCGTCATCCACGAAGCCTGGCGCGCGGGCGTGAAGCGCCTGCTATTCCTCGGATCGAGCTGCATCTACCCGAAGTTCGCGCCCCAGCCCATCAGTGAAGCCGCGCTGCTTACCGGGCCGCTGGAGCCCACCAACGCCCCCTACGCCCTGGCCAAGATCGCCGGCATTGCGCTGTGCGAGAGCTACAACCGCCAGTACGGCACCGACTACCGCAGCGTGATGCCGACCAACCTCTACGGCCCGGGCGACAACTATCACCCCGACAACAGCCACGTGATACCGGGCCTGCTGCGGCGCTTCCACGAAGCCGGCATGGCGTACGCCCAGCACGTGCCGGTGTGGGGCAGCGGCACGCCGCTGCGCGAGTTCCTCTACGCGGACGACCTGGCCGCGGCATGCCTGCATGTGATGGCGCTGCCCGAAGACGTGTACCGCCAGACCGCGCCGGCCGGATTCCTGAACGTGGGCAGCAGCGAGGAAGTCAGCGTGCGCGAACTGGCGGGGCTGGTGGCGCAGACCGTGGGCTTTCGCGGCGACATCGTCTTCGACAGCGGCAAGCCCGACGGCACACCGCGCAAGCGGCTCGACTGCACGGCCCTTGCCGCCACCGGCTGGCAACCGGCCGTGGCGCTGCGCGACGGCCTGCGGCTGGCCTACCTGGATGCACTGCAGAGCGGACGGCTGGCGCATGGCACAGCACCGGCACAACACGTGGAGGCCTGACATGAAACCCCTGCTCCGCCATCCCGACAAGCGCGCACGGCCTCAGGCCACGGCGTGCGCAACGTCGGCTACCTCGGCCGCCAGCGGCGGGGCAGCGAGTCCCGGCACGCTCTGGCCCGGGCAGGTCATCTTTCCCACGGGCAGCGCGGATGCGGGCCTGTGGCGGCGCTGCCTGCAGCAGATGCGCGCCATCTCGCTCAGTCCTGGCGCGCTGGTGGTGATGGCGGGCCAGAGCCGGCTGGAGAACTGGGCCATGCTGCTGGCCAGCATGGCGCTGGGGCGGCGGCGCGCGGCCTTCTTCCATGGGGCCGCCTTTGCCAGCGTGCCTGGGCGCTTTGGCGCGCTGGCAGACGCGGTATTGCTGCGCCGTTGCCAGGGCGTCTTCGTGGGCAGCGAGCGCGGCTGCGCGCGCGCCATTGCTGCCGACGTTCCCCCGCGCAAGATCTTTGCCTGCCGCCCGCCGGCCGTGCTGCCGGACGGCTTCGATGCTGCCGCCGAACGGCGCGAGCGGGTCGAGCACGCTGCGCCGCCACATGCGCCGCATTTCCTGCATGTTGGCACCCTCACGCACGATCCGGCCCTGGTGCTGCTGCTCTATGCCTTTGCCGGCGCGCGGCAGGCGTGGCCGGCGGCCACGTTATCGCTGGTGGGCACCGGCCGCGCCTATGGCCGGCTGCGCACCATGGCCGACGCGCTCGGGCTAGGGCCGTCGGTACGCTTCCTGGGCGCAATGGCGCCGGCCGACTTCGCCGTGGAGTACCGCAAGGCGAGCTGCCTGGTGCTGCCCGATGCCGCGCAGCGCTGGCATCCGCTGGTGCGCGAGGCACTGAGCTACGGCTGCCCGGTGGTGGTGAGCGTGAACAACGACGACGCCGGCGAACTGATACGCGACGGCGTCACCGGCCTGTATTTCAAGGCGGGCGATGCCGGTGCGCTGGCCAGGTGCCTGGTGCAGGTGCCAACACGCTTTGCCGATGCCGGCGCCACCGCCGAGCGCTGCCAGGCCGCCGCGCTGGAGGACTCTCCCGCCTCCGCGGGCAGGGCCATGGCGGCTGGCTGCGTGCGGATCATGGCGGAGGACTAGGCGCACGCCGGCAAATGACGACATTTGCCGACATTTGCCGACATTTCCCGACATGGCCGCCACGCACCCTGCGCGCCGCAGCGGGCGCGACGGCTGCATACCCCATACAGCGCTTCGACGCCACTGACGCTACCGTTGCCATGAAGATACTCATGTACTGCCTGAACTATGCGCCCGAGCTGACCGGCATCGGCAAGTACACCTGCGAGCAGGCCGAGTGGCTGGCCGCACGCGGCCATGAGGTGCGGGTGGTCACCGCGCCGCCGTACTATCCGGCGTGGCGCGTGGGCGAGGGCTATCGCGCGTGGCAATACAGCCGCGAGCGGCGGCGCTGGGTGGAGGTGTATCGCGCGCCGCTGTGGGTACCGCGCAAGCCGGGCGGCATCACGCGGCTGCTGCACCTGGCAAGCTTTGCCGTATCCAGCCTGCCCCGCCTGATGGCCCAGTTGCGCTGGCGCCCGGATGTGCTGTTCGTGGTGGAGCCCCCCCTGATGTGCGCGCCGGCCGCCTTGCTGTTCGCACACTGGAGCGGCTGCAAGACCTGGCTGCATGTGCAGGACTACGAGGTCGACGCGGCTTTTGCGCTGGGGCTGCTCCGCCGGCCCTGGCTGCACCGCGTGGCGCAGCGCGTGGAGCATCAGTTGATGACGCGCTTTGACCGGGTCTCGTCGATCTCGCAGGCCATGGTCTCGCTGGCGCGCGGCAAGGGCACGGAGCCTGAGCGCGCGGCCTTGCTGCCCAACTGGGTCAACCTGAGGGAAATCGGCGCCGGCAGCGCCACGCTGGCGCGCCACACGCTGGGCATTCCGGCGGATGCCGTAGTGGCGCTGTACTCGGGCAATATGGGCACCAAGCAGGGGCTGGATGTGATGGCCGGCGCCGCACGCCTGCTCGATGGCCATGAACGCCTGCACTTCATCTTCTGCGGCGACGGCGCCGGGCGCCCCGCGCTGGAGGCCGCCTGCGCGGGGCTGCCACAGGTGCGCTTCCTGCCCTTGCAGCCCGCCGGCATGTTTGCCTCGCTGCTGGCCGCCGCCGACATTCACCTGCTGCCACAACGCGCCGGCGCCGCCGACCTGGTCATGCCCTCAAAGCTGACCGGCATGCTGGCCAGCGCTCGCCCGGTGGTCGCCACCGCGGAGCCGGACACGGAACTTGGCCGCGTGGTTGCGCAATGCGGCGTGCTGGTGCCGCCGGGCGACGCGGCCGCACTGGCCGCCGCCATCGACACGCTGGCGGCGCAGCCCACGCTGCGCGCGCACCTGGGCGGCGCCGGGCGCCGCTGGGCAGAGCAGCACCTGGACCGCGACATGGTGCTGGGCGAACTGGAGAAAGCGCTGTTCGCGCTGATCAGGCACCAGCCCGCCGGCGCGCCCAGCACCGCCGGGGTCGGCAGCGAATAGCACGCGCCACCGTTCAGGTGTTCAGGCGTCCACCGACACGCGGTCTTCCACCGAAGCCGCCGCCAGCACCGTGAGATAGATGCCCTCGTACTGGTCGATGGCTTTCTCGGCGGAGAAATTCCCGGCCCACGCGATCGAGCGCGCGGCCACTTCGGCGCGCCGCGCTTGCGGCCATGCGAGCATTCCGGCCAGCACGTCCGCGCCGCGTTGCGCCCAGCCATCCATGTCACCGCTAGCCATCGGCTCAAGCAGTTGCACCTGGTCGCCACCGATCTCGGTCATCGGCGCGCGATTGGTGGTCAGCACCGGCGCGCCGCATGCCATGGCTTCGATGATGGGCCAGCCAAAGCCTTCTTCCAGGCTCGGAAACAGCATCACGGCGGCCAGCGAGTAGGCCGCCTGCACCGCCTCGGTAGGCAGCCCCGTCAGGAAGCGCACGCTGCCGCCAAGGGCAGTCGCCCGTTCGCCCTGCTCGCGCATTTCCGCGGTGGGATCGCCACCGATCATCCACAGCGCCCGCGGCTCGCGGCACTGCCGGCAATAGGCGAGGTAGAGCGCCAGCACGCCTTCGCGGTTCTTGTACCACTGGTTGCCGCCGATATGCACCAGCACGCCTTGCGGATCGGCCGGCACGCCAGCACGCTGCAGGCAGGCCAGCGCCTCGGTGGTGCCCATCCGGCGGAACGGATAGTTCATCCCGTTGTAGACCACCCACGCCGCCTCGGGCGCGCACGGATGCAGCCGCCGCAGGTCGCGCATGGTCTTGTTGGAGACGGCGACAAACGCCTTTCCCTGCAACAGCCCCCAACGGATCAGCGACTGGTAGGTGTGCCCGCTGGCCGAGAGCCCGTGCTCGGGGAACTCGCCGGCGAGCGTGCGCAGGGCGATGAAATCATGGCAGTGCACCACGTGCGGACGATGGCGCAGCAGCGGCATCCAGATGCCCAGCGCATGATCGGCCAGCACCAGCAAGGTGTCCTTGTCGACCTTGCGCAGGCGCCACAGCGCGCGCATCGGGAACAGGATGTACTGGTCGATGTAGCCCAGCCATTTACGCAGCCCGCCGCGCGCCGGCAGGCGGCACATCACGGCGGCGGGGGTCCATAGTTCGGCCTGGTGCCCGCGTGCGCGCATGCCGTCGATGATCATCGCGGCGAAGCGGTCCATGCTGTGGCTGCCAAAGAAGGCGGGGTGACCCAACAAGATGATTTTCATGGTGATTGAGAAGTGTGCGGATAGCCGGGCGTTGCCGCGTCGTTGTTTAGGTCGTGACTTCGCCCTGCCAATCCGGGACAGGACTTAGCCGGGGTGATACAAGCGCTGGCTTGCTTGCCGCGTGGCCGCCAGCGTGATGCCTGCAAACACGAAGCCAAGCGCATTGGCCGTCAGCTGCCCGACTACCGGCCAGGAGGTCAACCCGAAGATGGCGATGGTCCACATCAGGATGAGAAACGTGTTGCCGGTGCGCCTGGCCACGCGCAATGCGCGCCACATGCCGTTGATGAAGATCAGCGCCTTGAGCAAGATGCTCAGATAGCCGACCAGGCCCATCTCGCCGATGACGCGGCCGGTCTCGGTTTCGCTGATCACGAACAGCAGGCCGGTCTGCAGGAAGTAGTTGGCAAGGTTGCTGCCAAGCCCCAGCCCGCTGCCAAGCAGGCTCTGCTCGGCCGAGACATCGTTGACGCCGAAGAACATCGACTCCACCCGGTCACCGAAGCTCTCCGACTCCGCCGCGGAACTGAAACGCTCCAAGGTCGCGTCCACCGCCGAGCTGACGAACAGCACGATGACCACGCTCATGAGGATGGAAGCAATGCCCCACGACACCGCCGCCCTGCGCCGCTTTCCCTTGCCGTAGCGCAAGCTTGCCAGCAGCGCGATGCCAAACACGATCGGCAACAACAGGATGGCCGAACGCGACCCGCTGACCAGCGAGGCAATGAACAGACTGCCGATGACCGCCAGCGAATACAGCTTGCCCCAGAGCCCCGGCCTCTGCTCGCCCAGCACCGCCTCCAGCGCGAAGGGGCTGACGATCGCCAGGAACAGGGTGTAGCCCAGCGTGAACGAGAAGGTGCCCGTGGTGCGCACCACGTCGGCCGTCACGCGGAAGACCGTATCCGGATCGCCCTCGATCTGACGGTTGAGGAAACTCTCCGGCGACTGAAAATGCTGCACCAGTGCCAGCGGAGCCATGAACAGCAGCATGGCAAGCGCGGCCTTGGAGATGGCTTCCAGGTCCTGCTCCTCGAGCAGCTCGGCCGCGGCGTAGGCAAACCACAGGTACAGCAGCCAGAATCGCACGCCGATCAGGAAAATGGGCAGCGAGTTGATGCCTGCAACAAGCTGCAGCAAGCCCCAGAAGCAAACAATGGCCGACCACCACAGCAGCATGCGCACGGTGCGCCGCGCCGGGGTAAAGCCCGAATAGCGCACCGCGTGGTACAGCGCATACACCACCATCAGGTCGCGCAGCAGGATCAGCGGCATGGTGAGCGAATCCGAGACCCACTTGCGCGCGGCGCCCTCGAACACGGCAATCACGAAGACCGTGATGAAGATCCGCCCGAACACGGTGACGCGCGCCCGGCGGGCTGGCGCGGCGGGCTTCGCGTAGGCAAGGGAATGGCTCAGCATAGCGTGGCTACCGTTTCGGCTGCACTCAGGCGATACCTCGCCCAGGTGTACTTCTGCCCGGCGATACGGGCATGGGCACGCGCGCGCTCGAGCTGCGCGCGATCTGTCGCCAGGGCCAGCATGCGCTGGTACAGCGCGTCCGCGCAAAGCGGCACCACCCACCCGGCCTGCGGGAATTCATCGATGATTTCTTTCGCGCCGACCCGATCCGAGAGCAGCACCGGCGTGCCGCATGCCAGGGCTTCGGCCACCACCATGCCGAAGGAATCGAAGCGCGACGGCAGCACGAAGCAATCGGCATCGGCAAATACCTGGAACAGCGCCGGCTGCGGCAACGCACCCAGCTGGAGCACGCCCGGCATGGCCGCGATGCGCCCGCCCAGCTCCGGCTCCACCAGCGCGCCGGCAAGCACCAGCTCCGCCTCCGGCAGCCGCTCCCGCAGCCGCGCGAACGCGTCAAGCAGCAGGTCGATGCCTTTGCCCACGCGCACCGCCCCGGCGAACACAAAGCGCGGGCCGCCGGCGAGCCGCTGGCGGCGGACGTCATCCGGCAGCGTTGCGCCAAGCAGGATCGGCCTGAGCTTGGCGGGGGGCACGCCGGCGTCGATATAGGTACGCGCGGCAAACTCCGAGCAGGTGATGATGATGTCCGCCAGCGCAATCTCCGCATCTTTTTGCGCGTTGATCTGCGCAAGGTAGGTACGGTCCTCGACCGGCACCATGGCTTCGGCCGCACGATGATGCACGGCCGGCGCCTCCAGCACGCAGCGCGCGCCGATGCGCCGCGCCGCCTGGAAGGTCCGCAGCGCGGAGTTCTCGTAGGCCACCACGATATCCGGGCGCACCGCCTCCACCCGGGCGGCCACCCATTGGTCGAACAGATGGAAGATCCGGTGCGCGTAGGCTGACCCGGAGCGGCCGACATAGCGATTGAGGCCAAGCTTGAGCACACCCGGAAAAAACACCGGGTGCCGCCGCAGCGCCTTGGGGATGGCGACCTCGCGCACCTTGGCGTGATATCCGGCCGGCAGCCACCAGGGCGGCGCCTCGCCCGGGGCACGCACCGGCACACCGGACCAGTATTGCTTGAGCATGTCGTGCTCATAAAGCGCTTGTGCCATCTGGTGCGAATGCTGCAGGCCGGGATGCGTGACGAGGGCTTTCATGCTTCGCTCCCCCGTGGGGGGCCATCGAGCCTCGCTCCCGCGGGCACGGCTTGCGCGTGCGGCCCGGCGCAGCGCGCGGGCCGGCCCGGCGGCTGCATGCGCAGCGTGCCCGCCAGACGCACGCCCTGCACGAAGCCACCCCAGCCACCCAGCAATTGCCCGGGCAGGCTGCGTGGGCGCTTGAGCAGGCTGTGCGCCAGGAAGTAAGCGCCCGGGCAACTGCGCGACCCCACCAGCAGCTGGAACAACACCAGCCGCAGACGCATCGCCGGCGGGGCGTATGCCATCGAGATCGCCGTCATGTTGCAGGTCTCTTCGAAGCAGCGCCTGCGCGCGTAGCTCTGGCGCTCGTAGTTGTAGCGCGCGGCCGGATAGTGATCGACGATGGCGCCGGGATCGAGCACCAGGCGCCATCCTGCGTGGCGCAGCATCTGGCACATCCACGTCTCGTTGCCGGGCTGCGCGCCCTGCCCCTGCAGCCGCTCGTCAAAGCGCGCGGTGCCCAGTGCCGCCCGGCGCAGGATCCAGTTGCAGCCCTTGAGCGTCTCCACCGCGCGCGGCGCGCCGCACACCCGATGCGTCTCGCCGATGATCCTGCCCCAGCCGTCGCGATAGCCTGCCAGCGCAACATCCGGCACCGCCAGTGGCGCGCCGTCGGCATCGCGCACGACATCCCGGCCACCGGCACCGCCCACCGTGGCATCGGCAAAGTGGGGCAGCAAGCGGGCCAGCCAGTCCGCGCGCGGCAGCGCGTCGTCGTCCAGGATCGCGAGCAGCTCGCCGGTTGCGTGCGGCAGCCCGGCATTCATGGCAGCCACCACGCCAGGCTCGGTCACCTTGACTACCAGCAACGCCGGATAGCGAGCCTGTGCCGTATTTGCCAGCCACGCTGCCGTGTCGGGATCGTCGGCGCCGCGGCAGACCACGATCAGCTGAACCGGCGCCGGCACGAACGCGGCGGCCGCCTGCAGGCAGCGCTGGAGCATGTCCGGGCGCCGATAGGTCGGGACCATCAGCGTCACGCTGGGCGCATCGCTCATTGCGTGCTTCCTCCATGGGGGGTAAGGCGCTCGTCGCTTGGCAGCAGGCGCCCGGCACGCACGGCCGCGGCGAGTTCGCAGACGATGGCCGCGGCCAGCCCCGACGACAGCCCGAGCTGGAACCACAGCACGCCATCAAGCGTGGTGAGATCGAGAAAGCGCGGCGCAGCCGCGCACCAGGCCAGCACCACCGGCACCTGCACGAAGGCAAAATGATTCAGGCCGCGGTTGGCCAGCAACTGCCAGGCGATGCCGACCACGCTGGCAAAGCCCGCGCCAAGGCAGGCGATCACCAGTTCGGCGCCCAACGAAGCGTAGTTCGGCCCCACCAGCCACAGCAGCAACCCCGGCCATGTCGCGGCCAGAAGCACCAGCGCGGCGGCAGGCAGGCAAGCCAGCGCCACCCAGCCGGCAAAGCGCCGCAGCACGCCGTCGCGCGCTTGCGCGAAGCGCGGAATCACATACGCGGCCACCACGGCGCCCACCGGCATCAGCAATTGCCCGATGCGCGACAGCGCGCCCAGCGAGGCCGTTTGCCCGACCGCGCCGTGATAGGCGACGATGGCAAACACCAGTTGTCCCTGGACGCAGAAAAACGCCTCCAGCGGCAATTGCCGCCGCATGATGCGGCCAATGT
The DNA here is from genome assembly GCF_056398045.1 of Cupriavidus sp. 05L411. Lineage (NCBI taxonomy): Bacteria > Pseudomonadati > Pseudomonadota > Betaproteobacteria > Burkholderiales > Burkholderiaceae > Cupriavidus > Cupriavidus sp. 05L411. The sequence goes on along the minus strand of NZ_JBFTOQ010000009.1, from coordinate 184,078 downwards.
ATTGGCTGTCTTCCGCCTTGCCCGCGCTGCCGGCATGCGCCGCCAGCGGTATCTCACGCGCGATCCAGCGCCGCACAAACGGCACGCGCAGTCCCGCGAACAGCACGTTGACGAGGGTCGCGCCCAGCACGCCGAGCAGGCCCAGCGCGTAGAGCGCGGACGACAGCACCAGGCGCCCCACGGACAAACCGGTATCCAGCGCCTGCAGCGCGGGCGCGCGGTTGGCAAACAGCAGCACCTGGTCCACGACACGCGATTGCATGTCGAAGTACCAGGTCACCAGCAGCAACGCCAGCAGCAGCACGATCAGGACCGCGCCGGCATGGTTGCGATACAGCAGCCACGCGGCGATCGCCAGCACCACCGGCAACAGCCACGCGGAGAGCTTCCAGCGCTGGCCCATGGCCGCGCAGGCCAGTTCCGCGGCACGCTCCCGGTCCGGCCAGGTCTTGCCCAGCAGCGCATTCAGGCCAAGCTGGATGCCACCCTTGGTGACGATGGCGATGGCCCCCATGATGAGACCGACCACCGTGTAGATGGCGTAGTCGCCCACATCAAGCCAACGGGCCAGCAGCAGGCCGGTGACCGCGCCGATCCCCTGCGAGAGCACCGCATAGACGAGGAACCTGAGCAGCTTCACGGCGGTCCCGCTCCGCGCTCGATGACGCTGTGGCATGACGGCGCGACCATGATCTTGTCTCCTCTATCCCGCCGCCGCGTGGTGGACAGGCTGCGCGGCTTCGGTCGCGCCATGGATGATGTCCAGCAGCCGCTGTGCGGCCTGTGCGGCATGGAAGCGCCGGGCAAAGGACTGCCGCGCGGCAATGCGCATGCGCGCTTGCGCGGCGGGCTCCGCCTGCAGCCACTGCTGCAGGCAGGCGGTGGCGCCCTGCGCCGTGTCCGGGCCCACCAGCCCGGCGCCGTCGGCGACGATCTCGCGCCAGATGTTGACCTTGTCGGAGATCAGCACCGGCACGCCGCAGCCGAGCGCCTCTGCCACCGCCACGCCAAAGTTCTCCTGGTGCGAAGGCAGGCAGAACACCTCGGCCGCGTGAAACGCGCCCCACTTGAGCTCGCCCTTGAGCATGCCGGTCCAGCTCACGCGCGCGGACAGCCCATGCGCGGCAATGCGTTGCTCCAGCATCGCGCGCAGCGCAGTGTCGTGCGGTCCGGCCAGCACCAGATGCAGCGCGGGATGCGCGGCGGCCACGCCGGCGAAGGCTTCGACCAGCAGGTCGCAGCCCTTCTTCTCGTGGATCCGGCCGAGGAACAGCGCGATGCGCTTGCCGCGCACCTCCGGGAAAGCGCGGAAGAAGGCCTCACGCAGCGGCGCGCCGTCCTGAGGCGGCTGCGCCGTGCCATAGCTTGCCACCACCTCCCGGCACCGATACGGCCAGAACGCGCCGCTGGCGCGCAGCTTCTCCTCGCCGCACGTGAACAGCACGCCGCGCGCATGACGCAAGACCCAGTAGTCCCCCACCAGCCAGTAGAGGCTCTTCTTCAGATGCTTGAGCGGATAGTGGTCGCGAAACCAGGGGTCCAGCATGCCGTGCGTGAACACAAAATACGGCACCCGCTTGCCACGCAGCGCCAGCCACACGGCCAGCGCGTGGTACTGCCACAGGCCTTCGACAATGACCGCATCGTACGCTTCGCAATGCGCGCGCAGCCAGGCCACCATGCGCCGGTTAAAGCCGTACTTGAGCGATGACGGCCCCAACGCGATGACGTCGAGCTCGCTGTCGCGCACGCAGGGCGCATCGGGCGCGTCGCCGCAGCACACCTGCACCTGTACGCCGCGCTCACGCAAGGGTGCGCGCAGCTGGCGCACACCCTCGATCGGGCCGCCACCACCCGGATCGATCGACGAGATCACGTGCAGGATCTTCATGGCCGGGCTCCGGGGGCCGCCGGTGACGAGTCGCCGGCCGCGGCTTTGCGCGCAATGAAATGAAACCAGTACACGTCGCGCAGGTCCTGGCCTTCGCGCACCGGCTCGCCGTTCAGGTTGCCGAACACCACATCGGTGTGCAGCCCCAGCTCCGCGAGCGCGCGCTTCTGCGCGGCGAGCTCGGTATAGACGATCACGATGCCAAACTTGTGGGCAGCGCAAACCCGGATGGCATAGCCGTCGAACTCGCGGTTCAGCCGCGAGTGCCGCAGGTAGTTGAAGGTGGCAATCGGCAGGTTGCAGATCACCCGCGCGGTATCGATGCCAACCGCGATAGGGTTGGCCGACAGATGCGGAAGCCGCACGAAGCGCGAGAGATTCTCGCGATAGCTCGGCCCACGCATGTTGTGCGTGGAGAACAGCATCAGGCCGCCGGGCCGCAGCACGCGCGCGAACTCGCGCAGGATGGCGACGCGCCCCGCGTAGTCCACCGCATCGATGCCGTTGAAGCTGAACATCACCAGCGCGAAGCTGTTGTCCGCAAAGGGCGACATGTCGCGCGCATCCATCTGCATCACCCGCACGCCGGGATGATTGCGCTGGCAGATCTCGACCATCTCGGGCATGTAGTCGACCGCCGTATAGTCGTCGCTCAGCGCGCGCAGCAGCGCCACGGTGCGCCCGCCGCCCACGCCAACGTCGAGGATGGGCTGGCCCCGCACTTCGTCCGCCACCCTGGCGATCGCCGCGGCCTCGCCAGGGTCGGTCCAATCGCTGGCGGTGCCGAACCACCGGCGCGCGCCCCAGCTACGCCATGCGTGTTGATTGATGCGATCCTGCGCCGTGCCTGAAGCCATGACCACCTCGTGAAGATGAGCAACGTTGGATCAAAGCGCAGCCGCGCCGCTGGCATGCTTTGCCGGGCAGATGACCAGTCTGCTTGCAATGAGGATGCCGGGGCGGGATTCGGGTTTCTGTACGTTGCCACACACGGGTCGGCACGGCAGGAACAGGCAAGATCGGCGTGCGCCGCGAGGTATCCGCGGGACCTGCTTCAGGCGTAGCGGCGGGGTACCGCCAGCATCGCTTTCCTGCGGCGCAAGGGGGACATCCGGCACCGCGGGCAGGCTCGCGTGCCGGATGTCCATCTCCCCTCATCCTGATGGCTGAGATGGCTCTCATCCGTTTGTCGCGCGGCGCTCGCCCAAGGCTCATGCCGAAGTCGCAAGTGGGTCGCGGACTCCACCTCGGTGCGAGTTTCAAGATTGATCCGCCACGCGGGCGCGTTCCCTGGAAAAGCCATAAATGCGCTAGCGACACCATTTTCTGTTGCAGCGGTGAAACTTTATTGACCAATAACTGTTTCAGTCTTGAAACTTAATTCTGTCAATTATCCATCACCCGTTCGGGTAACCCGCCAGTCGGCCACCAACAAGGCTTTCCGGATGATGAGAAAAACCTCTCCAACCCAATTGGAGCGCCGACAAAGCAACTTGATTTCGTGCAGATCAGACCATAATATGACCTTAATTCGTTTTAAGACGAATGGCATTTTGGGGTGGGTTCAGGGGGTCAGCCTTCCGGCTTGCGGTCAGTTCCCGGCAATAAAAACGGGCGGTCCGGCTTGGCGGTGGTACGGGGATAAATAGGGGCGGCGCGCGTGGAGCACCACGAGGGTCGCGCAGGTCATTATTCCGCTGCGTTCAACCTGTTTCCTGCCGCAATCATACGGGGGGAATAACAACATGAACGCACTGCTCATCGAGGGTCACCCACTGCTGCGTCTCGGGTTGCTGCAAATGCTCGAGCGTATTCATGGCGTCGACCATGTCATCACCGTCGACCCGGCCGACGTCGCCCTGCTGGAAGGCAATCATTGCGACCTGCTCGTGTTCGGCATGCCGGCCGACATCGACGCCGGATGGCAACTGCTCAACAAGGTGCGCTCCGTGCTCTCGGCCGATCGCTTGCTGCTGCTCGCCGATATGATTCCGCTGCAGATTCCGGCGCTCGCCATGGCGCAAGGGATCTGCGGCTGCCTGCCGAAATCCGCTTCGCTGGCGGTGCTGGAAGCCGGCATCCGCCTGGCCATGGTTGGCGGGCAATACGTGCGCGGCCAGAACAATCGCCAGGCCGGCGCGTCAAGCAGCGGATCGCCAGGCCTCTCGGCCGGCAACTATCCTGTAGGTGGGCGCGTTCCCGTGCTGGCGCCACTGGCTGACAGCGCGCAGTGCAACCCCGCCGGCATGCGCATCCAGGCCACGCCATCCTCGCGCGAATCCCTGGCCGCCGTGTCTCGCCAGAGCGCTGTGGCGGCCGATGCCGGTGGCACCGGCGGGCACGGCGAGACCGCCTACGACGAAGCCGAGATGCTGCAGATCACCCCGAGGCAATATGAGGTGCTGGTGCTGCTGGCGCGCGGACATCCCATCAAGACCGTGAGCCGCATGCTCAATATCTCGGTGGCGACGGTCAAGAGCCATGCCTGCACCCTGTACCAGCGGCTCAAGGTACGCAACAAGGGCGAGGCGGTCTACGCGGCGCTCCAGCGCGGCGCGTCGCTGGAATGGGTCAGCGGCGACGAGGCCTCGCCGCGCACAGCGGTGCGCAACGCGTCGTCTGCCGGCACCAGGCCGGTACGCGCGGTCGCGGAGTACAGCACGGGCATTTCCACCGCGATGCGCTGAGGCGCGCTTGCGGCGCAGCCAACCGGCGGCGGCAGGCGTAAAGCTTGCCGCCGTTGTCTTTTGTCCGAGTCCCGGGGCGCGCTTTCCAGCATCCGTCTTGTGCCTTGCTCCTGCCCAAGGCAGGCCCCTTCGTTCGCCCCGGCGCGTCGCGCGCGCCATTTACGGCATCGCAGTGCAATGTGGGACAGCGCACCGATTGCCGCTCCCGCGCCTCCTAGGATGGCAGCATCGGGGGACTGTCGCAGCCGTTGCGATGTCCCCGTCGCCAAATGCCGGAGGCTGCCGTGAACGAGATCACCGACCATGACAGGCAACAAGGGAACGCACAACGCCAATGCCGGCCGCTAGCATGCCTTGCCATGCTATGCGCGACCCTGTTGCTCGCCGCCTGCGCAAGCTCGCCAGGCATGCACTTCGACCCCAAAGCGCCCATCGGCGCGGTCGGGCCCGATGCCATGCCCAACATCACGCCGATCACGCTGGAGGTGGTGCGCAACCAGCGCACCATGGCGCAACGCGAGGTCGAGAAGCTGGACGAGCTCTATGGCAAGCCGCAGCCCTATCTCATCGGCCCGGGCGATATCGTCTCGGTGGTGGTGTGGGATCACCCGGAACTGGTCTTCCCCAACCAGACCTACAGCATCGGCGCCGCGTATGAAATCCCCGCGGTGGGCGGCGGCTCCAATGTGCCCGGCTATGTGGTGAGCGCGCAGGGCGATATCCAGTTTCCCTACGCTGGCGTGATGAAGGTCGCGGGCAGGACGGCGAACGACGTGCGCGACCAGATTGCCAAGGTGCTCTCGCGCGTGGTGCGCGATCCCCAGATGACGGTGCGCGTGCTCGCCTTTCGCAGCCAGCGCATCTATGTGGACGGCGAAGTGCGCACGCCTGGCATGCAACCGATCGACGACGCGCCGATGACGCTGATCGAGGCGCTTAACCGCGCGGGCGGCGTGCTCAACCTGACAGGCGACAACAGCCGCATCCGCATCACGCGCGGCGAGCGCAGCTGGCACGTCAACATCCCGGCACTGCTCGCGCGCGGCATCGATCCCTCGCGCATCATGCTCAAGAACGGCGACATCGTGCGCGTGGAACAGCGCGAGGACAGCAAGATCTTCGTCACCGGCGAGGTGGTGCGCCCCACCACCTTGCTGATGCGCAATGGCCGCATGACGCTGAATGAGGCCATTGGCGACGCTGGCGGCGTGAACCCGAACACCGCCAACGCAGAGCAGATCTTCGTGATCCGCAAGGCGGCGGACGGCGAGCCCAAGGTGTATCACCTGGACGGCACATCGCCCGTGGCGCTGGCCATCGCCGAGGGCTTCGAGCTCGAGGCAAAAGACGTGGTGTATGTCGATGCGCGCGAGCTGGTGCGCTGGAGCCGCGTGGTCAACCTGCTGCTGCCATCGACGAGCGGTGCGTTCAGCGCCGCCAGCGTGGTCAAGTAAGCGAGGCCGCGATGATCCGCTCGATCCTGGTTGTGTGCATCGGCAATACCTGCCGCAGCCCCATGGCACAGGGCCTGCTGCGCCACGCGCTGCCCGGCTGCACGGTGAGCTCCGCCGGGCTGGCCCCGCTGGAGGGCGCCGCCGCCGATCCGCATACGGTGCGCCTGCTCGAGGAGGACGGCCTCGATCTCTCAGGGCACCGCGCGCGCACCGTGGACGAAGACATGATCAACGGCGCCGACCTGGTGCTGGTGATGGACACAGAACAAAGAGAAGCGCTTGAGCGCCAGTATCCGCAGGCACGCGGCAAGGTCTACCGCCTTTGCGAGTTCATGCACGCTGACGTGCCCGATCCCTATGGCTGTTCGCAGAATATGTTCAGGATCGTGCTGGGGCTGATCAGGCAAGGGGTCGATTCATGGTCGGTGCGCATTCGCGCCATTGCACAGGATCATTGTCACGGGGAGGTAGCATGAACACGTTCAATCCACACGAGGCATTGCCGGGAGGGCGCGTTCAGCGGGAGAAGTCGATCGACCTGACCGGCTATCTCGACGTGCTGATGCGCTACCGCTGGACCTTCATCCTGATCGCAGGCACGGTCTTCGCGCTGGGCGCGACCTACGCGTTCTTCACCAAGTCTGTCTACCGTACCGATATCGTGGTGCAAGTGGAGGACACGGGGAACAGCGCCAACACCAAGCTCGCGGGCAGCGTGGCACCGGTCTTCGACGTCAAGCCGGCCGCCGCCGCGGAGATCGAGCTGCTGCACTCGCGCATGGTGGTGGGCAAGGCCGTGGAAAGCCTGAAGCTGTTCATCGACGCCAGGCCGAGCTACTTTCCGGTGATCGGCCAGGCGCTGGCACGCTACAACCCTGGCCTGTCGGAACCCGGCCTCTTCGGCTGGGGCGGCTTTGTCTGGGGCGACGAACGCATTACGGTGGGCCGCCTCGAGATGCCAACGCGGCTGGAAGGCACCAGGATGACGGTGACGGCCCTTGACGGCAAACGGTACCGGCTGAAAGTCAAGGGCGAGCAGACCATGGCAACGGGCACCGTCGGCCAGCCGCTGGTCGTGCCAACCTCACGCGGCAACGTCGAGATCCTCATTACGGAACTGGAAGGCAACCCTGGCGCCACCTTCAACGTGACGCGGCTGCCTCGGGCCATTGCCATCGCGCAGCTGCAGCAATCGCTGCAGATTGCCGAGCGCGGCAAGTCGAGCGGGGTGATCGGCATCACCCTTGAAGGCCCGGACCCGGACCTGATCGCAGCAACGCTCAACGAGATCGGCAGCGAGTATGTCGACCAGAACGTGCGCCGCAGGGCGGAAGAGGCCGAGAAATCCCTGGCCTTCCTCGACCAGCAGCTGCCGCAGGTCAAGCAGCAGGTGGAAACCGCCGAGACGCGCTATAACGCGCTGCGCAACCAGCGCGGCACGATCGACCTCACCGAGGAGTCGAAGCTGATCCTCTCGCAGTCCGTGCAGATCCAGACACGCCTGCAGGAGCTGCGCGCGAAACGCCAGGAACTGGTGACGCGCTTTACCGGCAACCATCCCAGCATCGGCATCATCGACGAGCAGATCGGCAGCCTGAATGCCGCGCTCGCCGGCGTGACCACGCGCATCCAGAAGCTGCCCGAAGTGGAGCAAAATGTGCTGCGCCTGCTGCGCGATGTCAAGGTCAGCACCGAGCTTTACCAGTCGCTGCTCAACGACGCCCAGCAACTCAAGCTGACCAAGGCCAGCAAGGTGGGGACGGCGCGCATGGTCGACCCGGCCGAAGTGCCCTTGCAGCCCGTGCGGCCCAACCGGGCGCTGCTGGTGATATTCGCGGCCATGCTTGGCACCGTGGGCGCGCTGATCGTCGTGTGCCTGCGCCACATGCTGGACGGCGGCGTCGCCGAGGCCGACGATATCGAAAACCTGACAGGGTTCACGGTGTACTCCACCATCCCGTTCAGCCCGGAACAGTCGCGCCTGGCCACGCAGGGCAACCCGAAAGCCGCGCTGCTGGCCTGCCGGATGCCTGACGATCCCGCCATGGAGAGCTTGCGCAGCTTCCGCACCGCCTTGCAGTTCTCGCTGCTTGGCAACCGCCATCCGGTGGTGCTGGTGACGGGCCCGGCGCCGGGTGTCGGAAAGTCCTTCATCTGCGCCAACTTCGCCGCGGTGCTCGCCGCCGGCGGCAAGCGCGTGGTGCTGATCGATGCCGACCTGCGGCGGGGCAACCTGAACCGGCGCTTCGACACCGACCGTGGCCCCGGCCTGACCGAGCTGCTGCAGGGCGCGCCGGTAGAGCCCGCCGTTCGCAGGCAGGTTGTGCCCGGACTGGATTTCATTCCCACCGGGACGCTGCCCGAGCATCCCGCGGACCTGCTGCTGAGTCCCGCGATGGACGCGCTGCTCAATGCGCTAAAAGCGAACTACGACATCGTGCTGATCGACACGCCGCCAGTGCTGGCCGCCTCGGATACCGGCATCCTCGCTACCAAGGCGGATGCGGTCTTCATGGTGGCCCGTGCGGACTCGACTACCGTGGATGAACTGGAAGCCGCGGGCAGGGCGATCAGGCAGGTGGGTGGGGAAGTGAAGGGCGTGCTGTTCAACGGGTTGAATGTGCAAGGGCGGTGGTATCGGGCGCATTACAACTTCGGCAAGTACCGGTATCTGAACTATCGGTACCAGGACGTGGATACGGTGCAGAGCCGGTAGGGCTGCCCCGCGTCGCGCGCAATCGGAGGCGCCGGGATTCCGGCGCCTCTTTTTTGCCGTGCGCGGCCGGCTCGCCGCCCACGCTCAGGCGCTCGCCGTGCCTGACACCGCATCCGCCAGCACGCCGGCGCTGTCCTCGTTCGCCACGTTCGCCTCGCTCACCTCGGCCGGCTCGCCGCGCGCCAGCTGGACCTCGATGTAGCGCACCAGATGCGCCCCAAGCGCGGCGCGGCTGTCAGCAAGAAACAGCGAATGATCGAACGTGGGCAGGGTGCGCACGCGGATGTTGCCCAGGCCCTGCAGCGCTTCGAGGTTGCTGCCAAAGTGGTCCTTGGCTTCTTCCAGCCCGATATCGCTCATGCCGTAGAGGAAGTCGGTCTGCACGCCGCGCCGGTCGAGCTCCCGCATGGCGGCCCGCGCGAAGCCGGTCACGGTGGTGGTGTCGTCGCCGCCGCGCCAGCGCGCCACGGCGGCTGCGCCGCGTTGCACCACGCGCCGCGTGCACCGGCGTACGAAGCCGGACAGGATCGGCCAGACCTTGACCTGGCCGCGCCACAGCCGTTGCCAGTTCTGCGCACGGCGCACGGCCGCCACGTAACCCCGCATGGACTGCACCCGTTCGTTCACGGCGGCGGTGTCGGCATCGTCCCAGCGGAATTTCGCCAGGTTGGCCAGGACCAGGCCGTTGACCGCCGGATTGCGCAACGCCACGTGCAGGCTGATGAACGCGCCCGAGCAAACCCCGGACATGACGATGCGCTTGTACCCCTGCGCGCGCAGCCAGTCGACGGCGGCACTGGCATCGTCGCAGGCGCTCTGCGCGTAGACCGCGGGAATGCTCATCTGGCGTGCCGGGGCCGGACTATCGCCCAGCGTGGAGAGATCGAGGCGCAATGCGGTTACGCCGTGCCGAGCCAATTCGCGCGACAAGCTCACAAAGACCCGCCCGTCGCCCACATGGTGGTTGCCGCCGGTATTGGGAAAGAGCACCGCGACATCGCTCGCGCCGCGCCGCGCGGGCTGGCAAAGGATGCCGAACTGGCGGCCGCGGTCCAGCCATACCCGTTGCTCGCGCACGCCGTCCACCTCGCATTCCAGCGCGGGGCTCTCGTTGCCTGGCGCAGGCAGGCCGGGCGCGGCGCCGCGGCGCCCGGCGGCAACGGCCGGGCGCACCCAGGCCAGCACCTCTTGCCAGGCGCTCTCAGGCACCTGCGCGTACTCGGCCGCTTGCATCATGCCGGGATACTCGCCAAAGGTGCCCAGCGTGACCTCGGCCCCCGATCCGCGATAAAGCGTACCCATTTCTGCGACGGGGGAGGTGGCCCCCGGCCAGGCGTCAAGCAGCAGTACGCGCGGCGCGGGGCAGCCCTTGCGGCGGGCCAGGCGCAGGCCTTCGAGCGTTGTCACGGTGTCGGGCTGGAAGCGGTAGGCCAGCACGTCGAGCGATCCGTCGGTGGGCGGCGCGAGTTCGATGTCGGGGATGACGTTGTTGACCCAACTGGTGTGCAACGCGCGCAGCTCGCGCAGATAGGCGCGCCCGCTCACCACCGGCGCCAGCAGCACCAGGCCGGCCACGACATCGGGCTCGCGCGCGGCCAGTGCCTCGGCGGCGAGCACGGCCAGCGTGGCCCCCAGGCGCAGGCCGCACAACACGACCCGGCTCACTCCGGCCTGCTCGCGCAGCGCGGCTACCGCGCCCAGGATGCCGTGCACGCACCAGGCAATATGCTCGCCATCGGTGTCGGTGCCGGCGGAGTCACCGGTGCCGGGATAGTCGAAGCGCAGCACCGGCAAGCCCGCAGCGGCGAGGTCCGCGGCCAAGTGGCGAAACGCACGGTGCGACCACATCGCCTCGTGGCCGTGCGGGTTGCACAGCACCGCCCCCGTGGTGCCTGCGGCCTCGTGCAGCCAGCCGGCACAGCCCTCGAACAAGACCGGTTTCATGACCTCTCCCAAGGAATAACGGGGCGTTGGCCCCGGGCATTGACGCACGCAGAAACGGGTACGCTTTGCCTTCTGTTGTTGGTTGTACGTGCCCTTGCGCCATGCCCGCCGGCGGCTCCCGGCCTGGCACAACCCATCAAAATCCCTGTCGCGGCCGGCCCAACGGCCCCAATTGGCCGCCACAGGCTGCGGTTTTCACGACAACGCGCAACGGGCAGGGCACGTTGCGCGTTGGTTGCGAGGCGGCGTTTCACAACGTCCCGCCGCACGCAGAAACGGGTACGCTCATGGAGATTTCCGTAGCGTCCCCGGATATCAGGAGGCGGGCATGGAGCCCTGGCCCGCCTGCTGCTCTGCCGTGCCGGGCCGGGCCGGGCGCGACTCCAGCGCCAGCGCTTCGGGCTGCGCGGCCGGCAGCGGCAGCCCCAGGTACGGGCTTATTGCGGCGAAGTCCGCGCGGTTGCTGCGCCGGGGCGTGACGCCATTGAGCATGCCGCCAGCAAGCCGCGCCCCGGCGCGAGCCAGGCGCTTTAGCGTCTCATCCACTTGCGCGGCAGGCGTGACATCAGCACGCACCACCAACAGCGTCGAGCCGGCCAGGTTGGCAACCAGGGTGGCATCGGCCACGGCCAGCACCGGCGGCGTGTCGATGATGATCAGGTCGAAACGGGCCTTGCAGGCCTGCAGCGTCTCGGCCAGCGCTGGCATCATCAGCAACTCGGAGGGATTGGGCGGCATGGATCCGGCGGTGATCACCGAGAGCCCCGACACCACGGTGGGCCGCACCACGGCCACGAGTTCGGCCTGGCCCGCGAGCAGTTCGGCCAGCCCCGGCTCGGCGGCCTGGTCGAACCAGTTGGCGATCTTGCCGCGGCGCAGGTCGGCGTCGATCAGCAGCACGCGTTGGCCGGCCTCGGCGAACAGCACAGCCAGGTTGACGGAAGCAAAGGTCTTGCCGGTGCCGGGCGCCGGGCTGGTCACGGCCAGCACCGCATCGGGCGCATTGCGCACGGCGAAATGCAGGGCCGCGCGCACGCTGCGCAGGCCCTCCACCGCGAGCGCGTGCGGCGAGCGCCGTGCCAGCAGGAAGCGGTCATGCAGCCCGCACCGCAGCAGCCGCTCGGCCTCGCCGGTGGAGAACCCGCCGGGTTCGGCCAATGCGCTGCCAGGCGCCGGCGCGTACAGGCGCGGGCTGGGCCGGGCGGCGAAGCCCATCATCATGCCCAGCCGGCGATGCACCTCGGACTGGTGCTCAAGCTCGGTCTGCTCGCTGCTGAACGCGATCTCGCCGAGCATGGGCATGCCCAGCCGCGCCTCGGCATCGGCGGCATCCGCCACCGAGGGCCTGTAGCGCTGCCGCGCGGCCACGCCGGCCAGCCCGAGACACAGCCCGAGCAGCGCGCCGCCGCCGGTCAGCGGCCACGGGCCAACTCCGTCTGGCCGGGCGGGCGGAAGCGCCGCATCGACAATGCGCATGTTGTTGGAGCGATCCGACTGCACCAGCGAGAGCTGCTGCACCCGGTTGCGCAACGTCATGTACATGTCCTCGGCCACCTTCACGTCGCGCGTGAGCGCCACGGACTCGCGCTCCGTCTCCGACAGGTTCTGCATGCGCGAATCCATGTCGCGGCGTACCTTGCTGAGCTCCTGGATCTGGGTGTCGACCGTGCGCACTTCATTGCTGTCGGTGGTAAAGCGTTGCAGCAGGCGGGTACGCTCCAGCCGCAACGCGGCGATCTGGCGCTGGTAGTCCATGCTGCCGTTCAGGTATGACTGTGCGTCCTGGGTCGGCGCCATGGTGCCGCTACGGGTGCGGTAGCGTGTGAGCGCGGCCTCCGCGCGCTCCAGCTCGCCCTGCACGCGCGGCAGCTCGCCGGTGACGAAGGCAAGGCTGCCGGCCGCGTCGTCGCGGCGCTGGGTGGTCTGGCTGTCGATATACGCTTGCGCCACGCCATTGACCAGCGCGGCGGCCAGCTTGCGGTCGGGGTAGCGCCAGGAGATGCGCACTGTGCCGGCGTCGCGCGTGTGTTCGTCCACCACCAGCTCGCGCGAGATGGCGTCCACGGTGGAAAGCGGATCATGGCGGATCAGTACGAAGCGCGTGCCAGGCTGGGCATCGAGCTTGGCCACCTGCAGCTCCACATCGTTGCCCGCGGCCGGCTCGCCCGCCACGCCCTCAAACAGCAACGCGTTGCCGGCATACAGGCGATAGTGGCCCTGCGGCTGGACCTCCAGCATCAGCGGCACGTTAAGCAGGCGCTCGGGCACCGCCAGGCTGTCGATCTGGATGCGCTCGCCGCCCCAGGCATAGCCCAGGCTTTCCGGCCAAGGCGCCACGGCCTGCCCGGGCTCGGCAAAACGCGCCACCAGCGCACCCACCAGCGGCGCGCGCAACGGCACCGCCGAGACGTCCAGGTGCAGCCGTTCCACCACGGGCCCGACCACCGCGCGGCTGGTCAGCATGCCAGCGTCGAACGGGGCAGCGGGGCCGGCCTGCGCCCCGCCGCGCGCACCGGCATTCTGGCCTGCGTCGCGTGGCTCCACCTGCACCAGCGCCTCGACGCGATAGTGCTGCGGCATGGACAACGCGACCAGCGCACCGATGGCGCCACCGGCGAGCGTCAGCGCAACGATCCAGCCAAGGTGATCGACAAGTGCGCGCGAGCCGCGCGCTCGCGGCTGCGCCGGCTCATTTGCAGCCGGCGACGCACCGGCGAAGGACAACCTGTTCACGGCAATCTCCCTGACCCAACCCCGCTCCCGCCTCAAGCACTGGCAAGCGCCGGCAGCAAACGATCGAACTCGCGCTTGACGAGCTTGTAGCATTCACAGGAATGCGCCTCCAGCCCATGCCGGTCGAGCACCGTGATGTGCCCGCGGCTATGCTGGATCAGGCCCAAGTCCTCCAGCTTGCCGGCGGCTTCCGTCACCCCTTCGCGGCGCACGCCCAACATGTTGGCGATAACCTGCTGGGTGATCACCAGCTCGTTGGACGCCATGCGATCGAGGGCCAGCAGCAGCCAGCGGCAAAGCTGCTTGTTGAGCGAATGGTGACGATTGCACACGGCGGTCTGCGCGATCTGGGTGAGCACGGCCTGCACATAGAGCAAGGTGACGCGCTGGATGGCCGGAGAATTCGTGAATTCCTGCTTGAGCGTGGCGGCCGAGAGGCGGTAGGCAAAGCCCGGCGTGCGTACCTCGACGCGGCAGGGCATGGTGTCGCCGCCGGTCAGCACCGGGATGCCGACGAGGCCTTCATTGCCGATGGCAGCGATCTCGACGGTAGCGCCATCCTCCAGCAGCGACAGCATCGAGACGATGGCCGTCGTGGGGAAATAGACATGATGGATGCGCTGGCCGGAATCAGTGAGCAACTGTCCGGCGCGCATGCGTACCAGCTCAAGATTCGACGACAGTGATTCCCAATCCTTGCGCGGCAGGGCACCAAGCACATGATTGACGTGCAGATCCGAACGCTGACTGATCATTACTCTCTCCCCGTGACCAGCCGTACGAGCACCTCGGCCGAGGCCGGCCCACCGTGATCCGGAGGACCCGCGCCGACCACCTTTTCTTTGACCCTGGTTCGCACGGCATTTGTGCTTGTATTAAGTGCCATATGTGGCCCTGCCAACAGTAGCCGCACGGCTGAAACCTGATCATCCTTCGGTAGGTGTGAGAGCGCGGCGGGGCCGCTTCGCCGGTGCGCGGCAATGACGCTCAGGCGGCGCTTTGCGCCGCCATCGCCTGGCGTTTTTCCGCCTCTTCAGGCGCCTGGCGCGCTGTAGGCAATCGCGCGGCGCGCATTGAGGGCATGGACTTCCCCCATCGGGATGGGATCTGCCTGCGCAAGGCCTACACCCTGCGCGCCTTCACGGCCTCCACCTTTCGGGCCGTTATCGGGCAAGAGCTTCACGCGCCGCTGGCTGCCGGGCGCGAGATGGAACCAGTCGTGTTCCGCGCGAAAGGCGATATCGTCGATGTGCACCCACCGCGCAAAGCGCCGGGTCGACACCGTGAGCCACCAATCGCCGTCCTCGCGCGCCACGCCGACCGTCAGCTCCGGCGGCTCGAGCGCGGCCGCGCTGCGCTCGGGCAGGTAGCAGGCCTGGCTCAGCAGGGCGCCGCCGCAGGGATCGACCAGCGCGGCGCGCACCACGTCATGCAGTCGCGGCCCGAAGCGATAGGCGTATGTGAAATCGAAAAAGGCCCCTGCCAGCGCGGCGCCGCTGATGCGCCGCGTGGAGCGCGGGGCCAGGCACACATCGCGCGCGACATCGAGCAACGCGGTCTCGCCGTCGCGCCAGCATTGCAGTTGCAGGCGCACATTGCGCGGCGTGGCGCTCTCATTGATCAGGTGCAGGTGAATGCCATTGAGGCCTTCGTCAGTGATCAGCACCTGTAGCGGCTGCCACACCTGGCGCAAGGCATGCCAGGCCGACTTGGGCCGGGCCAGCGCATCGACAATGCCCCAGCCCGCCCCGGGCAGCAGGTCCTGCAACTGCCACACCAGGCCGCCCGAGCAGGTCGAGCCCGCTCGCCGCCATTCGCTGAAAACGTCTGTCATCAGCTCCGCCACCACGGCGCGGGACAACGCCAGGTAGCGTGCCGTGTCCTCGTAGCGCAGGCGCGGCGGGTCCACCTTGAACAATTCGCGCAAATAGAAGTCGCGCACATCTTCGAAGTCCCAGCCGCTGCCGGCATCGCGCGGCACACGGGCCTTCCAGCGCGGATCATGCACGGGTGGCACCGCGAGCGCGTCCGCCATGGTACGCACGCATGGCACGTTGGAAAACGCCAGGCACTCCGAGGCAAACCGCACATTGGCGCGGCGCGCGTCGTCAAGCGGGCGCTGGTAGGCGCCCACGCCGTAGTAGTGCGTCACGCCACTGTCGGCCTGGAAGGGCCACGCACCGCCGCACGGCGAGTTGCGCACATACACCGCGTCGGGATGCCAGGCCGCAATGCACGCCGGAATGATCTCGTCGAACAAGGGCTGGCGCCAGGTGGCCGCGGGCGTGCCCATCATCGCGGCCTGCTGCTCGACTTCGCTGCCGCCGCACAGCACCGCCACGCTGGGATGGTGGAGATGCGCCGCCAGCCACTCGCTGACCTCGCGCGTGGCCTGCGCCATCAGCGGGCGCGCGGCCTCGGCGCTGGCCGCGTAATCGAAGTTCGCAAACATGAAATCCTGCCAGACCAGCAGGCCGAGCGCATCGCACGCGTCGAAGAAGGCCTCCCCCTGGTAGCAGGTGACGCCGCTCACGCGCACCATGTTCATGCCCGCGCCGTGCGCCAGCGCGAGCCACTTCTGTATCTCGTCGGGCGCATCGGCGTGGCTGGCAAGGTCGTGGCTGGTCCAGCAAGCCCCGCGGCAAAAGATACGCTCGCCGTTGACGCGCAGCGCAAACCCCTGGGCGTCCTCTTCGCGGTCCGCCAGGCCGTCGGTGCTGCCCTGAACGGTTCGGTCGAGCTCGATGCGGCGAAAGCCGACCTGCCCGCACGTGATGCGCTCTTCGCCCAGCCGCAGATGCACCGCATAGCGCTCGGGCGCGCCATGCGTGTGCGGCCACCACAAGCGCGGCTCGGGCACGGACAGCTCGCCCTCGTAGACGATGCCGCCGGTGCCGGCGTCCACTGCCTTCATGGGTGCCTCACGGCCATCGGCGCACAGCATGATCGTCATCGCTGGCGGCAGCGGTGCCACGTCACGCAGGCGCAGCCGGATGACGCCACCCTGCGCCGCATCGGCGGCCAGGCTTGCCTGCAGGTCCAGGCGCGCCGTCAGCAACGGGCTCGCGTCGGTGGCAAGAGGCAGCAGGTCGATGCCGCGCCAGGGCCCGATCGTGTGCACGTTCGGGCACCAGCCGGGCATGTGGCCGAGCAGCGTGGTGCGGACCAGGCGCAACGTCGGCGGCGTGATCATGCGCGGCTTCCAGCGCACCGGCCCGCGCTGCGTGCGCAGCCAGCGGTGCAGCGAGCGAAAGCACAGGCAGAGCACATGCTCGCCATCGAGATGGAGCTCGGCCTCGAACGCCGTAAACATGTTCTGCGCGTCGAGCACGCGCACCTCATCCAGCCAGACCTCGGCCACGGTAGCCAGGCCGTGCAGGCGCAGGCGATACGCGCCCGCGCCGGACACCGTCACGCGGTACCAGTAGTCGTGATCGTGCAGCGGCCGCGGTGCCGCCGCCTGCCATTGCCCAGCAGCCTGGAGCGCCTGCGCCACGGTCCCGGGCACCTGGGCCGCCATCCACGGGCCGCGCCCGGCCAGCGCCGCGGGCGATGCCACGGCGCCGGCGGGCGTCTCCAGCAAGGCCCAGTCGCCGGCGAGCGGTTGCCGGTGCACAGGCCGCCCGGGGACAGGTGCCAAACCAAGCGGCGCATGCATGGCGGGCGGCCCTCAGTACTCGGCTTCGCCCACGTAGCCTGCCAGCGCCGGCACCGCCGCCTCGTAAGAGGCCTCGAGCTGGTCCAGGCAATCCTGGCAACGATCCACGCGGCGGCTGATGATGGAGCGCACCAGGCGGAACTGCATCACCATGGCCTCGGACGCGAGCTTCTGGCACGCGCCCGCTATGCTCTCAGGCATCGGCTGGCCATGCTGCGCCAGCCAGCGCAGGTACTGCCCGAGCAGCTCGAAGTTGGCGCCGAGCTGGCGCAGCACGCTAAAGGCGTAGGGATGGAAGGTTTGCTCGCCACCGGCCATCAGCGCTTCCTGATGCGCGGGAAACGCCGTGCGGAAGGCCGTGATGGGATTCTGACGCGGACGGCGCGCCAGGTGCTTGCGCAAGAGCGCCAGCGAGGCGCGCACCAGCATCGTTCCTTCCAGCGCGGGAAACCGGCGGCGCGCCACCTCCGCGTACGGGAACAGCAGGTTCACGTCGTCCGCCAGCGCGGGCAGGCGGCGGAACAACCCGGCGTAGTCCTCGCCGGTGGCCACGTGATAGCCCTCGTTATGGTAGTAACCCACGGACTGCGCCTCGGGCATCATCACGTCGATGCCGATGGTGGTCTTGGTATGCTCGCGCCGGTACGACGTAGCCCGGTTGTCCGGCAGGTAAAAGCCATCCACCTCGAGCAGTACCACGTGGCCGCGGCAGGTCTGCCCGGCGACGCGGTCTTCCATCGACTCATACAGCGACAGCTCCTGCACCACCACGCCGTAGAGACGTTCGAGATCGTCCGGCGGGTATTTGAAGAAGGTGAACTGATCGCCCTCGAAATCCTGCGACACGGTGAACCCGAGCGCCGCAACCGGGTCCAGCTCCCAGCCGTGCAGCAGTTCGATCCACAAGTCCACATAGCAGTTGGTCTGCGGCCAGACGGGATTGCCATTGTGCAAGGCGTGCGACACGTGCATGCCGCGCTCCAGGGTTCGCGGGTCAACGAGCATTACAGCCCTCCCAGGGTGGCGCGTACGTCCTTGGGCCACAACGACAGGTCGAAGCCGTGGTGGCGCAGCAGCGCCAGCGTCAGGCGCTCGATGCCAAATCCCACGCAGCCGGTATGTGCCGGCTCGCCGTCGGCGGTGCGCAGCGTCCACACCTGGCCGAAGTGGTCCATGTGGTAGTTGAAGCTCATGCACGCCGTGGGCGGGGCGCCCTCGTTGATCGGGATGAGCAACTCGAACTTGAGCTTCAGCTCGCGCTGGCTGTCCGCCACGATCTTGCCGCCACGCCCGAAGAACGGGTCATTGGCCACCTCCACCTCGTGCGGCAGCTCGAGCATGGTGGCCAACTGCTGGCCGCGCTCCATCCACAACTGGCGAAAGGCGATGATCTGTCCGGCATCGCCCAGGCGCACATACTCGCGCTGGCGGAACATCTGCATGCGCGCCGGATCGATCGAAGGCTCGTGGCGGAAGCAATACGACAGCACATCCACCACCAGCCCCTGCGGCGGCATCGGGCCGCGCCGCGCCACCGCCGGATAGATCGGGTAGCACGCGGCCGGCGTGAGCACCACGCGGGTCGGCCGCTGCTCGTCGGCCCATTCCTCGCCCGCCTCCATCCGCGCAAGCAGGCGATGATGGTCGCGATCGCTGCCGCAGAAGCTGTGCACGGTGCCGGCTAGCTGCGGAAAGCTCTTCAGGTAGTCGCTAGCCTCGAAATCCTGGCGCGACATGGCGGGCGGAAAGCGCATCACTTCAGCACGCTGGTCGGCGCCGAGCGCGGTGACGGCCACGTTCAGGCCGTCCGCAATGGCCTCGAACACCGCGCTGCGGCCATAGACGCCATCGACCCCACTCGGGATCAGCAGGCCCGCCTCGATCAATGCTTGCTGGTAGCGCCGCTGGCCTGCCTGCGGATCGCTGTACGAAGGCGTAGCGGCCGACGCGCCGGCGGCGTCCGCGGGCGCGGAATTGGCGCGATCTTCCACGCTGACGTTGGCATCCATGTCGTGCTCCTTAGCTGGAACGCTCGGCCAGCAGCAAGCTAGCGGTATTGGTCAGGATCCGGTCGTTGTTGATCATCAGCGGCGCGGACCAGAGATCGCGCAGGTGACGCCCGAGGCTGTAAGGCGTGCCTTGCTTGTAGCCGGCCATGCCGCAGATCATCATCGCCTGCTGCACCACTTCGATCGCCATCGTGCTCACGCTGGTCTTCAGGCCGTTCATTTCCGCGGCGAGCGAGAACAGCGCCGACACCGAGAGCCCCGCGTGACGCTGGCGCTGGTGCTCTAATGCGAGCTCAAGCCGCCCTTCCATCATCTGCACCATGGCCACCGCATCGGCCACCCGCGTGGCCGATGGCGGCAGCGAGCCCGGGCGCGCACGCGCCTGGCCCTGGAAGAAGGCCTTGGCGCGCTGCACGGCATCGCCGGCGATGCCGGTCCACAAGGCGGCCCACAGGATGTGCGACACCGGCGTCATGGTGCCGTCCGCGATCTCGCCGAACGCCACCGGCAGGATCTGCTCGCAGGCGCCGCGCGCCTCCAGGCGAAAGCCGTTGCTGCAGGTACCGCGCATGCCAAGGGTGTCCCACGTGCTGAGGCTCTGCAGCGTGAAATCGTCTTTGAGCAGGCACACCATGACCTGGTCCGAGGGCGAGGCATCGGCATGGCGGCGCGCGGTGGCCAGGATGGCGTCGGACTGCGCGCCGTAGGAAATCGTGGGCGCCATCTTGAGCAGATGGAAGCGGTCGTTCTCGACATTGACGGCGCAGCCGCTGTTGCGCAGGGCGCCGCCGATCGCTTCCTCGGAGGTGGCCGAGGCAAGCAGCAATTGCTCCGAGGCAATGCGTTGAAGCAACTGCTCATGCCAGGGGTTGCCCGTGCCGTGCTCGACGATGCAGGCTACCTGGATCTGGTGCATGGCGTAGACCATGCCGACCGAGGAGCAGGCCGCGCCCAGCACGCGGCAGATGGCCGCGACCGTGTCGAGTGACGCGCCTGCGCCGCCGTGCGCGGCGGGCACCATGGCGCTAAGCAGCCGGTGCTGCCGGATTGCGGCAAACGCATCGTGCGGAAACGCCGCGTCGCGGTCGACCTGATCGGCGTGCTTGGCCGCTTCGAGCGCGGCAAGCTGCGCCGCCGCCATCAGTTCGGCGGCGGTGGTGTGCGCAGCCATCGAGCGTGCCAGGTCCACGCTGGCTAAGGGGGGGCTCATGCTGCCTCCTGTTGCTGTCTTAGCTGCTCGGCCGCCGCTGCCAGCGAGTTGACGCTGCGAAAGAGCTGCCGGGTGAGCATGGCGTCCGGAATCTCGATATTGAATGCGTTCTCGATTGCCAGCATTACATGAACGGTGGCAAGCGATGACAATCCGGCTTCGTAAAGATCGGCTTGGTCGTCGAGCGCATCTACCGACACGTCGAGCCGCGCCACATCGGCAAGGATTTGTCGAATGGTTGCCTTCATTTCTGGTTCTCCTCGGTGAGGATGGTCGGGTTTCATCATTGGGCCGCAGCTACTGGCCGGCTTCGGTGCGCTGGCCCACCAACTTCGCATGTGGTTTGGCGGCGCGGGTGCACTGGGGGCGAAGGACTCAGAACGCCTCGCGTCCCGTCCAGCCATACAGCGCCGTGCGCAAGATAATGTGCAGGTCCAGTCCGAAGGACCAGTTGCGGATGTAGAAGATGTCGCACTCGATGCGCTGGCGCATCTTCTCTACCGTGTCGGTCTGGCCGCGAAAGCCGTTGATCTGCGCCCAGCCGGTGATGCCGGGCTTGACCCGGTGGCGCAGCATGTAGCGATCGATAACTTCCTTGTAGATCTCGTTGTGCTCGATGGCGTGCGGGCGCGGGCCCACCACCGACATCTCGCCACGCAGCACGTTGATGAATTGCGGCAGCTCGTCCAGGCTGGTGCGGCGCAAGAAGGCACCGATGCGCGTGACGCGGGCATCGCCGCGCACGGCCTGGGTCACGCTGCCCGCATCCTGGTGCTGCACCATCGTGCGGAACTTGTAGACGTGGAAGGGCCGGCCATCCATGCCCAGGCGAGTCTGGCGGAACAGGACAGGGCCGGGAGACGAGCGCTTGACCAGCACGGCGATCAGCAGCAGCAGCGGGGACAGCCCGACCAGCGCCGCCAGCGCGAAAGCGCGGTCGAAGCTGCCCTTGAGCAAACCCGTGATGCCCGACTGCGGCGGGCTGTTCAGGTCGATGACCGGCAGGCCGAGGAAGTCGCTGAAGCGATGGCCGAGCAGTTCGACCGCCATGATGTCCGGCACCCAGCGGATGTCGATCAGGTCGTTGCGGAAGTGGGAGACCACGTCATAGAGATCGCGGCACGCAGCCATCGGCAGCGTCAGCCAGATTTCGCGCACGCCGTTGTTGCGCACGAACGTGCAGACCTGCTGCAGCGAATCCAGCCGCGTTACGCCCGCGGGCACCGGTTGCTCGGTGCCTTCGTCGTAGATGCCGGCCACGTCGTAGCCCGCGCCGCGATTGTTCCGTACGCGCTGGTACATCTCGTGGCCGAGCGATCCGTAGCCCAGGATCACCACGCGCTTGGCGTTGATGCCGTGCTCGCGCACGCTGCCCAGCATGCCATAGAGCACCACCCGGGAGGCCAGCAGCATGACGGCCACGCTCAGGACCCAGCCCATCGACCAAAGCCGGGACAGCGCGGCCGACTGGTGCATCAGGTACGCAGTGACCAAGCCCAGCATGCACACCGCGCCCCAGGCCGCGAGCGTGCGCACCGCCAACGCGGCGCGGCTGCGGCCGCGCCAGGAGTTGTACAAGCCACAAGCGGGGAACACCAGCAGGGTGCTGACCGAACACAACACGGTGATGAAGCCATGGACCGGGGCAGCGCTACGCAGGCCTTGGGGAAACAGCAATTCGCCAACCACCGCGCCGCAGGCGGCAACGATGGCCGCATCGGCGAAGCGATACAGAATTTGCAGGGCGGCCTGCCTCTCGGCAACGAATGCGCGGACCGTCGACATGATTTGCCTCCATCCGGCGAGCCGGACTTGGTATGCAGATCATGGTTGCGCCGCGGCAGTGGTACCGTCTGTTTGCTTGCGCACATACGCGCTCGGGACGCGTGCTGGCGGGCCGGGCCTCCCGGCTCAGCGCGGCGAAGCGGGGGGCAGGCAGGCCAGCACCGCGGATCCCTCGCGCTGGCTGGCCCATTCGCGCCATTGCCCGCGCTGGAACGGCTTGTCGCGCCCGGCCAGCCGGGCGGCAAGGATTTCGAGCCAGTGATGCGTGGGCGCGGCGACACCAACCGCCGGCACGCCCAGCATCAGGACGACCACCAGCACGGCTGCCAGAGCCGGTGCGGAGCGGGCCGGCCGCCGGCCCCAGAAGATGAAGCTCAAGCTGACGGCAAATCCGAGCGCAAGCCCGCTCAGCACTTCCGAGCCTGAATGCGCCTGCAGCTTCAGCCGCGAGACGCCCACCAGCAACGCCAGCAGCAGGCCGATCCCGCCGGCGCCAACGGCTAGACGAGGATGGCGCGCCGACACGATCAGGTAGAGCAGCACCGGCAATACCGACGCCGACATCATGCTATGCCCGGAAAATCCCGTGAAGTTAAGCGCCGCGCAGCCAATGCCCCAGCCCATGAAGGCCAGCTTGGAGGCCAGCACCAGCGCGGCGGTCACACCGAAACTCAACACCCACCGGCGTGCGCTGGCAACGGCGCCGGCATGGAACAGCCATGCGGCGATCAACACGGCGCAGGGCAGCAGCAGCGAGGTTTCGCCGAAGCGGGAGATGAGGTGCCAGGGAATCATGATGGCTGTTGGAGGGTCGAGCACGCGAGCAAAGTAACACAGTTGCGTAACCGGCATGCCCGCCGCACGGGCTTTCGGGTCGGCCTCAACCCAGCCAGAAGCATGAGGCGGCCACGGTGCCACCCGCGGGCCATGCGGCGCAGCGAAGCATGCGCTGGGCTGGCGGGCTTCCCTGGGAACGGCCGGGCCAGACCTTCAGCCATGTGGCAGATGCATCTTCTGGTCGATACAGCTACCGCCGGTGTTTGGCTATCGTCGGAGAGTGGCCCGCCGAGCGGAATCGAGCTGGCCACTTTAGAGTCCGCATGGTCCCCCGGTCGGCGGACTCTTTTTTTGCGCGGCGCCTTTGGATTTCGGCAATTTCGCGGACAGCCACCGCCGGCAGAAAAAGAAACAGGCCACGGTGTGCCGCCTCTGCCGGCCGGCTCAACCGTGGCCATCAAGATCCGGCGCAGCATGCGCTGCGACCGAAACACGCGTGCGCGCATCCATGCTGGCATGCGCACCGGAAAAGCTCCGGTCCCCCGAACACGCGCTCGTCGTCGCCCCCTCTTGCCTTACTCTCGTTGTCTTGCGGCGGATGAACAGCCGATTGCATCCCGCGCTGCTACCGGGGTGCCCTGGCTGGCGGCCGCGGCCTAGCCGGCCGCCGGCTCATGCACGCGCTCCAGCGCCGGTTCGCTCGCCACCACCACGCAGTACTCGTGGCGCGCGAGCAGTCCGGCCCATACGGATGCCATCTGCCTGCGTGCTTCCTGCTCACCGGCAAAGGTAGCTGCCGCGATCGCGGCGGCCTCGCAGGCGTAGCGCCTGCCATGCAACTCTCCGCGGTACAGCAGCGGTTCATCGCGCCCGGTAGTCAACCTGATTTCGTAGCAGCACGCCCACTTGCCCCGGCCCTCCGGCACGGCAAAGCCGCGCACGACCAGGATATCCAGCCCGTTTTCCATACGACCCCCTGTGCATCGCGCGGCGGCCGGCTTGACATTGAACGTCCCGGCTTCGCTATCCGCGCACTTTCAGCATAGGCAGCCGCGCCGGCGCGCGCATCATCCCCTTGCCGTAGACCCACCTGAACCGATGGGGGAGGACGGTGGCATGGCAAAAGCCCGGCGCGGAAAACACTGGCCCCCGGCATGCACCAGCGCCACCGCAGCCCGAGTTTGCTCGGGCGAGGCTGGCACCGGCAGGCAACCACTAGCGCCAAGGCCAGCGGCGTAGCGTGCGAACTCGGGGTCGGGAGTCTCGCACATGACCAGCCAGCGCCGGGGCCCCAGGCGGGAGTGCAGAGCATCGAGCAGGCGGAAGGAATCGGTATCGGTGCCGCTGCAGTCAAGCAGCGCGAAATCGATGGGACCCGGGGGTAATTCGGCCGGGGTCGCCTCCAGCAGCCATTCGGGGGTCTGCGATAGCACGGGGGCGAGCGCGGCAAGCTCGCGCAGGTGCCGCAGCACACCCCGTCGCAGCATCATGTTGTGGGCAAGCAGGAGCGTTGTCATCGGCTGTGGGTGACAGCGGGTTGCGTTGGTTGCGCGGGTTGCGCTAAGCCAGCGAGTGCCAGGCCCGGCTTCCCGCGAGAGCCACTTGTTTGTTGATCAGGGTAGCAAGTAGGGCACTACGCCGCCTCGTGCATTCGGATGAGGCGGCGTGTTGCAGAGGATGGAGTCGCCGGTGCTCTGGGCCGTCGGGCGCCACAGCGCGCGCCCGGCGGGACTAACAATCAGGCCGCCTGGCAGACACCGGCCAGCTCCACCGGCGACGGCCCCACACCGCGAATCGGCACGGCAGCGGTTGCCGGGCCCGGCCAGCTCAGCTTCGCGCCACGCTGCAGCGCTACGTAAACCGCCTCGCCCTTGTTGCGCACGTGCAGCCGCTGGTAAAGGGTGCATGCATGCGTCTTGGCGGTAGCCACCGAGATGTTCAGCAAGCGGCTGACGGTCTTGATCGGATAGCCGCGTGCCAGCAGCGCCAGCACCTCGTACTGGCGCTCGGTAATATTAAGCAGGTGCGATCCGGCCGAAGGCGTTTCCGGCTCGGGGGCGGCGTCGCCCGGCAAGTGCTGTGCCGGATGGGCGGCAGCGCCATGTTCGCCATCGACCTGGATCGGTCCGGCGTGCAAATGCAGTGCGGCCGGCGACGGCCTGGCCGGGATCGAGGGCCACGACACAGGACTCGCGTCAGCGCGCGCTCCCTGGGCCCGGGCGGGAAAACACTCGCCGTCGGCAAGGACAAGGCGGATCGCCGCATCCAGCATGTCGGCGCTGCAGGCTTTGGACAACAGGCCGCGCACGCTGTCGGGCATGGTCGCGCCGTTCTGCGGCGACAGGATCTGCTCGGATAGCACCAGGACCCGCTTCGGCATCAGTGTCTGGCAGGCCTGGTCCAGTTCCTGCCAGCTCAACGCCGGGTCCGCCGACAATCCGTAGATCATCAGGTCGGCATGGCAGAGCCACTCGGCTGGATAAGGCAGTGCGCCTGGATCGATATCGACGAGATCGCCGTGGAGGCCGGCCTGGGTCAACAAATGGCGCAGACCCAGGCGCAGGAGGGGATGAGGCTCGATCAAGAGGATTGTGGCCATGGCCGCTCTCTTTTTTTGTTACGGCATGGCGAGCCCCGCGACAACCCGCACATGCTAACGGAAATGCCCACTATGCTGCGGTTGCATTTCCATACGATCCGTTTCGTCTCCAGGCCGTGGCAACGTACCCGTCCAGGTCCGGCTGCCCGACTGACCATCCCGTGGAGTCGCTTTCGAATCGCCCCGTTTGCGCTTTTTTTACGCTGTAGATGTTTCTTAACTCAGAGTTTAAAAAATCTAACTCTGGGTCTCAGGATATGCACTGGCGGGGGTGAATGCAAGTCAGGGTTACACCCGGCAAAGCATGTCGCGCGATACCAACTGCGCTGGGCGGAGCGGCCGGATCGGGCTGCCCCGGGCGGTTAGCGGAGGCATGCGGGGCATTTTGCCGGTATAATTATCGGCATTGAATTTCACTATGCATTTATACCCGGATGCATTTAGCGATTGATTAAGTGCCTTATGAATCAAGATCTTAGCGACCAAATCGAACGTTGTCATGCAACCCGGTAAGGCCCCTAACCTGAGTCTCACCCGCAGCGAGTTTGCCGCTGTGCGGGCCTACGTGCAGGGCATGCCGGCTGCCATGGTAGCCGGGCGCTATCTCAGTGATGACAGCGACGACGACGACACAGGCGGCGAATCCGCCCTGCGGGTGTTGCTCGGGCTGCGCGACCGCATGGTGCAGTTGGCGCACCTGCATAGCCGGCAGGATCTGGCTGAACTGCTGGAAGGTGGTCCCGGCCGCTCCAACCGGGGCATGGACCGTCGGGTCGAAGCCCTGGCCGAGTTGGAACGGCTCGGTACCGCCAAGCCCCGAGCCGATCATGGCATCGAGCTCTGGTTTTCCCCGGCCCTGGCGAGACGCTTGCGGGCACAAAAGATATCTAATCTGCATATTTTGGCGGATCTTGCCAACCGCCATGGTAATGCGTGGTGGCGCTCGGTACCGCGCATCGGCGCCCTTGCCGGGGCGGCGATCAACCGGTGGCTGGCCGATCATCGCGATGTCGTCCGGGATGAGCGCGGAGAGCCTCTGCTGCGGGAGCACGTTTTCGCGCGGGGCCGCCTGGCCGAAGCCACGCTTGGCCCGCGCTTGCACCAACTGGTGCCGTTAGAGCTGATGCGCGAAGAAGAATCGGGTACGGTGACTACGATCTCGTCAAATAGTGATCTAAAATGCCCTTTCAGAAGCGATCTCGTCGCGGTTCGGGCTTGGCTCGCAGCGAATCAGGCGCAGCAAAGTACCTGGCTAGCCTACCGCAAGGAGGCCGAGCGGCTTTTGCTTTGGACGGCAACGGAGCGACGCAAGCCGCTGGCCATGCTGGATCGGCAGGATCGCGAGGACTATTTCGCGTTCCTTCGTCAACCCACTCCCGTACGCTTGTGGGTTGGGCCGCGAGCACCAAGGGAGTCGGCGGCATGGCGGCCATTCACCGGTCCGCTGTCGGAGAGCAGCGTGCTCCATGCCTCGCGCATCCTGGGCGCGCTGTTTGAATGGCTCCAAGGCCAGGGACATATTGCGGAGCACGTCTGGCAGCCCGAGAGCCAGTCGAAGAGGACGGCGTCGCGCATGGCTGTGCCGGTGGGCGCCGGGAGCACCCTCGAACCCGAATCGCTGGCCAGATTCCTTGACTGGCTAGCTGCCCAGGGCCGGGATCCGGAAGGCATTCGGTATCGCGCCGCCGACGCCGCAGTCCGCTTGTTGCAGGAGCAGCCGATCGGATTTGCAAGCCTGGCGACGTTCACCCGCGACAAGCTTGGCGTACATGAAGAAGTTGGTACGCATGAAGAAGTTGGTACGCCTGGTGCCGAGGATAAGCACCGGGCGAATGAGGGTCTTAGCGAAGCCGCTCGCGGCTCACTGGAGCGTCACTGGCAAGACCGCGGGCTGGATTGGGGCAGCCTGGCCGGCCAGCCGATCGTGCTTGTCGGCCCACCCCGGCTTCCGCCTACCGGTCGTGCCAGGCGTAAGGCTGAGATGTCGCCAGGCTCAGGCTACTCGGTAAGGGGATTGCATGCCTTGCTGAGCCAGGTGATCGAGCGGTATCGGGAGGCCGAGGATGCCGAGTTTGCGGCGCGCTCGCCGCGCGACCTGGCGGGGCGAAGAACCCGGGTGAAGCGCGTTGGGGCGGGCCGCGCGGGAGTCATGGCCCCTGAGGCTTCCGGGGCCAGCACAGCGGATCATGTTCATGTCGTTCCGGCCATGGAGTGACCGGGTGGGGTGGGTGATCGCTGCCCTCCCCCCTCGACTATGATTATGCAAGCTGTCAGCTTGCGGTCTTCTCCAGGCCAAAACGCGCCTTGAGGGTCTCGACCAGCGCTTCGCGCGCACCTCGGTCGTTCATTTGCACGTCCAGCACCACGCGCCCGGAATCCCACTCCTTGATCGTGCCTAGCAACTGCCCAGCGTCGCTGCGGATCTTGTACTGGCGGCTGATCTCCTTGATCTTGCGTGCCTTGCCTTCCTGCGCGTGCTTGCGAATCGCCTCGACCTCACGGCTGGACAAGCCCTCTGCCATGATGCGCGTGGCCAGGTCCCGTGTACGGTCCTCTCCAACGATCTTGCAATAGAGCGTCAGTTCATAGCCGGTGGCAATCCCGATTGCGCTGGGACGCTCGCGCATGACGCCCAGGACCGACTCGGGCAGTCTGAGCAGCGCCAGTGTCTTGTTAACCGTGCCGGCTGACATGCCTGTCAGTTCGCAGATGTCTTCCTCTTTCTGGACCTTGCCTTCGTCCAGCAGTTGCCGCCAGGCAATCGCGTTGTCCAGCGCCGACTGGTCCGACCGTTGCTCATTGAGCAGGAACGACAGCCGGTAGAAATCCAGGTCATTCAGGTTGCTCTCGATGAAGCATTCCATCTCGAGCTTGCCCGCGGAGGCCAGCGCCCGCTTGCGGTAGTGGCCATCGATCAGGATGTAGTGCCCCGGCCGGGCCGGATCCGGCGTCGCCAGGCCCGGTGTCTTCTGACCGTGGGTGGCAATCGAAGCCGCGCGTTCCTGCACCACCACGGGGTCGTAGATGCGGCGGGCATTGAAAGGATTGTCGTGGAGCTGCGCCAGCGGCACCTTCATCAGGATCCGGCCGCCCTCTTCCTCGGGCTCACTTTCAGCGCTGAAAATGGGGCTGGGCTCCCGGCTACGCACCTGGAGCAAGCCGTTGGGGTGTTGCGAAATTGCCGCCTCGGCGCGGGCAAAGCGATCGATCGCGTCCCCTCGTGTTTTTTCTGCCGCCATTCCCGCCAACATGCCTGCCTTGAGGCTTTTCAATTTTGTCGCCATACCTATTGCTCAATCAAAGACAATACTTCGTCGACCATCATGTCGACTTCCTGCACGGACTCGCGCGCGCCGGCCACGCCGTGCACGGTGCATCCAATCGCCTGGCATTCGCGGAACGGCGAGCGCGAGCCGATCATCGATTGCATCAGCGGGATTTCCAGATCGTCCCCCAGAATCTCAATCGCCTGGCGCGCAATGGAAACGCGCCGCTGCACCATGTTTGCCATGACGCGGATACGCAGCGTTTCGTTTTGGACCTGAGCGTGTTGGGCCAGGGTCTTCGCGGCCACCGCCGCCCAAAGGTCGGGTGGTGATGGGACGACCGGGATGATTGCCAGATCGGAAATCAGCAGGGCGCTTGAGGGTGCAGCCGAATGTACCGCCGGGGGGCAATCGACCACGATGTAATCGTAGTCCTGGATGAATTTCCTGACTTCGCGGTGCATTGCACCGCCGGACGGCGCCAGGCCGATCACGGAAGCAGGAAAAGGCCGCTCGTCGCTTGCCTGCGCGGCCCAGCGCGTTGCCGTGCCCTGCTCGTCCATATCGACAAGCATCGATCGCGCGCCGCGCAATCCGAGCGTACCTGCGAGATGCATGCTGACCGTGGTCTTTCCGCACCCGCCCTTTTGGTTGAAGACCGTGATGATTTTAGCTGGCACTACGACCTCTCTTTCAGCGCTGAAAGCGCGATTATCGCTAGCCGCAACTTTAGTCAAAGTGACGTGCTGGCTCAACTGTTTTTTGAATTTATATTATAAATATAATATTAGAGAAAACATTTCGCGTTATGGAATGAAAGATTTCCACTTGAAATGCGGCACGGAATACGCCTAAAGTAGCGATAGTGCGTCTTTCGGCGCACATGACACAACTAGACAAACTGGTTATGATGCCCGCAACAGTCGAGTCAAGTCGTGTCACCTCGTCGGCGTCCGTTCGGTAACTACGAGAACTTAGCGTGCTTGAACGGTTGTTAGCGTTGTTTGCGTTGTGTACAAGAACTTGCTTCGAAAGGAAATTCACATGACAACCGGTACGGTCAAATGGTTCAATGAGACCAAGGGCTTTGGCTTCATTACCCCGGACGACGGCGGTGCGGATCTGTTCGCGCACTTCTCCGAAATCCAGGGTTCGGGCTTCAAGACGCTCAAGGATGGTCAGCGCGTCACGTTTGAAGTAAAGCAGGGCCCGAAGGGCTTGCAGGCATCCGCCATCAAGCCGGCCTGATCTCACGAATCACGGCGAAATCGCAGACTGCGCCTGGCTCCCGGGCTTGACGCGGTAGGCAAAGCAAAAGGCAAGCGTATAACGCTTGCCTTTTGTGCTTCTTGCAGGGCAGACAACGCCCGCTCTACATCCAGGCACCTTCACGCAATTTCTGGGGGACCTAACGAAGAACCCGCCAGCTCATTCAGCAGGCGGGTTCGGCAATGCATGCTTCCAGGCTCAGGCGAGCTTGCGAACGCTCGTACGGGAGGGCTGCAGGATCAGCGCCTTGGACGAATCCGCATCCACCTTGGCACCCGGATAGACAACCAGCACATCCTTGAGCGCCTTACGGAATAGTGCGCGGAATTTCCGCTCACTTTCGGTTTCAGTGCCGAACTGCATCTGCAAGGCTTCCCACGGAATCTCGGTACGCCGCTGAATCGTGAAGAAGCGGTAGGTCAGCCAGGAGTATACGTCCAGCGCGAACGGCGACTGCTTGAGTGCCTTCAGCGCGCGCATGTCAACCGGCACAGGCCGGTTAACCAGCTCATTGAAAAATGGCTCGGACAGCACGACAAAGCTCTCGAACATCGAGCCCTGCCCCGGCTGCATGGGATCCCACCAGGTCGACAGCTGATCTGCGAGTAGATAGCCGACGCGATCAATCGAAAGCGGCTCGTGGCTCTGGTTTTGATTCTGGCTCGGCGTGGACTTGTTCTGGACGATCGCAATGGTGGCGGAGAACAGGCGGATCATTTGCTGCCGCACCAGGGTCATGGTGCCACGCTTGCCACCCGTGGCCATTGGAATGCCCAGGTTGTACATGAACTCGGACAGCGAGTTGCCCAGCGAGATGCGGCGGTCCTCGACCGTCCCGGTAAACTCGCCGCGCTTTTTCTTTGCCATGATCTCCTTGCCGATCCAGGCAAGCATCAGGCGCGGGTAGGAGCCGTAGGGATAGCCGAGCGAGACCGTTTCGGACACCAGTTTCTGGCGTCCATTGCTGGCCTTTTCTGAACGCTGCTGTGTGAAGTATCCAGGCTGGATCATCAGCGAAATATTTCCACTGGTTCGCGTCCACACAGGCGGAGCACCCTTTGGCGCCCGGTAAGGCAAGGTGACCTGCACGCTGGCTCGGCTCAAAAAGCCGACTTCGCCACTTTGCCAGGCATCTTCGCGCTCCATGGCCTGGGCTTCGTCGAACAGGCGCTGGAATTTCTCGGACGGAACCAGACTGTTCTCGTCGCCGGGAACAATGATGCGGGAGGGCTCACTGTCCATATCTGCTGGACCGCGAGACCCAAGGATGGTCTGGTTGCGTTTAATGGGCATATTGGCGTGCTTCGGAATACACGACTTTTTACGCGAAGCAATCCGCCTTGTCACGCAGAAACGGGTTCGGTAGACGAATTTCCTGCAATGCCGCGTGTTTTGGGTGTGCTGGGTCTCATGGCCGATTGCATGGTGGACTACGGTGGGCAATCCCGAAGGGTTGTCCACGGAAGGCCAGCCATCAGCTACCGGTAAACGTTAAGAGTATGGGTTAACTACTTGTAAACCGTATACGGGAGACCCAGGGCCTTGATTCTTATGAGGAAAAACACCCTCCGCGAACCCGATTCTGCGTGAAACCGTACTCGATTCTGCGAAGTGCTGTACCAGATTCTGCGGTATACCGAACCCGTTTCAGCGCAAAGCCCGAACCGGTTTCTGCGTGGATAACTCCCTGTTCCCACAGGCTTTTCCACAGCCGGAGACACCAAAAGCGTACCTGTTTCTGCGAGCGCAGAGTGCTTTTCGCCACGTATACCGCGTAAACCGGTATTCCGGAGTAGTTATCCCCGCAGAATTGGGTACGCATCCGAGTTTGCCAGGGCTGCCTTCGCCCTCGTGCGTACCCAATTCTGCGTAGCGAGCACCCCTGCCGTTCCATTTGCGTACCCAATTCTGCGCTACGGCATTTGAAAACCCGCTTTTCAGGGTTCGCTGCCTTGAAGCGTACCCGTTTCTGCGGCGTACCCAATTCTGCGAACCTTCGTTCCGAGTTGCTTCGCGCCAAAAGCGTACCCGTTTCTGTGGGCTCCCTGCGACCTCGTTTTCCAGCTTGCGTACCCGTTTCTGCGTCCTCGGAGCGGGTTCCGCCGAGCGAAAAATTTCCTTCTTTCCATTATACACAAGCTTTATACCGAAAGCGAGTGCTTGCACTCAAAAATAGCGAATGAGTAAAAGGATTTTTGCAGGCGTACCCGTTTCTGCGCGTGTTCCCGATGAGGCTGGTGCCGGCGCGGTCGTACGCCGCGGGCACCCGTCAGTTGTGCGTACCTGTTTCTGCGGCCACGACCCGGCTGGAAAGGGGGCTATGCGTACCCGTTTCTGCGGGAAAAGAGCCGAGTCGTCCTTGGACAAGGACTTTGGGAGGGGAGGAGGCGTGGAATACGGTCGAGGGGCCGCGTGAAGGCGCCTGCTGAGTGCCGGAAAACGTGGTCTGGGCCTTTGGGCGTACCCGTTTCTGCGCAATTTCGGGCGTTTGAGCTGTTGGGGCAGCGGGAAGAAAAAAAAGACGGGGCGTACCCGTTTCTGCGTTGTGATATTGCGTCAGTCAACCCCTTGCGCGATGCCCATGGAGATGCTCCCAGCGCTCGGATGTCGGCGCGAAGTGGCATTTCACGCCTTGCGTACCCATTTCTGCGCCCCTTGATCGCCGCCTGGCTTCAGGAGGGGCGGCTACGGGATAGGAAATCGCGGTTCCGGGGATGGGGCGTACCCATTTCTGCGTGGGGGTTCGGAGGCATTCCGGAATTGAACTGGCCCCAGAGATAGGCGCGTACCCGTTTCTGCGTGCGCTGCGGGGGCCTGGCTGACGGCGTTGCCAGGTGAGAACAGTGGCGCCGTTCCTGCGGCGATCCCGCCGCGGTGCGGGATCCGGGCGAGGCCGGGAGGATTGCCGGACAAAAAAAAACCCCGCCTCGAGAGGCGGGGTTTTCCTGACTGGGCGTACCCCTAGTGGGGTGCCAGTCTACTGCTTACAGCGGCGTGATGTTCGCAGCTTGCAGGCCCTTCGGGCCGTTCTTGACTTCGAACGACACGCGTTGGTTTTCCTGCAGCGACTTGAAACCGTCGGAGCGGATTTCAGAGAAGTGCGCGAAGAGATCGTCACCGCCAGCGTCCGGCTTGATGAAACCGAAGCCCTTGGCGTCGTTGAACCATTTAACGATACCGGTTTGCATGGTATTGCTTTTCCTGGGAAAAATTTAAAAGAAACGGATAGCTCACGCATATCCGAGCAAAGCAACTCAAGGAAAGGACACCATGGACAACGGAAGTACCATGACGGTGGCTAACGAATGTGCTGTTGCCTCGTCGCTTGAATCTAGCGGGGTTTATACGGCGGATTAGCGCCAGCGTCAAGGTAGGGTCATTCTGGATGTCTGCCTGGATCCACTGCGAGCCACGGTCGGATCATCACGTTTTTCAGATGAATCCTATTCGCCGCTGGTGCCGTGTCGAGTCGGAAATATGCTTGCATCGTCACCGCGATGCCCCGCCACCCCGGTCGCCATTGGCGACCTGCACCAGACCCCCGCCATCCGGCTGACCACCCTCCTCAGCTTTGCAGTGGGAGAAAAGCGTACCCGTTTCTGCGTGGCCGGGCGCGGGCCTCCCGCCTTTCCCCTCGAATCGGCGGCGTACCTGTTTCTGCGTAGCCGACGCACACCACCGGATTAAATTCGCGTACCCATTTCTGCGTGGAATGTAAGTGACCAATTACCTCGCATGGCAGATTGTGTGTGCCAAGGCGCTCATACTAAAGGATGATATTCGGCTGAGTACCCATACTGAGGGCTGGACAAACCGGCCTAAATGCACTGAACTAGAGGCGTGGCAGATTGCGGGGCGCTTCAAGGCGCCCCTTCTTGACTCCGGCACTCCCGGGGCCGCGCCAGCTGACTCAGCGTCTTCAGGCCTGCAGTAGCGACACAACAAGTCCATCTCAAGCAAGAGGGCAAGGACTGAATGAGCAGACCATCGCCAAGATGGCTTCGCCACCACGAAAGGAGCGAGCGGAGACACGCCCGCCCGACAAAAACAAACAATAAGACTAAACAAAAGTGGTAATCGCGAACGTGTAGTGCCGGGGGTGTTGTTCAACGGGGATCAATCATGACTGCAGGAGAAATCCGGCGACCCGCCATGGGGCCCATCAGCGAGTCCGCTGGTCATTCCATTCACCGTGCCTGGGCGGCTTTGGGAGAAGCCGCAGCCGAGGCACCGCGCCGAAGCCGCGCCAGCGAGCGCGGCGACCCTGCCGCCAGTATCGTCGAAGCGTTCCTGAGCCAGGAACAGGCGTTGCCGGCCTACGCGCGTGCCGCGATCGAACAGTTGCTGCAGCGACAACAATCGATGGATGGCGAGTTGTCCCGCCAGCGCGCGCTGCTGCAGGAATGGATTCTCAGCCAGTTGACCTACAAGGCGCTCTATTACCGGTATTCCGGCCAATCGCCCGAAGCACCACGCGCTGAGCTGATGCGCGAAAAGGACCAGGTGCGCCGACGTATTCGCGACCAGCTCCATGCGGGTAGCGACCACAGCGCTATTCTTGGCGAGC
This sequence comes from Cupriavidus sp. 05L411, assembly GCF_056398045.1. Taxonomy (NCBI): domain Bacteria; kingdom Pseudomonadati; phylum Pseudomonadota; class Betaproteobacteria; order Burkholderiales; family Burkholderiaceae; genus Cupriavidus; species Cupriavidus sp. 05L411. The sequence continues at coordinate 149,513 of NZ_JBFTOQ010000009.1, read as the reverse complement.
AGTCCCGCAGTTTGTCCAAGCCGTAATGCCGACGTTGCGCGTGGGGGATCTCCCCCAACCGACTCAGCTTGACCGCACACGGAGCCCGCACGAGAGCGGGACCGCGGTGCAAGCCGGAGTAGTCAAGATGCTCAACGTCAGGGAGAACGTTATGGACCGACTGTGCAAGGCGGCGACACGCACCGCACAGGTGTTGGTCGTATCGCGCCACGAACCCTATGGATTTGATCCGGCCCAATTCGGCTCCGGCTGGGAGATTCGCCACATCCAGCAGATCCGCGACCTTAGCCGGGTGGTGCGGGGCAGCGCGCCAATGGCTGGCGTGCTCGATCTCGAGACCGAATACAGCGATGCCGAGCTAATGCAGCTCGAGCAGAGCCTGCAGTACCTGCACGTGATGTGGGTGGCGATCACGTCGTCGCGCATGCTGGAGGACGAACGCGTGAGGCGGCTGATACGCGACTACTGCGTGGACTACGTGCGCACGCCGTTTTCGTTCAGCGAACTGCTCTACACGCTGAAACATGCCCACGGCATGGCCTGCCTGCATGGCGCGCGCAGCCACGAACTGATCGGCCACGGCCCCATGATCGGCGAGTGCGCAGTGATGCGCAGCATGTTCCGCTCGCTCGCCAAGGTCGCGCACAACGAGGCGCCCGTCTTTATCTCCGGCGAGTCCGGCACCGGCAAGGAGCTGGCGGCGCAAGCCATCCATGAAGCCTCGAGCCGGCGCAAAGGCCCGTTCGTGGCGATCAACTGCGGCGCCATTCCCCCGCACCTGGTGCAATCCGAGCTGTTCGGCTATGAAAAGGGGGCGTTCACCGGTGCCAACCAGCGCAAGATCGGCTGGATCGAGCAGGCGCAGGGCGGCACGTTGTTTCTCGATGAAATCGGCGACCTGCCACTGGAAAGCCAGGTAGCCCTGTTGCGCTTCCTGCAGCAAGGCACCATCACCCGGCTTGGCGGGCACCAGTCGATCCCGCTGGATCTGCGCATCATCTCGGCGACGCACGTGGACCTGGTGGCGGCGCAATCCGACGGACGCTTCCGTGCCGACCTGTTCCACCGGCTATGCGTTCTGACCTTGTCGATTCCGCCACTGCGCGAGCGCGGGGAGGACATCCTGCTGCTGGCCAATTCGGTGCTTGCCGAGCATGGCCACGAGGCGCATCGGCGCATTCGCGGATTCTCGCCATGTTCCACTCAGGCCATGATGCAATACGAGTGGCCGGGCAATGTGCGCGAACTGATCAACCGGGTACGGCGCGCGATCGTGATGACCGATAACCGCAAGATCACCGCGGAGGACCTGCAATTGCACGGCGGCAGCGACTCGCCACGCAAGACGCTGGACGCGATCCGCGAGGAGGCGGAACGCGAGGCGATTCGTACCGTGATGGCGAGCCACGGCTTCCACGTGGTACCCGCCGCGCGCGAGCTCAACGTCTCGCGTGTCACCTTGTACCGGCTGATGCACAAGCACAATATCCGGATCGAAGCGCATCCCGGCGCCGGCGAATAGCCGGCCAGCACAGCACAGCGGGCTACGGCCCGCTTTTCTTGTCCGGCCCGGGGGCGTTCAGAACGTATAGGGAAAACGCAGCGTCACCGTGTAGTTCGGTGCATCCGGGGTGAGACCGATGCCGATCGCTGTACTCACCGACAAGCCTTTGGTGATCACGTGATTGAAGCCGAATGTCATGGTGGCCACGTTGGCCCGGCTGCCGATCACGGTCTGCGTGACGCCCGCGGTGGTGACCTGCGTGCTCGATGAGATGGCGGCATTGAAGGCCATCGACATCGACGTGCGGTCGTTGAGCGCGAGCGCCAGGCCGCCGCCGAAGCCGATGGTGTCGCCCAGTTTCACGTCGGCCGGCGTGACCTGCCCCTGCACCGAGGAGATATCGCTCACCGAGCGCTTGATGTTGTAGGTGTAGCTGGCATTGACGAACAACACCACGGGGTCATAGGTCTTGAGCAGCGACAACCCGGCCGTCACGGCCCATACGCCGTTGCCCGTGGGCAACTGGTCGGCGATGTTCAGGTTGTTGTTATTGGAATCCGCCGAGACCAGCTTGATGCCGAACGGCGAGCGCCCGGTGGGCGCGCGCACGCGGATGCTGCCGACCACGTCGGGCGCGGCGCCGCTTTCGCGCAGGAACTGGTAGTACAGGCCCATGCTGATATCGCCCAGCGCCGTCGTGCTCAGCGTGGCATCGGACAGGCTCGAGGCGGAGCCGCCGGCGCCGCCGGAGATGAAGTTGGTGTTGCGGTACATCACCGGCAGATCGAAGTCCATCGACAGGCGGTCGGACAGGCCGTAGCGTGCGATGGTGTCGTACGTGAGCGTGTGCGACTTGGTCTGGTTGAGGTTGATGGTGCCGAGGAAGATGGCGTCCAGCGCCAGGAAGCCGGACAGCGACAGCGCGCGCCGGTCGTAGTAGCTGTAGATGAAGCCGCTGTCGATGGTCAGGCGCCGCTCGAACAGTGGCGCATGCTCGCTCTGGTAGACCAGGTCCTTGCTCTGCACGCGTGCCTGTTGCTGTGTCTCGCGCGCATCCGAGCCCACCACCGGCGTGTCGCCGGCGGGCGTAGCCGTGGCCGCGCCGCTCGCGGCAGGGCTTGCGCTTTGTGCCAAGGAGGGAACACCGGCAGCGGTCATTCCGCCACCGGCGTTCCCGTTGGCACTGCTCCCCGTTCCTGCTACTACCCCCCGCCCGCGCGCCCCGACCATTTCCAGATCGTTCAGGCGCTGTTCGAGAGCCTTGATGGTCTTGTCTTGTTGTTCGACCAGTTGTGTCAGCCGTTCGATCCGCTCGTCGGCGCTGGGCTGGGCGCTGACCTGCGCCCACGCGCCGGCCGAGATCAGCGTACCCGCCAGGGTACCCATCAGAGCGAGTTCGGTCTTCATCTTTCCCCCCGGAAATCTGAATGGGCGCGAAGCGGGTGTGCCAGCCCTGCGCATGCTGGATTATCGTCGCATCGTTGCGATCGCCGCTAGTGCGTCCCGCATGCTGGTTTGCGTCAGTTGCCGGATCGTCAGTTGCTGCACCTGCAGCGTAATGTTGGTGAGGTTGAGCACTTGCTGCGCGTCGCCCGTGATGCGTGCTGTCTGCATCAGGCTGCCGCCTTGCGCATTCTGCGCGGCGCTGCCCGCGGCCGACTGGATGGCCAGCGACACGCCGCCGCCTGGCGCGACCGTGGCGCTGGCGGTGATGCCGTTGCCGTGCGCCACTTGTGCCGCCGGGTTGCTGCTTGCCACGCTCGCTGTGGGCGCCGCCGCGATGGGTGTGGTCTGGGTCGTGATGGTGCTGACGTTGCTGGCCGAATTGCCATCGCCGGCGATCTGCGCGACCTGGCCCACGCCCGCCACCTGCACCGCGGAGCTGGCCGTGCCGCCGTTGCCTTGCACATTGCCCGGGGCAAGGCTCTGGACGTGAGCCGACAAGCTCGCGGTGGCCTGCGCCACCGCGTTGCTGGTGGCGAGGTTGGCGGCGGCGACGCGGGCGGTTGCCGTGGCGATCGCCGTATCGTTCTGCCAGCGCGAAACCATTTCCACCACAAAGCCGCTGACCAGGCTCGCGCCCAGGTACTTGCCGCGCACGCCGGCCATCTCCGCGTCGGAGACGAGCTCTGCCATTGCTGGCGAGGCCATCACGTCGCTGGCATCGTCAGCCGCCGTGGATGCCAGCGCAAGCGTTGGCGTGACCAGCGCCATGCCGGCGGAGCAGCTCAGGCAGAGGAGACGCTGTGCGGTGTCCATGTCAGAAGTAGTCCATCCGTATCAGGCCAAAGTCAAGCGCCGCGGGCACCATGCCTCCGGCCAGCGCGGCGTTGGTCCGGTCGCGCAAGGCGGGCGCGGCGATATCGAGCAGCGGCGAGTTCGGATCGAACGGCCGGCCAACGATGGCGAACACCAGCCCGTTCCAGTTCGCCGCGAAATCCTCCTCCTTGATGATGCGGTTGCCCAGTGCCGGATCGGCTACGAACACGCGCCCGTCGATGGCCTTGCGCACCACCACGAAATGCAGGTAACCGTTGACGTCGAGCAAGGTGATGACCGGGATCTTGAGTTGCCGCAGGGCGCTGTAGTCCACGCGGAACCCCCGCCCGCGCAAGCCCAGCGTTTCGACGTAGTTGCGCATGTCGAGCATGGAGAAGCCATTCTTGACCACGGTGTCGGCGTCGGAGATGCGCAGCATGTCCTCGACGATCCTGGGCTCCGCCAGGTCATAGCCGTAGCCGTAGCGCAACAGCGTGCCTACCGCGGCCGCGCCGCAACTGAAGTCAAGCTGCTGGCGCATCATGTTCTGGTAGCGCATCTCGAGCATGCTCTTGACGGGCTTCCTGAGCATCGGCTGTCCGTCGATGTCGATCGTCATCGTGCTCTGACCATTGGCACTGAATGCTGCTACCAGCAGCATGCATGCCCCGGTCACGCGGAATAGCGCGCGCATGACACTCCCCCTTGGGCGGGTTGAGCCGGTGACCCCCGGGTCCCGGCTCTCCAGCCGCGTTCGTGCTGTTGCCGCAGTGCTCAGTGGGTCGCCGTGGAAATGGCGAGCCCGTTGCTCTGCGCGTTGCCGGCCCCGGCGGCGATATTCACGCCGATATTGCCCACCGCGTTGGCCAGGGCGCCGCCGTTGAGCGTGGCGGCGTTGTTCGGCCTGCAGCCACACATCGACAGGTCATTGCCGTAGGTGGTCTGGTCATTGGACGCGGTTGCCTTGGCCAGCGCGCCGACGGGGTCCCCTCCATTGCGGCCGCTGCCGCCGCTGCCCATATTGACCGAGGCTGCCAGCGCATTGCTCTGCAGGTTGCCGGCGCCCGCGGCAATGTTCACGCCGACGTTGCCCTTGGCCCCGGCCAGCATGTTATCGCCCATGCTGGCGCTGTTTGCGGCGCCGACCATGTGCATGCCGTTATCCCCGGTCTTCTGACTCGAGAACACCTGCGCCGAGGCGAAGACATCCGACGCGTCGATGCTGGCCAGCGCGGCCTGGTTGGACTGGCCGTTGCCCGCGCCTGCAGATATGTTCACGCCGATGTTGCCTTGCGCATTGAACAGCGCGTTGCCGCCGCCGAATGCGCTGTTGGTGGACGGGCCGATACGCACGCTATTGTCGCGCGCGCTTTGCTGGCTGTTGACCACCGCGCCCGATTCGGACCTGAAGTGGATATCTCCCCAGGCAAAGCCGAAGCCACGGACATAGATGTCGTTGCTGATCGCTGTCTGGCTGTAGATATCGGCGTCGTCCGGCCGGTCGAAGTAACTGAAGCCGCCCGCGAATGCGCTGGTTGAAAGCGCAATGCCCGCTGCGATGGCGAGGATTTTCGTTCTCATGATTTTCTCCTTCCCTGCTTAGAAAAAAGTGCCCGCCGGGGGACGGAGCACAAAAACGTTGGACGAGACATTCCCCGATCCTGCCGTCTGGTTCAGCTGCACCAGGCCAGTTGCGTTGCGGTAGGCATCTGGCTGGATCACTGCCTCGCGCGGACCCGTTGCGTGGCCCGCTGAACCCGGGCGACTTCCTCCGGCCGATTCCGCGGCTAGCAAGCCGTCGGAGATGGCTTCGATCTTTACGCTGGCGGCCGGCGCCAGCACAGCCGCATTGATTTGCACGTTGCCGTTGCCGCTGGCCACGTTTGCCGAAAGCAGCCCGCTGCCATTGGCGAAGGCACCGCCGCCGATCTGGCTGATGGCGCCTGTCGCGGGTGCGGTTGCGCCGGCACGCTGCTGCGACTGCACGTCCGCGCTGCCACTCGCGATGGCGGCCTGGTTGCTTTGCGCGTTGCCGCTACCCGCGGCCAGGTTCACGGCGGCGCGACCGGCAACGCCGGTGAGCGCACCGGCATCGATGCGGGTGCTGTCAGTAGCTGTGCCCTGGACCTGCGCGTGAAGCGGCAGGCAGGCAAGCATCAGGCAGGCAAGCATCAGACCGGCAAGCCAGGCAGCGTGGTTGCCGCGCGCGGTGTGGACGCCGGTCATGGCCGGCCTCCCACCGCAAGCGGCGCCAATCCGTGCATCAAGGCGCCAGTCATGTTGCCGGTCGCCTGCGCGACCTGGCCGGCGATGCCGCCCGAAACGCTCCCGGCACCGCTGCCATTAGCCAGTCCCTCGATCTGGCCGGGCGCCAGGGCCAGCCGCCCGGTGGTGGACAGACTGGCGCCGGACACGGCGGCGCCGGCCGCGCTGCGGCCTACCGCGGCAGCGAGATCGCTGTCGGTCAGGTCGCTGGCCACGGCGGCGGTGGATTGCTGGAAGCGTGCGGACGGAAACGGCTCGACAGCGGCGGCTATCGGCATGTCCCCCTGCGGTATGCCGCGATAGGCAATACGCGGCTCGACGCTGCGCAGAACGACGATATCGCCTGGGTCTGCAATCGCGGAGAAGGAAGCAAGGGCGGCGACAAAAGCTGCAAGACCGATGGCGCAGGCCGCGCCAGTCGATACGAACGCCTCCGTGCCGTCATTCGCGCTGGCGGCTGACGCATGGCTGAACTCACTCCCGCGTTGTAGGACTCGTCGCGTCATTTTTTTATGTCTCCCTGTGGCGAACAGAGCGACAAGCGTGCCAATACCCTGCAATCGAGCGCTGTCAACGGTTTGCGGGTGGTGCGCAAGAGCGCGCGGAAGTTCCCTGATGAAGGAAGAACATTTTGGTTGCAGCGCTGTAACGCGGCATTGCCGATGGCGCCGGATGAAAGTGATTGCCGATTGGGCGCGCGGCCATGCTGAGTCAGGCACGACGACGCGCCATGAGCGCTTGCGAGGGCAGGCCGGTGCTGGTTGCATTGCTGAAACAGGGCGGGGGCCGGCATGTGTGCCGCCCCATCTTTGGTACCGGCGGCAAGGCGGGCGGCCCGGGCAGTTTGCACCTCGTCTGCGCCGCTTTACGCGCGTTTGCCGGCGCGCGGCTCTGTACGCAGAAACGGGTACGCTCCGGGCTTGCAGGAGCGTGATGCCTGTGTCGGCGGCATTGGCCTGGGCGCGCCGTTGCGAAGCTGTTGGCGCTCAGGCCGACAGCACGGGCAAGGCTGGTGGAGTGAGGGGCGTCGGCGCGGTGCCGGCGGCTTGCTCGTCCAGCGCGCCGGAGATCGGCTTGGGTCCCGGCTGGCTGCGTTCGCAGCCAGTGGCGGCGAGCAGGCCGAGCGCCAGGAAGACGGCCGTGCCAAGGCGGCGGAGGGTTTTCCGGTTCATGGTGCCTCCTTCTGGTTGTCGAGAGGGTGTGTGCGGGAGGACGGTACCCGGACGGCTGGTGCTTGCGGCCAACCGCTCCGGTCGCGCCGCTTACCCGCAGCGAGACGGCGCGTAGCCCATCTTTCAGTCTAGCCGTTCACCGGCCGGACAGGGCCGGAACCGGGGCGCGAGCCGCGTCCGGGCGGCTTGGGCAAAGCGCGGGACGGGCTGTATCATGAACCTTGGAACGGATAACAAAACGGGAGAAGGCTTCATTGGAGTCCCATCATGTTGCGCTACGCCGTGGTTTTCTTCGTCATCGCCATGATCGCGGCCGTGTTTGGCTTCGGCGGCATCTCCGCCGCAGTGGCCGAGTTCGCCAAGATCCTCTTCATCATCTTCCTCGTGCTGTGCGCGGTGTCGTTGATATGGGGCCTGAGCAAAGAGCGGGGCTAGGGCAGGTCGCCGGACCCTTTATCCGCCCGACCAACAGCGGGATCCTCACTTGAATCCAGCCGATTCCCCCGACCAGTCCCTGGACCGCACGCCGCCCAAGCAACGCGCTCGCGGCATCGGCCATTGGCTGCCCGATCGCCATACCGCAGCGCGCACGGCCAGGGTGGTGCTGGCCGCGGTCAGTGCATGGCTGGCGCACCGAGCCGCCAGCAAGGGCGCGGCGCTGTCCTTCTATATGCTCTTCTCGCTGGCGCCAGTGCTGGTGCTGGTGATCTCGATTGCCGGCATCTTCTTTGGCGCGGAAGCGGCGCGGGGCGAGATCTTCGCCCAGATCGACGGCCTCGTTGGTGCCCAGGGCGCGGCTGCCATCCAGGAAATCCTTGCCGCCACGCACCGCTCGGGTGGTGGCGGGCTGGCCGCGGCCATCGCCACCGGCATCTTGTTTGTCGGCGCCACCAGCGCCTTCGCGGAACTCAAAGGCAGCCTCGACGAGATCTGGGAGACACCGGCGCCACAGGGCGCCGGCTGGCAGCAATTGCTGCGCGCCCGCTTGCTCTCGTTCAGCCTGGTGCTGGTGCTGGCCTTCATGCTGCTGGTGTCGCTGATCGTCAACGCCGCGTTGGCGGTAGTCGACCGGTTTTGGGGTCAGATGTGGACGCAATCGTGGTTTGCGCCGGTGGCGGACGTGCTTTCAACGGCATTTTCATTTGGCGTGGTGACCCTGCTGTTCGCCGTGATCTTCAAGATGCTGCCCAATGCCCGCATCGCCTGGCGTGACGTGGTCATGGGCGCCATCATCACCGCCCTGCTGTTCTCGGTGGGCAAGCGGCTGATCGGCCTTTACCTGGGCAATAGCGCTGTAGCTTCGTCCTATGGGGCTGCGGGTTCTGTGGTCGCACTGATGTTGTGGGTGTACTATTCGGCACAAATTTTCTTCTTCGGTGCCGAGCTGACCCGCCAATACGCGCTGCAATTCGGCAGTTTGCGGGGGCAAAGCATCAGCCCGCCGCCCGATCCGCGCGCGGCCGGTCCCGCGAACCGGTAAAATACGGCCCGATTCCCTTCGTGCATGCCCGCAGTGCCCGGCCCCCGACCGCAAGCTGATGGTCGCGCCGGCCCCTGGCGCCGGTCCGCTGCGCCCCGGGCCCCTTTTCATCTTCTGTTTGCCGAATCCACTGCCGTGAGCTCGCTCGTATCCGAAATTGCGCGTCGTCGCACCTTTGCCATCATTTCGCACCCTGACGCGGGTAAGACGACCCTGACCGAAAAACTGCTGTGGTTCGGTGGCGCCATCCAGGTCGCGGGCGAAGTGCGCGCGCGCAAGGCCGATCGCCACGCCACCTCCGACTGGATGGAGCTGGAAAAGCAGCGTGGCATCTCGGTGACCTCGTCGGTGATGCAGTTCCCGTATCGCGAGAACATCGTCAACCTGCTCGACACCCCGGGCCACGAGGACTTTTCCGAAGACACCTACCGCACGCTGACCGCGGTGGACTCCGCGGTGATGGTGATCGACTCGGTCAACGGCGTGGAAGCGCAGACCATCAAGCTGCTCAATGTCTGCCGGTTGCGCGACACACCCATCATCACCTTTATCAACAAGCTCGACCGCGAAGGCCGCTCGCCCATCGAACTGCTCGACGAAATCGAGGACGTGCTGAAGATGCAGTGCGCGCCGATGACCTGGCCGATCGGCATGGGCAAGGCCTTCCGCGGTGTGTACCACCTGATCGACGACCGCGTGCAGCTGTTCGACCCGCACGGCGAGAAGGGCACCTCGGCCATGGTCCAGGGCCTGGACAACCCGGAGCTGGACCGCGTGCTGGGCACCCAGGCGGAAGAGCTGCGCATCGAGATCGAACTCGTGCGTGGCGCGTCGCATGCCTTCGACAAGGACGCGTTCCTCAGCGGCAAGCAGACGCCGGTGTACTTCGGCTCTGCCGTCAACAACTTTGGCGTGCAATCGCTGCTCGACGCCTTGTGCGAGCTGGCGCCGCCGCCGCAGGGCCGCAATGCAGAGTCGCGCGCGGTGGAGCCGCAGGAGCCCAAGTTCTCTGGCTTCGTGTTCAAGATCCAGGCCAACATGGACCCGCGCCACCGCGACCGCATCGCGTTCGTGCGCGTCTGTTCGGGCCGCTTCGAGCGCGGCATGAAGGTGCTGCATGTGTCCACCGGCAAGACCATGGCCATCAATAACGCCATCACCTTCATGTCGCAGGACCGCAATACGACCGAAGAGGCTTACGCCGGCGACATCATTGGCGTGCCCAACCACGGCACCATCCGGCTTGGCGATGCGTTCAGCGAGGGCGAGGCGCTCAAGTTCACTGGCATCCCGTCGTTCGCGCCCGAGTTCTTCCGCCGCGCGCGGCTGAACAACCCGCTCAAGGTCAAGCAGCTGCAAAAGGGCCTGCAGCAGCTGGCGGAAGAAGGCGCGACGCAGATGTTCCGCCCGATTGCCTCCAATGACCTGGTGCTGGGCGCCGTCGGTATCCTGCAGTTCGACGTGGTGGCGCACCGCCTGGAGCACGAGTACGGTGTCGACGCGATCTTCGAGTCGCACGACTGTGCCACCGCGCGCTGGCTCAAGGGCGACCCCGCGGAGATCGAGAAGCTGATCGAGAAGGCGGGCCACAATGTGGCGCTCGACGGCGCCGGCGACCACGTCTACCTGGCGCCCAGCATGGTCAACCTGCGCCTGACGCAGGAGCGCTTCCCCAAGCTGCAGTTCATGGAGACGCGCGAAATCGTTTGAATTTCGCGCTGCCAGAGCGATCTGGCGCAAGCGCCGCCCGTTCGGGCGGCGCGTTTAATCCAGGCGCAGCAGGTAGTGCAGGATCAGCGCGCCGCCGGAGCACAGCACCACCGCATTGACCATGCGCAGGAACTGCTCGCGCGACAAGCGCAGCGTGATCCTGCGCCCGGCCCACAGGCCCAGCGCCATCGCTGGCGCCAGCAGCAGCGCCAGCTTGATGATGGCCGCACCCGCATAGACGCCCGCCAGGGCAAATAGCACCAGCCGCGTTAGCGTACTCACGCCGATCAGCGTGGACTGCGTCATGCGCATGGCGTCCTTGCCCAGCCGGCCCGACAGGTAGATCGCATAGAGAAAGCCGCCGCTGCCGAACATGGCCGAGCACACGCCGCCGCCCAGGCCAAAGGGCAGCGCCGCGCGTGGCGTAAAGCCGGTGGGTCGCTTGCCGGCAAGCGACCAGATTGCATACCCCATGGCGAATACGCCAAGCAGCACCGGCAGCAGGTCCGACTGCAGCTTGAGCAGCAGTGCGGCGCCCACCAGACTGCCGGCCAGCATGCAGGGCAGCAGCCGCCCAAGCTCAGCGCGGTCGGCGGCGCGGCCATCGCGCAGCAGGGCAAAGGCAGCGGCCGTGCAGTCCATCAGCGCCAGTAGCGCAACGATCTGGCTCACCGGCATCAGGTAGGCCAGCATTGGCCCGGCCACCAGCGCGGTGCCGAAGCCCGCCATGCCGAAGATCACATAGGCGCCGGCGATCGCCACGCACATGGCAAGGTAGGCGGACAGGGAAACATCGGGCAGCAGGGCGGTCAGGTCCACGGGCATCGGTATCAGGGTTGCGTGCCCCACAGCATAGGGACGCCTGCGTGCGCGGACCAATATCAAAGCGCCCCGCGATCCATCGCAAAGCGGCATGGCAGCGCGCTGGGCGCGGCGCGCGCGCCATGGCACACTTGCGCGCACAATCTCAGGCCGATTTCAGCCCGTCCGTCCCGTCCCATGAGCCCGCCCATTCAATGAGTCCGTCCCTCAAGCAGTTGCGCTACTTTGTTGAAATTGTCGATGCCGGCAGCTTCAGCCTGGCCGCGGAACGGCTCTTTATCGCGCAGTCGGCGCTGAGCCGGCAGATCAAGGAGATGGAGGGCATGCTGCAGGTGGTGCTGCTGGTGCGCAAGCCGCGCCATGTAGAGACCACGCCGGCCGGCCGCGCTTTCCTGGAGGCGACGCGCCGCATCCTGGCCGAGCTGACCGAGGCCTCCGCGCAGGCGCGTCAGGTCGAGCGCGGCGAGCAAGGCACGGTGCGCCTGCTGCATTCCAGCTCGGTGCCGCTGACGCCGGCCTGCACGGCGGTGCTACGCGAGTACCAGGCAAAGCACCCCGGAATACGTTTCGAGATCTCGCAGGCATCCAGCGAACAGCAGGCGATGGAGATCAAGGAGGGCCGCGCCGACCTGGGCCTGGCGCGCGAGCCGCTGCTGCGCCGGCTTCCCGGCGTCGAGGTGGACCCGCTCTATGAAGAGCGCCTGGTGCTGGCGGTATGCAGCGCGCATCCGCTCGCGCACGAGGAAACCGTGGCGCTGGAGAGGTTGCGGGAAGAGCCCTTCGTGTCGCTGCCGCATCCGGACCGGGGCGGTCTGAGCCATCGCGTGGCGCAGTGCTGCCTGGAGCGCGGCTTCTATCCGCGCGCGGCGGCGGCGATCTCGCGCAAGCTGTCGCAGCTGGCGCTGGTGGAGGCAGGGTTTGGCGTGGCCTTGGTGCCGGCTTCGCTCAGCCGCCTGGCACCGCCGGGCGTGCGGTGCGTACCGCTGGCCGATGCCGGCGGTGATACGCGTTGTGATACGCGCGTGCTGCTGCTGTCGCGCCGCGACGCTGCGCCAGCCGCCGCGGCGCTGGCGCAGAGCCTGCGCGCGGCGCTGTCGCCTCGGTAGTCGCCTTACTCGCTTTTGTGGCCTAGTAGGCCAGCGAGGCCTGGAAGTAGAACGTGCGCGGCATGCCCACGTACTTGCCCGCGTTGTTGTCGGTGGAGCGGGTGAAGTAGCGGCGGTCGAACAGGTTCTTCACGCCCACCGCGATCTTCAGGTTTTGCGCCGCCTTGCCGAAGTCGTAGCCCAGGCGCAGGTTCATCAGTGCATAGCCGGGGATATCGCCCAGCGCGCCGTTGGCGCTTTCCGCGGTCTGGTATTGCGCATTGGCGGCTGCCGGGTCGCCCGGCGAGCGCTCCTTCGATTGCGCGAAGGCATCCACGTTCAGCATCCAGCGGTTGCGCAGGTAGCGCATGCCTAGCGTGGCCACGTGGCGCGAATAGAACGGCAGGTCGCGCCCGGCGAAGTTGCCCTGGCTATAGGTGGCGTCGGTGAAGGTGTAGGTAGCGTAAGCCGAGAGTCCGGCGAGCGTCGGCGTCAGCTTGGCGAAGTCGTAGCGCAGCGAGGATTCGACCCCGCGGTGCGTGGTCGCGCCGAGGTTGGTCCAGGCGTCCGGGCTGCCGCTGGTGCCGCCGCGCAGTTGCAGTTCGTCATCGAAGTCGATGTTGAACAGGGTCAGCTCGCCGCCCCAGCCGTTGACGCTGTCGAAGTGCGTGCCGATCTCATAGGTCTTGGCCTTTTCCGGGGTCAGGCCGTTGGTGGTCTGCGCGATCTGGAAATACTGCAGCGGTCCAAAGGACACGCCAGCGTTGGCGAACAGCTTCCACTGGTCGGTTACGTGGTACATCACCGCCAGCGAGGGCAGCGGTTCCTCGGACTTCACATCGTTGCGCAGCTTGGTGAGGTTGTCCGTCACGTAGGAGCGGATCATCTCGTAGCGCAGGCCTGGGGTGATGGTCCAGTTGCCCACGTTGATGGTGTCGTCGATGTACACCGCGTTGGCGGTGGTGCCGCCGGTGCGTGACTGGTACAGCGTGGACGGCGCGTTGGGTGCGTCAAAGCCGGTGCCCGGGCGATAGAAAGCCGTGCGCGAGGCTTGCTCGTCGCTGGCCTCGCGCAGGAAGCGATAGCCCACGCCGATTTCGTGGCTCACGTTCTCGCCGCGAAACAGTTGCGAGTAGCGCGGCTCGACGGCGAAGGTGTGGTAGTTGCGCGGGTACGAGACCAGGCGACGCTGGTTGCCGGATTCGCTTTCGATATTGCTGCCGCGGAAGCTCTCGGTGTAGTACGTCAGCACCTCGAACTTGCGGTTGTTGTCGTTGTGCGCGTACTTGAGCGTGATGTCCTTGCGGCGCCCGCTGAAGTTGTCGAAGGGTCGCACCGACTGGAACGGGTCGGCCGCGTACTGCGCCGAGGTCAGGCCGCCGGGCATGCCTGCCGTGGCATCGTAGTAGTGCAGGCTGCCGGTGAGCGCGTCCGCCGGCGTGATGCGGTAGGCGCCCTTGAGCATCAGGTCGTCGATGTTGACGTGGTCGTTGCTGGCCCGGTAGCCGTTGCCGTGCACGCCCGAGTACAGCAGCGCGCCGCCCAGCCCCTGCTCGTTGGTGCCGCCGATGAAGGCGCCCGGAATGGTCTTCACGCCGCCGCCATGGCTGTAGATGTCGGACTCCACCGAGGCGCTTGCCGCGAAGGTCTTGGGAATCGGCCGCGTGACGAAGTTGATGATCCCCCCCACGTTCTGCGGGCCATAGCGCACCGAGCCCGCGCCGCGCACCACGTCCACCGCTTCCAGGTTGCCCAGTGACACCGGGGCCATCGACAACTGCGGCTGGCCATAGGGCGCAACGGCCAGCGGCACGCCATCGAGCAGGATGGTGGAGCGCGGCGACAGGCGCGAGGCCAGCCCGCGCACGCCCACGTTCAGAGAAATGTCGCTGCCGCCGGTGCCGTTGCTGTCCTGGACCTGCACGCCAGGTACCCGGCGCAGCACATCGCGCACATTGCTCGCGCCACTTTCCACCATGGTCTCGCGGTCGACGATGGTCCGCGCGCCGGGGTGCTCCAGCACCTTCGCCTCGTTCGGGCTCTCCAGCCAGTTGCCGACCACCGTGACGGCGTTAAGGGTGCTTTCGGCGCTGAAAGCACCTTGGCTTGCCGGGGCAGCGGGCGGCTGCGGGTCGGCAGCGTGTGCGGACAAGGCGAGGCAGAGCAGGGTAGCGCCGGCCGCGGCGCTGGAGAGCTTGGAGGTGGGCTGCAAAATGGCAATTCCTGGGAAGCGCTGGCGGCGATGATGTGCATTCGCCGCATCGAGGGATCGCATTATAAATACGAATCATTCTCGAAACCACCATGCGTGTCTTCCTGTTGCTACATTGCATCATTGAAGATACATGGGGGAGCTGGGACGTGATGCATGCGCCTGCATGCATCGCGGGCCTCGGATAGAATGCGTCCCAGCTTTGCCCCGCCGCCGCCCCGTCACCACCGCCATCCATGTCGACCCCTGCTTCCGTTCTGGCCCCCGAGCCGGACTCAGTCTTTCGCGACCCTTCATTTCGGCTGTTCTGGTTTGCCCGCCTGTGCACCACCATTGGCTACCAGATCTTTACGGTGGCGGTAGGCTGGCAGATCTACGACCTCACCCGCGACCCGTTCATGCTTGGCATGGTGGGGCTGGTGCAGTTCCTGCCTTCGGTGATGCTGCTGCTGATGTCCGGCCACGTGGCCGACCGCTTCGACCGGCGCCTGATCGTGCGCACCTGCCAGACGCTGGAAGCGCTGATCGCGGTGTCGATGGCGGTGGCGAGCCTGTCGGGCTGGATCACGCGCGATCACATCTTCGTGTTCGTGGCCCTGATCGGTGCCACCCGCGCCTTCGAGACGCCGACGTTGCAGGCGCTGCTGCCCAGCGTGGTCACGCCACGCATGTTTCCGCGCGCGGTGGCGCTGTCCAGCTCCGCCACACAGACGGCCATCATCATCGGTCCCGCGCTGGGTGGTTTTGCCTATGTTGCCGGCCCGGGCGTTGTCTACGCCATCAGCGCCACGTTGTTCGCCGTGGCCGCCTGCCTGGTCACCGCGCTCAAGCTGCGCCAGGCCGCGCAGCGGCTGACCACGCCGGTCAGCATCGCTACGCTGTTTGCGGGGTTTTCGTATATCCGCGGTCGGCCGGTACTGCTTGGCGCGATTTCGCTGGATCTCTTTGCCGTGCTGCTGGGCGGCGCCACCGCGCTGCTGCCCATCTACGCGCGCGACATCCTGCATACCGGCCCCTGGGGCCTGGGCCTGCTGCGCTCGTCGCCCGCCATCGGCGCGCTGGCGACCGCGCTGTGGCTCGCCCACCATCCGATGAACCGCCGCGTGGGTCGCGTGATGTTCGGCGCGGTGGCCGTCTTTGGTATGGCGACGATGGTGTTCGGCATCTCGCACTGGCTGCCGCTGTCGATGGCGGCGCTGGTCATGCTTGGCGCCTCCGACATGATCAGCGTGGTGGTGCGCTCCACGCTGGTCCAGCTCGATACGCCCGACGATATGCGCGGGCGCGTGGGCGCCGTCAACTCGGTCTTTATCGGCGCGTCCAACCAGCTTGGCGAGTTCGAGTCCGGCGTGACGGCCGCGCTGTTCGGGCCGGTTGGCGCGGTGCTGCTTGGCGGCATCGGCACGCTGGTGGTGGTGGTGGTGTGGATGCGCCTGTTTCCCTCGCTAGCCTCGCGCGACCGCTTGCACGATCACCCCGTCACGGCTTGAAATAAGGTCCAATCCGGCCGGTCCAAGCACCGGCTGGGTGCAACGCCCGTTCTTCCTCCGCACTACCTCCTGCGCACCAAAGCGTACCCAATTCTGCGTGCTCCCGCGCAGGGGGGCCGCACGATTCTCCCCACATAAAAAGTACGCCCAAGCCCGCTCCGGCGAAATATTTTTCAATCGGGCCCAGCCCTTGCCCACGCAGGGCTGGCGCCGATTCGCTCAGCTGTCGCCGCGCATCGGGGGGAAACCAATTCCCCCGTCATTTGTCCTGAAAGTATTGTCAATTTCAATCAAATGTAGGCAATCGTCTGACATCAAGTCGGTCCACCGCCGCACTGTGGCGGAGGTGCCGATGCGCGTGCTGCTGTCGGGCGGCATGGACTCCAGCCTGATCATCGGATTGCTCGCAGAAACGGGTACGCCCGACCGGCGCACCTACGCCTTCGCTTCGAAATTGACCTGCTGTTCCCGTTCACGGCCTGATGCCACGCTCGTGCGTACCAACCTCTTCACGATCCATAGCGCACCAACCTCTTCCTGAAATCTTTCGAACCGAACCATGAACCCGCCTGCATGCAGACACTAAAGATCGACCCGCTTCACCTCAAGACCACGCATGGCTACGCGCGCACACGCTTGTCCGTGCCGGTGCACCTTGCGGAATGGCTCACCGTCTATATTCAGAGCGGGCCAACCTTGCCGGAGGACCGCCAGCGCCGCATCGGCTTGGTGGCCGGCTTCTCGCACCAGCTCGATCCGGGCCAGCTTGCGCGCAGCGAAACGCCGCTGCCGCACGCCGGAGAACCGGCGCACCCCCGCCGCGACGACGATGCATCCTGAGCCGCGCATGTCCAGCTTTTCCACACTGATCGCCGGAGCCGAATCCATGAACCTGAACTTCATCGAGCCCCACAAGCTGGAAGCAGCCTGGGCGTACCTGCTGCAACTGGTGGTGCAGCAAGGCCTGAACTGCATCGCCGCCATGCTGATCCTGATCCTGGGCTGGTGGCTCTCCGGGCGCGCCCGCGCCGCGGTGCTGCGCGCGTTTGACCGCCCGCGCGTGGACGCCACCTTGCGCCCGATGCTGGCCAGCGTCACGCAGTGGATCGTGCGCGTGATCACGGTCGTGCTGGTGCTATC
The DNA here is from genome assembly GCF_056398045.1 of Cupriavidus sp. 05L411. NCBI lineage: Bacteria > Pseudomonadati > Pseudomonadota > Betaproteobacteria > Burkholderiales > Burkholderiaceae > Cupriavidus > Cupriavidus sp. 05L411. The sequence continues at coordinate 132,374 of NZ_JBFTOQ010000009.1, read as the reverse complement.
GCAATTTGGCGTGCAGACCGCCAGCATCATTGCCATGCTCGGCGCCGCCGGCCTGGCCATCGGACTGGCGTTGCAGGGCACGCTGCAGAACATTGCCGCGGGCATCATGCTGGTCCTGCTGCGGCCGTTTCGCGTGGGCCAGTACATCGATGCGCAGGGCGTGGCCGGCACGGTGCGCGAGACGGGTTTGTTCATGACCGAGCTGACCACCTTCGACGGGGTTTGCCTGCGCGTGCCCAACGGCAAGATCTGGGGCAGCGCCATCACCAACTACAGCGAGAATCCCACCCGCCGGCTCGACATCGAAGTCACCGTCACCTTTGGCGCCGACATCCAGGCCGCGCTCGATGCGCTGCGCGCCATGCTTGCGGCTGAGGCGCGCATCCTGGCGGACCCGGCCTCCGAGGCCATGGTGATCAACTACGCTGCGCAGGGCGTGACGCTCAACGTGCGTTGCTGGGTTGCCGCCGGGGATTACTGGAACGTGCGCTTCGCTTTCTACCACCGCATCAAGCAGGTGCTCGAAGCTGCCGGTTGCGCCATCGCCGTGCCGGTGCAGGAGTGGCGCGTGTCCGAGGACGCGCAACCGGCCGCGCCCGTCGCGCCGAGTCCCTCGCATCGCCTGAGCTGACGAACCAACCTCTTCGGATCCCGCCGCAGCGGTGCGCAAGCACCCAGGCGGCGATCCTGTCTGGTGGCGAGCGCTTGCGCCGCCATTGGCCAATCCATTTCTCTCGCCCCCTTGGGTTCTTCACCGGCATCCGCGTTTCGTTGCGCTACGCGGCGGAACACGGCTTGCCTTCAATCTCTGGAATTGAATTTGCTGTCTGCACACAAGCTCGAACTGAACCCCATCGCCCGAAAGCCTTGTGCGCCGCGCGCAAGGCTCGCGCAGTGCCTGCCGGCGCTGGCCTGCGCCGCCGTGCTCGCCTCCGCCGCACCGACTGCGCACGCGCAGGGCAGCCTCACGCTGTACGGGTTTGCCGACGTCGGCATCTTTCGTCCCGCGCCCGGCCAGCCCATTCAGCTCGGCACCATGCAGCGCAGCTTCATCGGCCTGCGCGGCAGCGAGGCCCTGGCCCCCGGCTGGGCCGCCACCTTGAACCTGCAAACGCGCTTCGACATGGGCAATGGCCGGTTCGAAGCCAGCGGCGCCACGCCGTATTTCCAGGGCGAATCCACTATTGGCATCCAGTCGCCCTACGGCGATCTGCGCGTTGGCCGTGCGCTGACGCCGATGTGGCAATACGACTGGCAGTACGACAGCTGGGACAATTTCAACCGCGTGAGTTCCGTGGCGTGGTACGTGTACCACCCGTCCTATCGCACCGATCCGTATCACAATGGCCCCGCGGGCGAATACTCGCGCCTGAACAACGGCGTGTTCTACGACTCGCCGAAATGGGGTGGGATACACGTGCACGTATCCGCTGGTGTTGAGAAGAATGAAACGCCGGACGCCGCCGGCAACCGGGACCGCACGCGGCCGCTGGCGGCCTCGCTCAACTACGATGGCGGGCCCTGGTCGGCCATGCTGACGGCGGAGCGCAATTCGGCTTATGACAACACGTGGTTCGCGGGGCTGGCCTACGCGTTCACCAAGGTGCGGCTGATGGCCTCGTACAGCCAGACCCGTCTAAGCGCCGCGAGCCAGGCCTTCCTCGGCGACGCCAGCGCCAGGCGCAGCGCCGCCACGCTTGGCGTCAACTGGCGCGTGGGCGCCTATACGCTGAAGCTCTCGGGCGCGCGCGATTTCCAGGGCTATGGCACGGCGGGCGTGACCGGCTACGTCACCAGCGGCGTGGACTATGCGCTATCGAAGCGCACCACGCTGTATGGCGCGGTGTCGTATCGCCACAGTCGCTACGCAGGTGGCGGCACCGGATTCGGTGCCGGCATCAGCCATAGCTTCTAAGCCGCGCACAAGCTACCTCCCGTCAGCCTTCCTCGGCAAACAGCGAGCAGGCCCCCGCCTCCGCCGTGCTCACATGACGCCGGAAATTGGCGAACAGGTCGCGCCCCACGCCGTGCCGGTTGGCTGAGAGGTCGGGCGGCGTCACCGAGCGCGCAGCCCATTCCGCTTCGGGCACCAGCACCGTGAGCACGCCCGCATGCGCGTCCACGCGCATCGGGTCGCCATCGCGCACGCGGGCGATGCCGCCACCACTCAATGCCTCGGGGCACACATGGATGGCGGCAGGCACCTTGCCCGACGCGCCGGACATGCGTCCGTCCGTCACCAGCGCCACGTGGAAACCGCGGTCCTGCAGCACGGTCAGCGTGGGTGTGAGCTTGTGCAGCTCCGGCATGCCGCAGGCGGCCGGCCCTTGCCATGGCAGCACCGCGATAAAGTCACGCTCCAGCTCGCCGCGCTTGAACGCTTCGATCAGCGCGTCTTGCGTGTGGAACACCATCGCCGGGGCTTGCACGATGTGGTGCTCGGGCTTGACCGCCGAGATCTTCAGCACGGCGCGGCCGATATTGCCGTCGAGCAGCTTGATGCCGCCTTCCGGCGCGAAGGGCTGGCCGGCGGCGCGCACGATGGTGTCGTCCAGCGGCGCTTCGGGCCCGTCGATCCAGGTGAGCTGGCCATCGCGCAGCACCGGCTCGCGCGTGTAGTCGGCCAGGCCCTTGCCGACCACGGTGGTCACGTCGTCGTGCAGCAGGCCAAGCTGCAGCAAGCCGCGAATCACCAGCCCGAGTCCGCCGGCGGCCTGGAACTGGTTCACATCCGCGCTGCCGTTCGGATACACGCGCGCCAGCAGCGGTACCACTTCCGATAGCTCGGCAAAATCGTCCCAGCCCAGCACGATGCCCGCGGTGCGCGCCATCGCCACCAGGTGCAACGTATGGTTGGTGGAGCCGCCGGTGGCCAGCAGGCCGACGATGCCATTGACGAAGGCGTGCTCGTCAAGCACGTCCGCCACCGGCGTATAGCGATCGCCGCCATGCACAAGGCGTAGCGCCTGACGCGCGGATTCGCGCGTGAGGGCTTCGCGCAGCGGCGTGTTGGGATTGACGAAGGCAGTGCCGGGCAGGTGCAGGCCCATGATCTCCATCAGCATCTGGTTGGAGTTGGCGGTGCCATAGAAGGTGCAGGTGCCCGGGCCGTGATACGACTGGCTCTCTGCCTCCAGCAACTCCGCGCGGCTGAGCTTGCCCTCGGCATAGCGCTGGCGCACGCGCGCCTTTTCCTCGTTGCCGATGCCGGTGGTCATGGGGCCGCCTGGCACGAAGATGGCGGGCAGGTGGCCGAACGACAGCGCGCCCATCACCAGCCCCGGCACGATCTTGTCGCACACGCCGAGGTACAGCGCGCCGTCGAACATCTGGTGCGACAGCGCCACCGCGGTGGATAGCGCGATCACGTCACGCGAGAACAGCGAGAGATCCATGCCGTCCTGGCCCTGCGTCACGCCATCGCACATGGCGGGCGTGCCGCCGGCGAATTGCGCGGTGCCGCCCGCCTCCAGCGCGGCTTCCTTGAGCCATTGCGGATACTCCGCCAGGGGCTGGTGCGCCGACAGCATGTCGTTGTAGGAGGAGACGATGGCGAGGTTGGGGCGCTCCTGCGCTTTCAGGCGGATCTTGGCCTGCTCGGGCATGGCCGCCACGGCGTGCGCCAGGTTGGTACATGAGAGCTGCGCGCGTTCCACCTTCTGTCCCGCCATGGCGCGGGTGCGGTCCATGTAGGTCTGGCGGGTGGCGGCGCTGCGCGCGACGATGCGGGCGGTGACCCGTTCCAGGACTGGGTGACTTGGCATGGGGATCTCCTGCGTGGGTGCTTTTTCAGCCTAGTGCACTTTGGGGAGGGGCGCACGGTTGGTGCGCGGTTGGTGCGTGCTTGGCGCCAGTATGAGCCGCTGCACGTTTTCTCCACAAGTGCTAGACTTCGCCGCATTCTCTGGAGTTCAAACGACATGAAGCAAGCAGCGCAACGCACCGCCATCGCAGTGTTTGCCGCGGCACCTTACGGTGAACGCGTGCTGCTGGCTATTCACGTCTAGTCTTCCGAGCGTCCCGCCCGGAAGGCTGCAAGGCCAGTTCCGGGAACGACGAAACCGATCATCGCCAACCCCGGACGGCCCGCAGGCCCGCCGGGGTTTTGTTTTTTTGTTTCGCCACCATCTGACACGCCATGCGTACCTACGACAAGTTGATTGCCACGATTCAAACCGGCCAAGGGAACGGGGGCTTGCGCTCGTCCCTTGGTGCGGTAACGGCGTCGTCTGGCGTAGTCACCGAGACCATTGCGTGCCGCATGCGGCATGCCGGCGCCGCCTCGCAAGCGATCCCATAGCCTCCTGGCTGCACATGCAGTCCGGGAGGCCTCGCAGATCGCCTCCCAGGGACCACAAACACCCTGGCAGGCACGCACCCGCCAGGGTGTTTGCATTCAGGCAGCCCATCATGGAAAGCAGAAACGAAAGCAGAAACGAAAGCAGGAAGGAAAGCAGGAAACTCAGGAACATCGGCATCATTGCCCACGTGGACGCGGGCAAGACCACCACGTCGGAACGCATCCTGTTCTACACCGGTGCCAGCCACCGGCTGGGCGAGGTGCATGACGGCGCCGCCACCATGGATTTCGATCCACAGGAGCAGGCGCGCGGCATCACCATCAACAGCGCGGCCACCACCGTGTACTGGCGCGGGCACCAGATCAACCTGATCGATACCCCGGGTCACATCGATTTCAACATCGAGGTGAACCGCTCGCTGCGCGTGCTCGACGGCGCCGTGGTGGTGTTCGACGGCGTGGCCGGCGTGGAGCCGCAGACGGAGACCAACTGGCGCCTGGCGGACCATTACCACGTGCCGCGCCTCGCCTTCATCAACAAGCTGGATCGCACCGGCGCGGATTTCCTGCGCGTGGCCGGCATGATCGAGGAACGCCTCGGCGTGGTGCCGCTCGTGCTGCAGTTGCCGATCGGCCGCGAAGGCGATTTCCACGGCGTGGTCGATCTCGTCACCATGCAGGCCCTGCTATGGCAAGGCGGCACGGGCGGCACGGGCTACGTGACCGATGCGGTGCCGCAGGCGCTGACGGAGCAGGCCGCGGCCTGGCGCCAGTGTTTGCTGGAAACGCTGGCCGAGCAGGACGATGCCTTGCTGGAAGACTACCTGGCGGGCCGCGAGCCGGCCAGTGACGCCTTGCGCGCAGCCATCCGGCGCGCGACCATCCGCGGCGCCGTGGTGCCCGTGCTGGCAGGTTCCGCCTTCAAGAACAAGGGTGTGGAGCCTTTGCTCGATGCGGTGACAGCGTACCTGCCTGCACCTGGCGAAGTGAGCCGTCGTGCAGTGAGCGCGGACGTTGACCAGCCGCTGGTGGCACTCGCCTTCAAGGTCGTGCACGACGCGCACGGCACGCTGACGTTCGTGCGCGTGTATCGCGGACGGCTCGCTGCCGGCGACACCGTGCTCAACGCGGGCAGTGGCAAGCGCGAGCGGGTGGCAAGACTGTACGAGATGCATGCGGACCGCAAGCAGGAGCTGCGGGTTGCCGTGGCCGGCGACATCGTGGCGATAGCGGGCCTCAAGGCCACCATCACCGGCGACACGCTGACGGATCCCGCGCACCCCATGGTGCTGGAATCGATCGACACGCCCGAGCCGGTGATCGACGTGGCCATCGAGCCAAAGAGCCAGTCCGACCAGGCCGGCTTGTCGCGCGGCCTGCAAGTGCTGGTGCAGGAAGATCCGAGCCTGCGCCTGCGCCAGGATCCGGAGAGCGGGCAGACGTTGCTGTCCGGCATGGGCGAGCTGCAGCTGGAGGTCACGCTGGAGAAGCTGCGCACGCGCTTTCATGTGGAGGTCACGGTAGGCCGCCCGCAGGTGGCGTATCGCGAAACGCTGACCCGTGCCGCCGATGCGCGCTACCTGCATCGCAAGCAAAGCGGTGGCCCGGGCCAGTACGCGGAAGTGGTGCTGCGCTTCGAGCCGCTGCCGCGCGGCGAGGGCGTCCGGTTCGAGAGCCGCATCAGCGGTGGCGCGGTGCCGCGCGAGTTCGTGCCGGCGGTGGAGGCCGGCATCCGGCGCGCGGCCGCGCAGGGCATGCTCGCGGGCTACCCGGTGGTGGATGTCCAGGCCATCTTGCTGGACGGCAGTTTTCACGAGCGCGACTCCTCGGCCCTGGCCTTCGAGACCGCGGCCGCGTCCGCCTTCCGTGAAGCCGCGCGGCAGGCTGCGCCCGTAGTGCTGGAGCCGGTGATGAGCGTGGAGGTGGTGACGCCCGCCGACCATGTGGGCGATGTCATCGGCGATATCCACCGGCGCCGTGGCATGGTGCGCGGGCAATCGCAACGCGGTGGCGGCAACACCACGGTGGTGCAGGCGCATGTGCCGCTGGCCAGCCTGTTCGGCTATATCGGCAGCCTGCGCGCGCTGACCTCGGGCCGAGCCAGCTTTGCCATGCAGCTCGATCACTATGCCGCGGCACCAGCCGCGGCGGTGGTGGAGATGGCTGGCTGAGTCTGACGGCAGCCGCAATCGGGCGGGCGCCGCGTGGGCGCCCGCCCCTTGGCCACCGGCGCGGCATCATCCGCCGGGGCGCACAGGCCCGCTCAGACGTCGACGATCACCAGCGTGCCGTGGCTGCCGGGCAGCACGGCGTGTGGGATGCCGGCAAGGGCGAGGTACATCTGCCCGGGCTCGACGACAACCGTGCCGGCTTCGCCTTGCACTTGCAACATGAGCCGTCCGCTCACTACGAGCAGGCCTTCGTTGTAGTCATGCGTCTCGGCTTCATACGCTTGTTCATCCATGCGCAGCACCTTGATGCGGGCGGGGCCGACCTGGCCCAAGACCGTGGACTTCCATGCGCTGGGCAGCGCGGCGGCAAGGTCGTCAAGCTGAATCAGCGGCACTGGTGTGGCTCCGGGTTGGTCTAGACGCGCTTCGGGATATCCAGGCCCTTGGCCACCGCGGGACGCGCCAGGAAGGCCTCGAGCGCGCGCGTGACGTGGGGGAAGTCCTGGATGCCGACCAGCTCGCCGGCCTCGTAGAATCCGATCAGGTTGCGCACCCAGGGGAAGGTCGCAATGTCGGCAATGGTGTAGGTGTCGCCCATGATCCAGGCGCGGTCCGCGAGGCGTCCGTTGAGCACGGCCAGCAAGCGCTTGGCTTCCGCGACATAGCGGTCGCGCGGGCGCTTGTCCTCGTATTCCTTGCCGGCGAACTTGTTGAAGAATCCCAGTTGCCCGAACATCGGCCCGATGCCCCCCATCTGGAACATCAGCCACTGGATGGTCTCGTAGCGGCCGGCGGGATCTTGCGGGATGAACTTGCCGCTCTTGTCGGCGAGGTAGAGCAGGATCGCGCCGGACTCGAACAGGGCCAGCGGCTGGTCGCCGGGGCCGTTCGGGTCCAGGATGGCGGGAATCTTGTTGTTGGGGCTGATCGACAGGAATTCCGGCGTGTACTGGTCATTGGTGTCGAAGCGCACCAGGTGCGGTTCGTAGGGCAGGCCGGTTTCCTCGAGCATGATCGAGACCTTGACACCATTGGGCGTGGGCAGCGAATAGAGCTGGATCCGCTCCGGGCGCAAGGCGGGCCATTTATTGGTAACGAGGAAGGCGGAAAGATTGGTCATGGAAATCCGTAGGAATGGATGGGCTGGGGCAATGGTTGGCCTTGGCGGCCGATGAGGATGGCCGTGCCGGGGTTCGCCGCGGCGCCTGCCCGGGCAAGCGCCGGGTCACTTGGGCTTGTCGTCGCCGTCGGGAGGGGTGACGCCGGCGGCGACCAGGCAATCGCGCAGGTGCTTGATCTCCTGCTTGGCGCAGACATTGCCATGGTGCGGGTGATGAAGGTAGAACTCATACTCGTTGAGCACCACCCTGAAGCGGGCGCCCTGGATCGGCTCGACCTTCGCGCCGAGTTGCTGCAGCAGCGACTCCACCTCGCGCCAGTGGATGTTGTTGCTGAGCGGGTGACTGAAGATCGACTGCAGGAGGCTGCGGGATTTGTGGCTCATGGCGCGGTCAGGCTTCTTCGGCGGCAATAGCCGTAGCATACAAGAGCGGGTGGGTTGGCGCTTGCTGCACCCGCGAGTGGCCTTCCGTGCCTGTCGTACCCCAGTCCTTGCCCAGTGCCAGGTAGGCACGCGGCGTGGTGCCGGTGTAACGGCGGAACAGGGCAATGAAGCTGCTGACGCTGGCGTAGCCCAGGCCGAGCGCCACGGCAGTGACGCTTTCGCCAGCCACCAGCCGCTCCATGGCCGCCAGCATGCGCAACTGCTGGCGCCATTGCGCCAGGCTCCAGCCGGTGTCGGCCTGAAAGTGGCGGGTGAGCGTGCGGCGGGCCATGCCGATGCGCGCCGCCCAACCATCCAGGCCGGTGTTGTCGTCCGGGCTGGCCAGCAAGGCGGTGGCCATGCGCAGCAGGCGCGGCTCCTGGGGCATGGGCAGGAACAGCGTTTGTGCCGGCTGGCGGGTGAAGTCATCGGCGAAGACCGCCAGGTAATGCGCGCGCACCGGCCCGGACGGCGGCTCGGCTTGTGCCAGCGTGTCGAGCAGCGCGGCCAGCAGCGGCGACAGGCGTACCACTTTGAGGGTTTCCGGCATGGCGGCACGGCTCCACGCCTCGTCGAAATACAGGCTCATTCCGGTCATCGCGCCATGGATGCGCGCACCGTGCGATGCATACGGCGGCACCCAGCCGATGCAGCCGGTCGGCATCAGCCAGCGCCCGCCACCGGCCTCGATGCTGACCACGCCGGACTTCACGGTGAACAACTGGCCCTCGGCATGCACATGCGGCACCTGTTCCCGGGCGGCTTCATGCGCGATCGGCCGGATTTCTCGTAGCGACATCGGTTTGGCCCGTTTCGAATATAAGTTGGCATTCTATCGTTAGATGGCAATGCGGCGAGTGCCTAGACTGGCTGCTCCAACCCAGCCAGGAGCGATGCATCGTGAATGCCAACGTCAATGCCGACACCAACACCAACACTCAGTCCCTTGCCGAACGCCTCGGCCAGCCCGTGGCGGCTGTGCTCGATAGCCTGAGCGCCTTGCTTGCCCAGCAAGGCCGGCGGCTGCGCACGCAGCAGCCACGCAGCGCCCCCGCCGATTTCCAGGCCCTGCGGGCGGCGTTCGACCAGCACAGCGGCGCCGTCGGCTCGGCGCTGAAGCGGGCCTTGCTGGAGCGCTGGCCGCGGATTCCGTTCTCCGAGCAGGAACTGGAGAGCGGCGAGCAGCAGGCACCGGAGCATGCCGACGCTTACTGGGTTTGCGACCCCATCGATGGTGCCCTGCACTACCTGAGCGGCATGCCGGGCTGGACCATTGCACTGTGCCTGGTGGTAGAGGGGGTGCCAGCACTGGCGCTGGTGCATGACCCGGCCACCGGGCGGACGTATCGGGCGGTGGCTGGCCAGGGCGCCGATTGCGACGGGGCGCCATTGCGCGCCAATGCGCGTGGGGAGCTGGCCTCAGCACTGATTGCTACGGCGCATCCCGACTGGCCGGGGCAGGTGCGTAACGATACCGCGGCTTTTCTGGATCGCTTTGGCCGTTTGTTGCCGCAGGTGTTCGGGCAGCGCGTATACGGTCCCACGTCGTTGTTGCTGGCGCTGGTTGCCGGTGGCGCGCTAGACGGCTACTGGGAGTGCGGACAGGATTACTACGACTGGCTGCCAGGCGTGTTGCTGGTGACCGAGGCGGGTGGCGTGGTGACCGCGCTGGATGGCAAGCCGTTTACGTGGGGGTGCCAGGGGATCGTTGCCGCCGGGCCGGCCATGCATGGTGGGTTGAATTCGGCACTGGCTGGACAGGGCTGATTCCACTGCCATTGCATCCCGCTCTGGCTACGCAGAAACGGGTACGCTTTGCCGGGCCGGGCCGGGGCGTGTTTGCCCCGTCGCCGTCCCGGTTCCCGATGCCTGCCTAGCCGGAGAAATCGCCGTGCCGGCCGGCACCCCCGATAAAGCGGGCAGCGCCCGGGATGCCCTCCTCGAACACGATCGGCGTGCCGTTGGTGCCTTCGGCCCGCAGTGCGTCGGCCAGCGGCAGGTTCCATTGCCCGTAGGCGGAGGCCCGGTCCGTCAGCATGCAGCGCTGCGGGAAGGCGGCCAGCTCATGCGCCAGTGCCTCGGCCGCGGCGCGGGCCTGGCCTGGCTCGACCACGCGGTTGGCCAGCCCCATGGCGAGCGCTTCCTCGGCGGGCACCGGGCGGCCAGTCAGGATCATGTCGAGCGCACGGCCCATGCCTACGATGCGCGGCAAGCGCACCGTGCCGCCGTCGATCAGCGGTACGCCCCAGCGCCGGCAGAACACGCCGAAGACGGCATCGCGCTCCGCCACGCGCAGGTCCGCCAACAGCGCCAGTTCCAGCCCGCCCGCTACCGCATAGCCGCTGACTGCGGCTACCAGCGGCTTGGACAGCGCCATCCGGCTCGGGCCCATCGGCCCCGCGCCACCGCCTTGCGGATCCAGTTCGTGACGGCGCGCCGGGTCGCTCACCGCCGACAGGTCGGCGCCGCCGCAGAAATGCCCGCCCGCGCCCCACAGCACGGCCACGCGCAGCGCCGGGTCGGATTCGAACCCGGCAAATGCCTCGCGCAGCGCCAGCGCCATCGGGCCGTCCACGGCGTTGCGCTTGTCGGCGCGGTCCAGAATGATGGTGAGGACCGGGCCGGACGTTTCGGTCCTGACATAATGGTTGGGCTGACTGGGCTTACTATCCATGCTCGCATCCTCGGTGCCTGCGCCTGGCAAGGGTGAATTGTACGAATCGGGTACTTTCTAGGTGTTTTTCCACATGCATAAATATTTCATCGAATGATATATTTATGCCAATAAAAGAAATATTTCTGGTTTACCCTTCGCGGCATCCTTTGCCGCCCACGTTGCTCCCGCTTTCGACCCATGCATGAAATAGAGATCCGCGAGCCCTCGGCGACTGACCTGGTCCTGGACCTGCTCTACGGCCATCCGGAGCGTACCCTGCCGGTGCAGGCGCTGGCGCGCGGCGCCGAGGTGATGGGCATCGGCACGCCCAGCGTGCGGGTGGCGCTGACGCGCCTGCAGCGCCAGGGCCGCATCGTCAAGACGGAGCGTGGCTGCTACGCGGTGCTGCCGGAAGGCAACCCGGTCTACGACGAAGTCGAGCACTGGTTCGAAAAAGAGAGCCGGCTGGGGCACTGGGCCGGCGACTGGCTGGTGGTGCAGGACGCCGCCGTGGCACGCAGCGAGAAGACCGCCTGGCGCCACCATGCGCGCGCGCTGTCGTTGTCCGGCTTTCGGGTGCTGGCCGCCGGCATCAACGTGCGCCCGGACAATCTCGCGGGCGGCGCCCCGGCCATGCGCGCCGTGCTGTCCCGGCTCGGGATGGCCAGCGCCAGCCTGCTCTTTGTGGGCCGCGAGTTCGATGCCGATGCCGCCGCGCACATGGCCCAGTTGTGGGATGTGCCGGCGCTGCAATCCGCGTACCGCCGCGCGCTGGCGCAACTGGAGCGCAGCCAGGCCAAGCTGGCGCGCATGGCGCCGGATGCCGGCGCGCGCGAAGCCATGCTGGTGGGCCGCGCCATCATCCGCGCCATCGTGCGCGATCCGTTGCTGCCCGAGGCCATTATGGACCCGGCGCCCCGCCGCGCCCTGATCGAGGCCACGCGCGCCTACCAGCTCCAGGCTCGCGGCCTGTGGGTGGAGCTGCTGCTCGGCTAGCGCGCGCAGGCGGCATACCTCCGGGGCCGCGCCGAGCGCTCCACGCCTCGCCAAGCGGCAGCGACTCAACTAAACTGGCCGGAACTTATGCGGCGCACCGCGTCACTCAGTAAAGTGACGCGCGCTGGTGTTCCTGGAACCCCGCAGGCCCCGCCGGGCTCTTGCGCCGCACTCACGTTGGCCAAGACAAGGAGTACAGGGTGAGCATGCCCGATTTCGACATGGTGCTGTTCGGCGGCACCGGGGACCTGGCGCGGCGCAAGCTGCTGCCGGCGCTGTTCGATGCACACCGCGCGGGTTTGCTTCATCCCAACGCCCGCATTCTTGCCACCGGCAGCCATCCCCTTTCCACCGAGGACTACGTCGGTTCGCTGGAGCAGAGCGTGCGCCCGGGTCTTGAGCATGCACCGCCCGAAGCCTGGGCCACCTTCCTTGCGCGCATCAGCTATGTGCAGGCCGACGCCCGCGTGCCCGAGCACTTCGACGCGCTGGCGGCCAAGGTGCTGCAGCGCTCGCCCGAGGTGGTGGTGTGCTATCTCGCCACCGGGCCGCATATCTTTGTCCCCATCTGCGAGCAGCTCGCGCGCACCGGGCTTAATCATCCCAATGTCCGCATCGTCCTGGAGAAGCCGCTCGGGCATGACCTGCATTCGTCCGACGCGATCAACTCGGCCGTGGCGCAGTACTTCGCCGAAGACCAGATCTACCGGATCGACCACTACCTGGGCAAGGAGTCGGTGCAGAACCTGATGGCGATCCGCTTCGGCAACGCGCTGTTCGAGCCGCTGTGGCGCCGCGAATGGGTGCAGGACGTGCAGATCACCATCGCCGAGGAGCTTGGCGTGGAAACGCGCGGCGAGTTCTACGACAACACCGGCGCGCTGCGCGACATGGTGCAGAACCACCTGCTGCAACTGCTGTGCATGGTGGCGATGGAGCCGCCCACCAGCCTGTCCGAGGATGCGATCCGCGACGAAAAGATCAAGATTCTCAAGGCGCTCAAGCCCATCACGCCGCAGGACGTGGCCGAGAAAACCGTGCGCGGGCAGTACCGGGCAGGCGCCGTGGGCGGCAAGCCGGTGGTGGGCTACCTCGACGAGAAGGGCATCGCGCCCGACAGCCATACCGAGACCTTTGTCGCCATCAAGGCCGAGATCGCCAACTGGCGCTGGTCTGGTGTGCCGTTCTACCTGCGCACCGGCAAGCGCATGCAGTCGCGCGTGGCGGAGATCGTCATCCACTTCCGCGATGTGCCGCATGCCATCTTCCCGCGCCCGCTGACCTTGTCGCCGCAGAACCGGCTGGTGATCCGGCTGCAACCGGAGGAAAGCATCCGCCTGTATTTCCTGGTCAAGCAGCCCGGTGATACGGTGGCGCTCACGGGCACCTCGCTCGACCTGGACTTCGCCAACTCCTTCAAGGTGCGCCGCGCGGGCGCCTACGAGCGCTTGCTGCTCGATGTCATTCGCGGCCGCCTGGGGCTGTTCGTGCGGCGCGACGAGCAGGCGCAGGCGTGGCGCTGGGTCGAGCCCATCATCGATACCTGGGCGGGCAGCACCGTGCCGCCCAAGGCGTATACCGCCGGCACATGGGGTCCGGCCTCTTCGTCCGCGCTGATGTCGCGCGACGGCTCGCTCTGGCACGAAGAGGTATGAGCCGCGCCTGCTGATCATTGATAGACCCTCATTCGAACAGGAGACACTGCCCATGCGACGCTACGAACATACCTCAGAGGCGGACCTGGCCGAAGCGATGGCGATCTCGGTAGCCCACGCGCTGGAGATCGCCATCGGCGTGAACGGCTGGGCGGTGCTGGCGGTGTCCGGCGGCCGCTCGCCGGTGGCGATGTTCGAGCGCCTGCGCCATCGCACCATCCGCTGGGACGCGGTCACCATCACGCTGGTCGACGAGCGCGTGGTGCCGCCCGACCATGACGACAGCAACGGCGCGCTGGTGCGCCGCCACCTGCTGCGCGAGGCGGCTGGCAAGGCGGCCTTCGTGCCGCTGGTGGCCGACGCCGCCGAAGTGGCCGACCCCGCCAGCGCGGTGGCCCGGCTGAACGCGGCCTGGCGCCAGCCCGACGTGATCGTGCTGGGCATGGGCGAGGATGGCCACACCGCTTCGCTGTTTCCCGAGGCGCCCGAGTTGGAGCAGGCCCTTGCCGAGCCGCAGCCGGGCTATATGGTCACGCATCCGCGCGAGGCGCCGCACGCGCGCATCACGCTGAACCTGGCGGCGCTGCTGGCTGCCGAGCGCGTCTTCCTGTCGTTCGCGGGGCCCGTCAAGACGGCCGTGTTCGCGCGCGCCTGCAAGGGACCCACCCCGGCGCTGCCCATCAGCCTGGTGCTGAGCCGGCACCGGCATGGCACCGACGTCTTCTCGGCCTGACGCCATGCAGAATTTTCCACGCCTGCTGGGCGATGTCGGCGGTACCAATGTGCGCTTTGCGCTGGAGACCGCGCCGCAGCGCATCGGCCCGGTGACCGCGCTTAAAGTGGCCGATTTCCCCTCGCTCGAGGCTGCCATGCAGCATTACCTCGGCGGCTTGCCGGCCGGTAGCGCCAGGCCGCGCCACGCGGCCGTTGGCCTCGCCAACCCGGTGACCGGCGATCGCGTCAAGCTGACCAATCACGCCTGGGCGTTTTCCATCTCGCAGATGCAGCGCTCGCTGGGCCTGGACCTGCTGCTGGCCATCAACGATTTCACCGCGTTGGCGCTGGGTTTGCCACACCTTGGCGCGCAGGACCTGACGCTGATGCGCCAGGGCGTGGCCGTGGCCGGCGCGCCGCTCGCGCTGGTGGGGCCGGGCACCGGGCTGGGCGTGTCCGGGCTGGTGCCCGCGCGCTCCGGGCCGGCCGTGGCGCTGGCCGGCGAGGGCGGCCATATCGAGCTGATGCCGGAGACCGAAGACGAATGGACTGCGTGGCGCGCGGCCCGCCAGGCCTTCGGCCGTGTCTCCGCCGAGCGTCTTTTGTCGGGCATGGGGCTGTCACTGACCCATGCCGCGTTGCACGCAGAAACGGGTACGCCCCTGGCGCGCCAGCTCGAGCCGGCAGAGGTAACCGAAGGCGCGATCCACCGGCACGACCCGCTCTGCGAGCGCGCGCTTGCCGTATTTTGCGGCTTGCTGGGTTCCGTGGCGGCTGATATTGCGCTGGTACTGGGTGCGCGTGGCGGTGTTTACCTGGGTGGCGGCATCGTGCCGCGCTTCGTGCCCGCGCTGCGCAACTCCGCGTTCAACGCGCGTTTTACCGCCAAGGGGCGGCTGAGCGCGTACCTGGAAAGCCTGCCGGTTTACGTGATCAACGCGCAGTACCCAGCGTTGCCCGGACTGGCGCAGGCGCTGGAGGAAGCGATCACGCACGGCGTCGACGGCGATAGCGACGGCGCCAGCCAAGCTAACCCGGCCAATCAACCTAACCCTGCCTGATCCGGACCTGACCATGCGAGTGTTGCTGGTGGAAGACGACGCCATGATCGGCGATAGCGTGAAGCTGGCACTGCGCCAGGAAGGCTTCGCGGTGGACTGGGTGCAGGACGGCGAGGCCGGCCTGGCCGCGGCCACCCAGTCGGGCGGCCCCGATGGCGAGGCCTGCTATGCGCTGATCCTGCTCGACCTGGGCCTGCCGCGCCGCTCCGGGCTGGAGGTGCTCGCCGCGCTGCGCGCGCGTGGCGTGAGTACGCCGGTGCTGATCCTGACCGCGCGCGATGCCGTGGCCGATCGCGTGGCGGGGCTGAACGCCGGCGCCGACGACTACCTCGTCAAGCCCTTCGACCTGCAGGAACTGGCCGCGCGCATGCACGCGCTGGTGCGCCGCGCCGAAGGCCGGGCGGAGCCGCTGCTGCGCTATGGCGGCATCGTGATCAATCCCGTGACCCGCGAGGCCACCCTTGACGGTGAGGCGGTGCGCTTGTCGGCGCGCGAGTTCGGCTTGCTCTCGGCGCTGCTGGCACGGCCCGGCAAGGTGTGGTCGGTGGCACAGCTGGAGGAGCGCCTGTACGGCTGGGGCGATGAAGTCGGCAGCAACACGGTGGAGGTCTACATCCACGCACTGCGCAAGAAATTCGGCGCGGGGCTGATCCGCAATATCCGCGGCGTGGGCTATGTGGTGCCCAAGCTCGAAGCCGGAGGCGCGGGCTGATGCGTTCCATCCAGAGAACCCTGCTGTGGTGGCTTGCCCTGGGCTTGCTGGCCGGCATCGCCATTGCCACTGCGCTGATCTACGGGCAGGCCCGGCAGGAAGCCAACGCACTGTTCGATTACCAGATGAAGCAGGTGGCCGCCGCGCTGCCCAGCCAGTTTGCCGATCCGGTGATGCCGCCGTTCGTTGCGCAGCAGTCGCCTGGCGCGCCGGGCTCGCCTAGCGACAGCCTGTTCCATGCCGATGAAGACGTCGTGATCCATATCTGGGATGGCTCCGGCCGCAGCCTGTATCTGTCGCACGCGCATCCGGCGTTGCCGCCGCGCGCCGAGCTGGGATTTTCCAACGTCAAGACCGCGCAGGGCGAATGGCGGATCTACAGCGTGCAGCTCGGGCTCGGCGTGGTGCAGATTGCCCAGCCGATGTCGGCGCGCAGCGAGGTAGCCGCGCGCATGGCGCTGCGCACCGTGGCGCCCCTGCTGTTGCTGCTGCCGCTGATCGGCTGGCTGGTGTGGGTGGCCGTGGGACGTGGCCTGCGGCCCTTGCGCGAGATCGCCGCCGGGGTGCGCCAGCGTGACGCCAACGCCCTGGCCCCGCTGGCGGTCAGCAGTATGCCGGACGAGATCGCGCCGTTGACCGAGGCGCTCAACCAGCTGCTGGCGCGGCTGTCCCACGCCATCGATACCCAGCGCGCCTTCGTGGCTGACGCCGCGCACGCGCTGCGCACGCCGCTGGCCGCGCTGCAGTTGCAGGCCCAGCTGGTGGAGCGCGCCGATACGGCCGAGGAGCGGCAGGAGGCCGTGGGCAAGCTGCGCCAGGGGCTGGAGCGGCTCACGCACATGGTGGCCCAGTTGCTCACGCTGGCGCGCCAGGAGCCCGGCGCGGCAGCGCCCCCGCATGAGCCGGTGGACCTGCGCGCGCTGGCGCAAAGCGTGGTGGCGGAGATGACCCAGGCCGCGCTCGACCGCCATATCGACCTGGGGCTCGACGCTGCCGCCGGCCCAGTCATGGTGCGCGGCGACGTCGATGCGCTGCGCATCCTGCTGACCAATCTGGTCGACAATGCGCTGCGCTATGTGCCGGCCGGCGGCAGGGTCGATGTGCTGGTTCGCCGGGGATGGGCCATGCCGGGGGCAGGAGAATCGGGTACGCAGAGCGCGGAACTGCTCGTGCAGGACGATGGCCCGGGAATTCCCCTCGCCGAGCGCGCACGCGTGTTCGACCGCTTCTACCGGGTGCCGGAAGCGCCCACTGGGGGCAGCGGGCTGGGCCTGGCCATCGTGGCGGAGATCGCGCAATCGCACGGCGCGCGGGTCTCGCTGGAAGACGCCGCACCCGGGCTGCGCGTGCGGGTGGTGTTTCCCGTCGCGTGAGCGCGCGGCGGGGCCTTTCGTCAGCCTACCGGTGTGAGTACAGGCTTGCCGGAAAAATGCAGCCGGCTGTTTTCCTGGAACTGCCGCACTGAAGCGTCGATGGCTTCCGGCGACCTGCCTGCCACGTGCGGGGTCAGGACCACATTGGGGCAGTCGAACAGCGCGGCGGGCGGCTCGGGCTCGGTCTCGTAGACGTCAAGTCCGGCGCCGCCGAGCTTGCCGGCGCGCAGCGCATCCGCCAGCGCCGCGGTGTCGAGCACGCTGCCGCGCGCGATATTGACCACGAAGCCGCCCGGGCCCAGCTGGGCCAGCACCTTGGCGTCGACCAGGTGGCGGGTGCCCGCGCCGCCGGGCGTGGCGATGATCAGGTAGTCGGCCCATTCGGCCAGCGCGCCGAGGCTGTCGAAATAGCGATACGGCGCGTCCTCGCGCGGGGCCCGGTTGTGATACCCCACCTCCAGGTCAAAGCCCAGGCCGCGCTGGGCAATGCGCCGGCCGATGGTGCCGAGGCCGAGAATCCCCATGCGCTTGCCCGACACATTGGGCTGCAGCGGCAGCGCGGTGCGCCACTTGCCGGCGCGCGTGGCCTGGTCCAGCACCGGGATGGCGCGCACGGTGGCTAGCAGCAGCGCCATGGCGTGGTCCGCCACGCAGCTGTCGTTGGTGCCAGCGCCGTTGGCCACGACGATGCCGCGCGCGCGGGCGTGGGCCACGGCAATGTTCTCGTACCCCGCGCCCAGCGCGCACACCAGCTCCAGCGCGGGCATGGCATCGATCTCCGCGGCGGTGAGGCCGACCGTGCCGATCGTCAGCACCGCGCGCACGCGGGCGCCGGCCTCCCGGACCTGCGCGGCGCGGGCCGCGCTGTCGGGCGCGTAGAGCACCTCGTATTGTTCGGCAATCCAGGACAGATGCTGGGCGCTGACGTGGCTGAGGACGAGCAGGAGCGGCTTCATGATGGGCAGGAGGTTGTTTCGGGGCCGTTGGCGACCGCTGGGAGGAGGGTGAGCGGTCCCGGGACGGGGCCTAAGCTGCACCGCAGCATTGTAGCGGCGGCGCGCCGGGCTTGCTGGCGTGCTCCGGCGCGCCCTCGATTATCAAATACCTGCCAAGAGTGCTTCCAATCCTGGGTGGATGATCCGCCGGCGCGCCGTGACCATAATGGCTGGCAAGCATGCGGCCTTCCTTCCTGCCGCATGGATTGGCCATTGAAGGAAATTCAAGGAGTCTTGCCATGTTTCCCGATTTCAAGAACGCCAGGGTGCTGGTGGTTGGCGGCAGTTCCGGCATCGGCCTGGCCACCGCGGCTGCCTTTGCCGAGCGCGGCGCCAGCGTCACGATTGCCTCGCGCTCGCAGGAAAAAATCGATGCCGCTGTACGCACGCTGGCCAGCGCCGGCACGGTCAGCGGCGCCACGATCGATATCACCGACGACGCCAGCGTGGCGCAGTTCATGGACGGCGCCACCCCGTGGGACCACGTTGTGGTCTCCGCCGCGCAGACGCCCACCGGCCCGGTGCGCCAGTTGCCGTTGGCCGATGCCTACGCCGCGATGAACAGCAAGTTCTGGGGCGCCTATCGCGTGGCGCGCCTGGTGCCGATCAGCGCGCATGGCTCGCTGACGCTGGTTTCGGGCTTCCTGGGCGTGCGGCCGAGCAAGGCATCCGTGCTGCAGGGCGCCATCAATGCCGCGCTGGACGCGCTCAGCCGCGGTCTGGCGCTGGAACTGTCGCCGGTGCGCGTCAATACCGTCTCCCCGGGCCTGATCGCCACGCCGCTGTGGGACAAGCTGGACGGCGCCGCGCGCAAAGCCATGTTCGAAAACGTGGCCGCGCGGCTCCCGGCTCAGCGCATTGGCCAGCCCGAAGACGTGGCGCAAGCCATCCTTTACCTGGCCGGGACGGGCTTTGCCACGGGTTCGACGGTGCTGCTCGATGGCGGTGGCGCGATCGGCTGACGCACCGGATTGCTACGCAGAAACGGGTACGCTTTGCCGCGTGGACAGTTGGTTCCGCCCGCGCGGCGGGCGCTCTGGCCGCTCCTCAGGCCTTGAACTGGAGCGGGAATGCCGCTCTAATGCAGCGGATGCGACTTATCGACTCCATGAAAATGAAGCCTGCCTTCCTGTCCGCCCTGCTGCTAGCCACTGCGCTGGCGGTCCCCATGGCCCCCGCCGCAGCGGCGCCACCGCCCGCTGCCACGCAGGCCGAGGTCACCCATCTCTTTGCCTACCTGGCCGGCTCGAATTGCCAGTTCAACCGCAATGGCAGCTGGTATTCGGCGCCAGATGCGGCTGCCCACCTCAAGAAGAAGTACGACTACCTGGCCGACAAGGGCGCCATCAGCACCAGCGAGAGCTTTATCGAACTGGGCGCGAGCAAGAGTAGCGTCAGCGGCAAGCCTTACCTGGTCAAGTGCGGCCAGGCCCAGCCGGTGGAGAGCGCACCGTGGCTAGGCGCTGAACTGGTGCGCTATCGGCAGAAGGCAGCAGGCAAATAGGCGCGAGCCCCTTTCTTGCCGTTGCAGGTGGGTTTTAAGGTGCGCAGAAACGGGTACGCTTTTGCTTTTCGGCAACAAAGGCCGGCCCATGCGCCCTGTCGGACGGCCACCGATGGCCAACCGGCGTTCGCCGAGCCATACTTCAGTCCGGACGGCTTTCGGGCGGCACGCACGCTGATTGTCGAATGCGTCCCAATGCGTCCTCATCGCCCCGTGCGCGCCTCGCCGCGCGGGGCTCTTCTTAGGCGCATACGATGCGGACCCCCGGCATTTTCTGCCAAGGCCGCAAGGCTTGGCGATGGAGAATCCGGATGCAGACTGTCATATCCGATAACGAAAGCGCCCCCGCTGCCGCTCCTGCGGCCTCCTGGCGCCGGTTGACGCTCCGCGCCTGTGCAACCCTGGCGGTCTGCAGTGCCATTGCGGCGCTGGGATGGATCGCCTGGATCTGCTGGCGGCTGGTCAGCGTGATCGCGCCGGGCAGCATGAGCTTTGTCGACGCCTTGATGGTGTTGGTGATGCTGGTCTTCACCTGTGGTGCGGCCGTTACCGTCTGCGCCGTGTGCGAGATGGGCCAGCGCTAAGCGGCGCCTCATATTTCCCTGGTCATTCCCTTCAGGTCGATCCATGCATCGAACTGGGCCGCCGTGACATGTCCCGAGGCGAGCGCCGCTTCGCGCAGCGGCAGGCCTCGCGTGACCGCCAGCTTGGCGATTTCGGCGGCGCGGTCGTAGCCGATGTGCGGGTTGAGCGCCGTCACGGGCATCAGCGAGCGCCCGAGCATTTCGGCGATGCGCTCGCGATCCGCCTGTACCCCTTGCACCATGTGTTCGGCGAAGCTCGCGGCCGCATCGGCAAGCAGCGTGACCGATTGCAGCAGGCTATAGATGATCACGGGCTTGTACGCGTTGAGCTCGAGCGTGCCGAGGCCATTGGCCAGCGTGACGGTGGTGTGGTTGCCGATCACCCGGCAGCACACCATGGCCAGCGCCTCGGCCTGGGTGGGATTGACCTTGCCCGGCATGATCGAAGAGCCGGGCTCGTTGGCTGGCAGGATCAGTTCGGCAAATCCCGCGCGCGGGCCGGAGCCGAGCAGCATGAAATCGCGCGCAATTTTCAGGAAGGACGATGCCGTGGTATTGAGTGCGCCCGACAGGTCGGCCAGCGCATCGTGCGAGGCTTGCAGCGCGTAGCGGTTCGGCGCGGGCTCGAACGGCAGGCCCGTGTAGTCCGACAGCGCGCGCGCGAAGGCCGCGGCAAAACCGTGCGGCGCATTCAGCCCGGTGCCCACCGCGGTGCCGCCCTGCGGCACCGGCATGGCGCGCAGCATGGCCTGGCGCAGGCGCGACTGGGCATCGCCTACCTGGGCTTCGTAGCCGGAGAACTCCTGTCCCAGCGTCAGCGGCACGGCGTCCTGCAAGTGCGTGCGGCCCACCTTGACGATGTCGCTGAACGCGTCCACCTTGCGCCCGAGCGCCTGCTGCAAGGTCTCCAGCGCGGGCAGCAGTTGCAGCTGGATCGCCCGGGTGGCGGCGATATGCATCGCCGTGGGAAAGCTGTCGTTTGAAGACTGGCTGGCGTTGACGTGATCGTTGGGATGCACGGGCTGCTTCGCGCCCGGCTCGCCGCCTAGCAGCTGGATCGCGCGGTTGGCAATTACCTCGTTCAGGTTCATATTGGTCTGCGTGCCGGAGCCGGTCTGCCAGACCGAGAGCGGAAACTCCCCGGGCCACTTGCCGGCGATGATCTCCTGCGCCGCTGCCTCGATGGCGTGGGCCAGTTCCGGCTTGAGCACGTGCAGCTCTCGATTTGCACGCGCTGCGCAGAGCTTGAGGATGGCGAATGCTTCGATCAGCGCGGGCGGCATCGTCTCGCAGCCGATGCGGAAGTTCTGGCGCGAACGCTCGGTCTGCGCGCCCCACAGGTGCCGGGCTGGCACCGGTATGTCGCCGAGGCTGTCGGTCTCGATCCGGGTGGCGTCCTGCTTGCGCTCGGGCATGGCATTCTCCTGTTCGGTCGAAGGCGGCGTGGCAACCGATCCCCGCGCCTTAGAATACGCCCCCGGCTGCAACGGCGTCATCCCTGGCGCCGGGCGCGGCCACCGAGGCCCAGCGCCCGATTCACCTGCGCTATCACCACGCGTCTCCAGCATGCTCATTGCCCAGCTCAAGTCCTTCTTCATGGTCGCCCGCATCGGCAGCGTGACCCAGGCAGCCAAGCGGCTCGGCCTGTCGCAGCCGACCATCACCGCCCAGATCCGCGCGCTGGAGGAGGCCTACGGCGTCGAGCTGTTCCATCGCGGCGGGCGGCGGCTGGCCCTGTCGGATGCCGGGCTGGCGTTGCTGCCCAAGGTCGAAGCGCTGGTCCAGCAGGAAACGGAAATCGACTTTTTCCTGCGCCACTCGGGCGACCTGCGTACGGGCAGCCTGCGCATTGGCGCCACCGCGCCGTACTACGTGCTCGACATCATCGGCCGCTTCAGCGCGCGCTACCCGGCTATTGATGTGGCGGTCGAGACCGGCAACTCGCAGGAAGTGCTCGATGCCCTGCAGGAATATCGCGTGGACGTGGCCTCGTCCTCGCAGAAGGTGGACGACCCCCGCCTGGAGCGCATGCTGCTGGGCGAGGACCCGCTTGTGCTGGTGGTGCATCGCAGCCATGTGCTGGCGGCGCAGGCACGGGTGCCGGTCGCCGCGCTGGCCAGTTGCCGGCTGCTGATGCGCGAGGCAGGGTCGACCACGCGCATCGTCACCGAGCAGATGCTGGCACGGGCGGGCGTGGTGCCTGCCACGCCGATGGAGATCGGCAGCCGGGAATCGATCCGGGAGGCGGTCATTCGCGGACTCGGCGTATCCGTCATTGCCCGCCACGAGGCGCCGAGCCATCCGCACCTGAAAATGCTGGATTTTGAGGATAGTAGCGAGGAAATGAGTGAGTATCTTTATTTTTTACGCGAACGGCGCGGGGCGAGGCTGATCGATGCATTCGTCGCCGCGGCACGCCCTGGCGCGCAGGTCATGCCGGACTAGTCCGCAGCCGCCTGCTTTACTGCCTCGGGCCCTGTCCTATTGTTTCTCGCCCTAAGCCGCGCGATATCCCCGCTGGGAGAAAATACATGCACTGGTCTGCAATTTATCGCGCCAGAATGGCACTGCGAGCGGTCTTCGCTGACCGGCAACAGCACCTTGCGGGCTAATGTAGAGACATTTGCCTGGCAATGTGAAGTGTTCCCCGCTTCAGAAGGGGGTGGGTTCCCTCGTGACGTGGAAACTGTCAGGCTTGGGCTGCCCGCGAAAGGCCGTGGCGTCTGCCCGCCCGGGAAATCGTCCGGATCGGGGCATGGGGGCTGCCGTTGTGGATGTTGCGAGGATGGAACATAGCCATTGTTGCTCGCAAAGCATTTGCCCAGATCGCCGGGTTGGTAAGAAAATGGCGCTCCAACAATAAGAAGAATATTGACAGTAAGCAATTAAAACAGGATCTCGGGGTGAATCAAGCAATTCTGCAATATCTCACTGAGCGGCATTGCTCGTCGCAATGGCGTGATGTGCTGTCGGCGCTCGCCGAAGAACTATCCGAGTCCATGGACGTGGCTGGCCTGCGCGCCGTGATGTGGCGTGTTGGCACGCGTTTTGCCAAGCGTTTCGATCCTGGCGCTTGCACGACGCTTGCGGAGCTTGAGCGCGCCGTCGCCCAGATCTGGCTGGATGTGGACTGGGGCTGGACCAGCATCGAGGATGTGGGGGGTGCTCTCGTGGTCCGGCATTTCTGCGCGCCGCTGAACGCGGCGCTTGGAGACGGAGCCGACACCTGGTCGCCGGCATTCCTGGAGGGGGCGTACCAGCACTGGTTTCGCATGCTCGGCTCGTCCGAGACCCTGCGGGTCAGCCAAAGTACACCGATCGATGCCACCGGATGCGTGGAGTTCCGGTTCGGGCGTTGAAGTGCCGTCTGCTGTTTGCGGCAGTTTTCGCGCCGGCGTACTGCCTTGCGTGAGTGAGATCCCATGAGTCAATCCGACGATTTGTCCAAGCTGTTCCAGCGTTTCGGCGGCAAGGCGGAGTCATACAAAGAGATCGTGCGCGAAGACGCGGCGACGCAGGCGCGCGAGCGCTGGCCGCTGCTGACGTCCGTGCGGGTCGACCGCGCTGCCGTAGTGCCACCCGTGCAGCCCGCCGCGCCGCCTGCGCATGACGTGGCCGGTACGGTAGCGGAGCCGGCCGCGCCATTGTGGCGCGCGGCCCTGCCGGCAGGCGAGCTTCCGCCTGCCGCGGAGCCGGCTCGCGCCGCCGAGGCTCCTGCCGCTCAGGTTGCCCCCCCGGCCGCCTCGGCGATGAGGCCGCGTTTCCGCACGCCGGAAGGCATGGCGCCGGTGGCGTCGGCCTCGATGCCGCGATCAACGCCGGAAGTTGCCGCAGCGCCGCCCCAACCCGCAGCCGTAGCGAACCCGGTCGCTGCCCCCGAGCCCGAGCCGGCCCGCATTTGGTCCCCGGCGGCGCCTGCGGCGGCGGCTGAGCCAGCCCGCGCCGCCGACACCGAATTATCCAAGGTGTTCGCCCGCCTCGAAGGCCGCCAGGAGCCGGCCACCACCAGCGAGCGCGCACCCGCGCGCCGCTCCTTTCTAGATCGGCTGAATCGCTCGTGAAGATCATTGCTGTTGTCTCGGCCAAGGGCGGCGTGGGCAAGACCACGCTGTCGGCCAACCTGGCTGAAGCGCTGGCGGTTGCCGGCGAGAACGTACTCGCCGTGGACCTGGATCCGCAGAATGCGCTGCGCCTGCATTTCGGCATGCCGCCGCAGGAAGTTGCCGGGCATGCGCGCGCCACGCTGGCCGGAGAAGCGTGGCAGCAGAGCATGTACAAGGGCCGCTCCCGTGTGCTGGTCATGCCGTTCGGCTCGCTCAACGAGACGGACCGCTCTGCGTTTGAAGCGCACCTCTCCACCCATCCGGGATGGCTGCGCACCCAGCTTGCCGGACTTGGCCTGGGCCGCGACGATGTCGTTGTGATTGATACGCCGCCGGGCCCGTCGCCCTACATGCGCCAGGCACTGTCATGCGCGCAGCTGTGCCTGATGGTGTCGCTGCCGGACGCCGCGTCCTACGCCACCATGCCTCTGATGGAAGACCTGATCCGCACCTATTGCGAGGGCCGGCCCGATTACCTGGGCCATATGCTGGTGATCAACCAGGTCGACGTGAGCCGTCAGCTTGGCAAGGATGTGGTGCAGGTGCTGCGCGCCCAGCTGGGCGAGCGTGTGCTGGGCGTGATCCACCAGGACCAGGCGGTGGCAGAGGCGCTGGCCTACGACCGCAGCGTGCTCGAGTACAACCCTCACAGCCAGGCCACGCACGACCTGCAGCGCTGCGCTGCATGGGTGCGCCAGGCCCTGGCCGCTCACGGAGAAGCCGCGTGAAGCCAGCCAAGGCAAAAGCCGCCGCAGCGCCCAAGGGCGCACGGGCCAAGGGCAAGGACAAAGTCAAAAGCAAGGGCAACGACAAGCCCAACGCGCTGTCGGCCGCGTTGCAGGGTTTCGGCAACACCTTCGTCGCGCTTCCCTTTTGGGACAGCGCTGTGGCGCGGTTGCTGGCGTTGCTGGCCGGGTTGTTCATGTTTGCGCTGGTCATCACGGTGCCGCTGGATTTCTGGCAGCAGGTCGGGTTTGCCGCGGTGTGCTTCGGGCTGGCGGTCTGGCTGAACCGGGTCAAGGGCCACCTCGCCACGCTGATGATGGTGATCCTGTCGATCGCGGCCTCCAGCCGTTATATGTACTGGCGCCTGACGGAAACGGTGGGGCTGGGCGGCTGGTTCGACTCCGCTTTTGGCATTGGCCTGGTGCTGGCAGAGATCTACGCGTTCGTGGTGCTGATGCTGGGCTACTTCCAGACCGCGTGGCCGCTCAAGCGCCGTCCGGTGGCCATGCCCGCGGACATGGCCAGCTGGCCGACCGTGGATATCTTTATCCCGACCTACAACGAGCCGCTGTCGGTGGTCAAGCCGACGGTATTCGCGGCGATGTCGCTGGACTGGCCGCGCGACAAGATCAACGTCTACGTGCTGGACGACGGCCGGCGCGAGGAATTCCGCGAGTTCTGCGAGAAGGTAGGCGTCACCCACGTGACGCGCAACCACAATCGCCACGCCAAGGCAGGCAACATCAACGAAGCGCTCAAGGGTACGCACGGCGAGTACGTGGCGATTTTCGATTGCGACCACATTCCCACGCGCTCCTTCCTGCAGATCAGCATGGGCTGGTTCCTCAAGGACCCCAAGCTGGCCATGCTGCAGACGCCGCACTATTTCTTCTCGCCCGATCCATTCGAGAAGAACCTGCGCACCTTCCAGGAAGTCCCCAACGAGGGCGAGTTGTTCTACGGCCTGGTGCAGGACGGCAACGACCTGTGGGACGCTACCTTCTTCTGCGGCTCGTGCGCCGTGATCCGCCGCGCGCCGCTGCTGGAAGTGGGCGGCATCGCGGTGGAAACCGTGACCGAGGACGCGCACACCGCGCTCAAGCTGCACCGCAAGGGCTACGGCACCGCCTACCTGGCGATCCCCCAGGCGGCGGGGCTGGCCACGGAAAGCCTCTCCGGCCACGTCGGGCAGCGCATTCGCTGGGCCCGGGGCATGGCGCAGATCTGCCGGGTGGACAACCCGCTGTTCGGGCCGGGCCTGTCGATCCCGCAGCGGCTGTGCTACCTCAATGCCATGCTGCACTTCTTCTACGGCTTGCCGCGGCTGGTGTTCCTGACGGCGCCGCTGGCCTACCTGCTGTTCGGCGCTCACGTGATCCAGGCCTCGGCGCTGACCATCGCCACCTTCGCGCTGCCGCACCTGTTGCATGCGAACATGACCAACTCGCGCATCCAGGGCAAGTTCCGCCATTCGTTCTGGAACGAAGTCTACGAATCCGTGCTGGCGTGGTACATCATGCGGCCCGTGCTGGTGGCGTTCGTCAACCCCGCGGCCGGCAAGTTCAACGTGACGCCCAAGGGCGGCGTGATCGAGGAAGCCTATTTCGACTGGGTGATCTCGCGTCCGTACCTGGTGCTGCTGCTGTTCAACGTGCTAGGCGTGGTGGTGGGCTTCCTGCGGCTGTTCCTGTGGAACCAGTTCGAGGCCACCACGGTGGTGCTCAACCTGATCTGGACGTTCTACAACCTGATCATCCTTGGCGCCTCCATTGCAGTCGCCAGCGAGACGCGCCAGATCCGCGTGGCGCACCGCGTGGCGATGAAGCTGCCCGCCACGCTGCACTTTCCCGATGGCCGCACGCTGGTGTGCGAGACCATCGACTTCGCCGAGGGCGGCATCGGCATGCGGCTGCCGCCGGGTATGAAGGCCGCTGTGGGCGAGCAGGTGCAGATCTCGCTCTACCTGCAGAACGACGAGCACATGTTCCCCGCCAAGGTGGTGTTCCAGGGCGACACGCACACCGGCCTGGAGCTGGCGGAAATGAGCCCGCGCGAGGAGATGGCTTTCGTGCAATGCACCTTTGCGCGAGCCGACGCGTGGATCGATTCGTGGGGCCGCAAGCGCCCGGATGCCCCGGGGTTGGCCGCCGGCCAGATCCTGCGCATCGGCCTGCTTGGCTTCCATAACGTGATGTTCCACCTCGGGCGCGAGATGCGCCAATTGTTGCGCCGTCCAGAACCTGGCGCTTCCACCCGTTGATCGGCCTCGTTGGCCCAGCGCCGCGTCCCGGAACGGTTCGGGTCGCGGCTTGAACACGCACCGGACCACCGGCAAAAAGACAGAGAATGCGTTTGACCAAGACACCACGCCTGACCGATCGCTCGCCTGCGCGCTCAACCGCGCACCGCACCGCGCGCCTGCCCGCCGCTACCCGTCTTAGCGCATTGCTCGCGCTCGCTTTGCTGACGGTGACCCCGGCCGGCGCCCAGCGCGCCAGCGTGCCCGACACCACGCGCGATGCGGTCGCCGCGCAGTCGCCCGCCGGGGTGGCAGCGCAGGCTGCCGCCGCAGCGCCCCGCAGCGGCGCGCGCACCGTGCAGCTCACGCTCAAGCAGCTGGGCGCCACCGCACCGTTCCAGTTGCGCGGCGTGGACGCCATCAACGGCGTGCCGTTCTCGATCCGCGCCGACGAGGTCGTGACCGGCGCGCGCCTGAAATTGCGCTACACGTATTCGCCCGCGCTGATACCGGCGTTGTCGCATATCAACGTGATGGTCAACGGCGAGGTTGCCGGCGCCGTGCCGGTGCCCAAGGACACCGCGGGCACCAGCCTGGAGCGTGATGTGCCGATCGAGCCGCGGCTGATCACCGAGTTCAACCGCCTCAACCTGCAGCTGATCGGCCACTACACCACCGATTGCGAAGATCCCTTCCACTCCAGCCTGTGGGCCACCGTTGGCAACAGCAGCGTGCTGGAGCTCACGCTCACGCCGGTGGCGCTAGCCAACGACCTGGCGCTGCTGCCGCTGCCGTTCTTCGATCGCCGCGACGTTAGCCGCCTCAGGCTGCCCTTTGTGTTCGCTGGTGCGCCGTCGACGGCCACGCTGGAAGCCGCCGGCACGGTCTCGTCGTGGTTCGGCGCGCTGGCCGGCTATCGCGGCGCGTCGTTTGCCGCCACGCTCAACCAGGTACCGGCTACCGGCAATGCGGTGGTGTTCGTCACCAATGAAGAAAAGCCCGCCGGCGTGCCGGTGCCCGCCATCGGCGGGCCGTCGATCGCGGTGGTGCCGAATCCGGGCGATGCGAACGGCAAGCTGCTGCTGGTGATGGGCCGCGACAGCGCCGAGCTCAAGACCGCGGCGCAGGCGCTCACGCTCGGCGCGCGCGCGTTGTCCGGGCAGAGCGCCACCATCAACAAGCTCGACGACGTGGCGCCGCGCGTGCCCTACGACGCGCCCAACTGGATCCGCAGCGACCGCCCGGTGCGCTTCGGCGAGCTAGCCGAAGTGCGCGACCTCAATGTCTCGGGCTACAACCCGGACCTGGTGCGGGTGAATTTCCGGCTGCCGCCCGACCTGTTCGGCTGGCGCAGCAAGGGCATCCCGATCGACCTGAAGTACCGCTATACGCCGCGCCCGGTGGTGGACAAGTCCACCCTCAACATCAGCGTGAGCAACCAGTTCCTGCGCGCCTACGCGCTGCGCTCGGTCAAGAACCAGGATGGCCGTGCCAGCCAGTTGCTGGCCAAGGTGCTGCCGGATGGCTCGGTGCCGGTCGACGAGCGCATCGAGCTGCCGCTGTTCATGCTGCCCGCGCAGTCGCAGCTGCAGTTCCATTTCTACTACGACTACCTCAAGCAGGGCGCGTGCAAGGACGTGATGCTGGACAACGTCAAGGGCGCGATCGACCCGGACTCGACCATCAACATCACCGGCCTGCCGCACTTTATCGCACTGCCTGACCTGGCGGTGTTCGGCAACAGCGGCTTCCCCTTCACGCGCATGGCCGACCTCTCCGAGACCGCGGTCATCCTGCCGGACAAGCCCGCTGCCGAGGACTACTCGACCTACCTCACGCTGATGGGGCGCATGGGCGAATCCACCGGCTATCCCGCCACCGGAGTGGCCGTGAGCGGCGCCGCGCAGGTCGACAAGCAGGCCGCGCGCGACCTGCTGGTGATCGGCACCACGCAGAGCCAGCCGCTCTTCACGCAATGGGCCGAGCGCATGCCGGTCACGCTGGCCGGCAATGAAAAGCGCTTTGCGCTGACCGATCTGGTGTCCGCCGTGACGGGGTGGTGGAACGGCGCGGATGGCACGCGCAACCGCCCGGTCGAGACGCGCATGTCGATCAGCAGCGCCAGCACCGATGCCGCGCTAAGCGCTTTCGAGTCGCCACTGGCGTCCGGGCGCAGTGTGGTGGCCGTCACCAGCAATGCGCCGCAAGGCCTGCAGACCGTGACCGAGGTGCTGCTCGATCCCGACCGGGTCACGAAGGTGCAAGGCAGCCTGGCGCTGGTGCGCGGCAAGGAGATCGACAGCCTGGCGGCACAGCAGAACTACCACGTGGGCAAGCTGCCGCCCTGGACCTATGTGCAGTGGTGGCTATCGCAGCGCCCCCTTGTCATGGTGCTGATGATCGGCGGCGCTGCGCTGCTGCTGGCGGTGTTGATGTATCTGTCGCTGCGGGCGCGCGCCGCGCGCCGCAAGCTGGGGGAACACAAGTGAGCGTGAACCGCACACGCCGCCGATGGCTCGCGGGCTTGCCCGGCCTGGGCGCGCTCGGGGCGCTGGGTGGCTGGCCCGCGCTGGCCCACGCCGCAGCGCCTAAGGCATCGGCGCCGGCTGCCTGCGCGTGGCCGCTGTACCAGCAGTTCCTGTCCCGCTTCGTGCAGGCCGACGGCCGCGTGCTCGACCCGTCCACCAAGGAGCAGCAAAGCACCTCCGAGGGCCAGTCCTACGGCATGGTGTTCGCCCTGATGGCCAACGACCGCGCTACCTTCGACCGCCTGTGGCAATGGAGCGTTGCCAACCTCGGCGCGGGCAACCTGCAGGACAAGCTGCCCGCCTGGCAGTGGGGCCACCGGGCCGACGGCTCGTGGGGCGTGATCGATGCGAACCCCGCATCGGATGCCGACCTGTGGTTCGCCTTCGCGCTGCTTGAAGCCGCGCGGTTGTGGAAGCAGCCGCGTTATGGCGAGCAGGCGCGCGCGCTGCTCAAGCTGGTGGCCAAGCAAGAGGTGGTGTCGCTGCCCGGCTTTGGCACCATGCTGTTGCCGGCGCCGCAGGGCTTTGTCCAAGGCAATGCCGACGGCCCGCGCCAGTGGCGCCTCAATGCCAGCTACCTGCCGGTGCCGTTGCTGCGCCGCCTGGCCGCAGTCGAGCCGTCCGGCCCGTGGGGCACGCTCGCCACGCAGGCCGGCAAGCTGGTCGACGCAGTGGCCAAACAGGGCATCGTGCCCGACTGGTCGGCCTACCGCAGCGACGCGGCCGGCACCGGTTTTCTCACCGACCCGGACAAGGGCGATGTCAGCAGCTACGACGCTATCCGCGTCTACCTGTGGGCCGGCGTGACACCGCGCGGTGACGCCGCTGGGCGCATGCTGATGAAGGCGCTGGCGCCGCAGGCGCAGCGCATGGCGGGACGCGCCGCGCCGCCCGAGCGCATGCACGCCGACAGCGGCGCCGTGGACGGCGACGGCCCGGCGGGCTTCTCCGCCGCACTGGTGCCGCTCCTGCAGGCGGCCGGATCGCCGGCAGCCGCGGTGCAGCGCACCCGGGCGGAGACGATGATCGACTCGGCCACGGGCAAATCCGCCGCCACGTACTACGACACCGTATTGGGATTATTCGGCCTCGGCTTTGCCGAAGGCCGCTACCGGTTCGCGCCTTCGGGTCAACTGGAGCTGGAGTGGGAGAAGACATGTCGAACCGCAAGCGCCCGGCCATGAACGGACGCGCGAACACCCCCCGCCCGGTGAGCGGGAAGCATATTGTTGCGGACACCGCGCGCGGCAAGGGCCTGCGTGCCAAGACGCTGGTGCTGAGCCTGCTGACAGCGTTCGCCGCGGCCGCCACGGCGCAGGAAGACCCGGTCAAGCTGCTGGTGGACCAGGGCAAGTACTGGCAGGAACGCGGCCGCAGCGACCGCGCTGCCGAGGCGTGGCAGAAGATCCTGCGCCTGAATCCGGCCCAGCCGGAAGCCCTGTATGGCATGGGCGTGGCCGAAGCCGAGGCGGGCCGCCCCGATGGCGCGCGCACCTACCTGGAGCGCCTGAAGAAGGCCCAGCCCAACTCGCCGCTGGTGGCGCGCCTCACGCAGGTGATCAGCAGCGGCGGCGCGACCCAGCAGGTCGAGCAGGCGCGCCAGCTGGCGCGCAGCGGCCAGAGCGAGGAAGCAGTCAAGCGCTATCAGCAAGCCGCGGGCGGCGCGGTGCCGCAAGGCAACCTGGCGCTGGAGTACTACCAGACGCTGGGCGGCACGGCGCAGGGCTGGGATGAAGCCCGCAAGGGCCTGGAGCAACTGGCCCGCGCCAATCCGTCGGACAACCGCGCGCAGCTCGCGCTGGCGCAGCACCTGACCTATCGCGAGTCCACGCGCCGCGACGGCATTCGCCAGCTGGAGGCGCTGTCTAAAAGCAGTGACGTAGCTGCTCAGGCCAGCGAGAGCTGGCGGCGGGCGCTGACCTGGCTGGGCGGCCGCCCGGCGGATGCGCCGCTGTACCAGGCCTGGCTGGCAAGCCATCCCGACGACGCCACCATCCGCGCCAAGCTCGATGCGGTCAAGGCCCAGCAGCAACAGCAACAGCAGCAAGCCACGCAAGCGGCAGGCGCCGCTGGCAACCCCGTGCGCCAGATCGTGCAGCAAGGCTTCGATGCCATGGATGCCGGCGACCTCGAACGCGCCGGCGACCGGTTCCAGACCGCGCTGCAGGAGCGCCCCGGCGACGCCGACGCGCTCGGCGGCATGGGCGTGCTGCGCCTCAAGCAGGAGAAGTTTGCGGAGGCCCTGGATTTCCTCGACCAGGCCGCCAAGCGTGGTGCCGGCGGCCGCTATCGCAGCGCGCAGAACAGCGCCACGTACTGGCTGCTGTCCGAGCAGGCCAGCGCCGCGCGCGGCGCGGGCAACCGCGCCGAGGCGCGCAGCCTGCTGGAGCGTGCGGTCAAGCTCGACCCGCGCGAGCCTTCCGCCCAGGTGGCGCTGGCTGACGTGATGGCCGAAGAAGGCCAGTACGCCCCGGCCGAAGCCGCGTATCGTCGCGTGCTCAAGCAGCAGCCCGACAACCCCGACGCCACGCGCGGCCTGGTTGGCGTGCTGGCGGCGCAGAACAAGAGCGCGGAGGCGCTCGCCATCGTGCAGAACCTGACGCCCGCCCAGCAGGACAAGGTGGGCTCGCTGGGCAAGCTGCGCGCCGAGGAGGCGCGTGGCCAGGCCCGCGCCGCCTTGCAGCGCGGCGATGCCGCCGGCGCGCGCCGCGCGCTGGAAGACGCGATGGCGGCCGACCCGACCAACCCTTGGGTGCGCCTGGATGTGGCGCGCGCCTATGCGTCGATGGGCTTGAAGGAGCAGGCGCGCAGCGTCATGGACGGCCTGCTGCTGTCCAACCCCAATATGCCGGACGCGCTGTATGCCAGCGCGCTGCTGTCCGCCGAAACCGGCGACTGGCAAAGCGGGCTTGAAGCGCTGGAGCGCATTCCCCCGCAGAACCGCACCCGCGACATGGGCACCCTGCAACGCCGCCTGTGGGTGCACGCCGAAGCCGAGCGAGCCAGCGGGCTCGCCGCCGCCGGCCAGCAGGCCGCGGCGCTGGGCGTGCTGCAGCAAGCCGAGCGCTACGCCCAGCAGGACCCCGACCAGCTCGGCGCGCTGGCGCTGGCTTACGCCGATGCGGGCGACGAGGCGCGTGCACTCTCGCTGATGCGCAACGTCATGGGCCGCACGGTGCGCCCGGACGTCGGCATGCAACTGCAGTACGCCGCCATTCTGCTCAAGACCAAGCAGGACGTGGAACTGGCCGGTGTGCTGCGCCAGCTCGCCAACGCCAGCCTGAGTAATTCGCAGCGCCGTGACTATGACGACCTGCGGGTCGCCTACATCGTGCGCCAGGCCGATGCGCTGACCGAGAGCGGCGACCTCGTGGCTGCCTACGACATGCTGGCGCCGGCGCTCTCCGAGCGCCCCGGCAACAGCGCCGTGCGCGCCAGCCTGGCGCGCATGTACGCGCAGGCGGGCGAGAACAAGAAGGCCCTGACACTGTACGAGAGCGTGCTGGAGAAGGATCCGCGCAACCTTGACCTGATGCTGGCGGCAATCGGCACCGCTACCGCCGCCAAGGAGTACAGCTGGGCCGAAGGCACGTTGCAGATGGCGCTGGCGCAGGCACCCAGATCGCCCAAGGTGCTGACCGCCGCCGGGCGGCTCTACCGCGCCCAAGGCAAGACTTCGCGCGCCGCCGAGTACTTCCGCGCAGCGGTGGCGGCGGAGAACGCCGCGGGCATAGCCTCGGCCGGCGCGCGTCCGGATGGCGCGGGCTTCGACCGCGTGCCGTCCAACCCGTTTGTCGGCCTGCCCGGCCAGCGCGGCAGCTCGCAGTTGCCGCCGCCCGGGTCGCAGGCGCCGTACCTGATCGTGCCCGGTCCCACGCGCGCCGCGGCCGCGCCCCAGCCGGCAATGGCGCCCGCGCCGGTGATGATGAACGCCGGCGCACAGGCCTCGCAACCCTACATCCCGGCGCCGATGTCCGCCGCCGGGCAGGGCATGGCACCGGAGATCCAGCAGCCGCAGGCCTACTATCCGCAGCAGGTGCAAGCGCCCATGCCGATGCAGACGCCCGCCAGCACGCGCGGCAAGAATGCGCGCGCGGCCAAGGCGCCGGCGCAGGCTTATCCAGCCAATCAGGCTTACCCCGCCTATCCAGCCAACGCGCAGGTCGCCCAGCAGCCGGGCGTGCCCTATCCCGTGACGCAGCAGGCCGTGGCACCTCAGTATCCCGCTGCGCAGTACGCCACGCCGGCGGCCAGCGGCTACGCGGCGGCGCCCGCGCCGGCCGCGACCGCGCGCCAGCCGATTGGCGCGCAGTCGCGCGCGCCTTGGCTGGCCGAAGCCGATTCGCAGGCTAGTCCGACCGGTCCCAAGACCGCGCAGCAGGAACTCAACGAGATCGAATCGCAGCGCACCAGCACGCTCGCCGGTGGCCCTGTGCTACGTGGGCGCAATGGCGACTCCGGCATGAGCCAGCTCACTGAGATGCAGGTGGTGGCCGAAGCCAAGATGGCCGTTGGCAACGGCAAGCTGGTGGCGCGCGTGACACCGGTTGCGCTGGATGCCGGCTCCGTCGGCAGCGACTTCAACACCGCCTCGCGCTTTGGCGGCGGCCCGCTGGCGGTGCCGGTGGGCGGCGCGCCCGTCAACTCGGCCGGCACGCCGCTTCGGTCCACTTCCGCTGGGCAGCAGAACGCCTTTGGTGTGGCGCTGGGCGTCGCCTATGAATCGGACCGCATCAAGGCTGACATTGGCAGCACGCCGCTGGGCTTCCGCTACACCGACGTCAATACCGGTGTGCGCTTCAACCTGCCGCTGACACAACGCACCACGCTGTCGCTTGGCGCATCGCGCCGCCCCGTTACCGACAGCTTGCTGTCGTATGCGGGCGCGCGCGATGACCGCACCGGCCTGCAGTGGGGCGGCGTGATGAACAGCAGCGGGCGTGTCGACCTGGGTTGGGACGATGGCTTCTTCGGCATCTACGGTTACGGCGGCTACGGCTTGCTGACCGGGCACGATGTGAAGCGCAACACGCGTTGGGAAGGCGGCGGCGGGTTCTACCTGCGCCTGATCGACAGCACCGAGCAGCGCCTGATGAGCGGCGTGAACTTCACCTCGATGGGGTACGCGGATAACTTGCGCTACTTCACCTTCGGGCAGGGCGGTTACTTCAGCCCGCAGACCTACTTCGCCGTGACCGTGCCGCTCTCGCTGGCAGGGCGCAGCGGCCGGCTGGCCTACAATGTGCGCGGCGCGTTGGGCATGCAGGCGTTCCGCGAGGATGCGTCGGACTATTTCCCGACCGATCGGGCGGCCCAGTCGGCGGCCGGCAATACCGTCTATCCAGGCCAGTCCAAGACCGGCCTGGCCTACAATCTGGTTGGCTCGATGGAGTACCAGGCGGCCCAGCAGCTGTTTGTCGGCGGCATGCTTGGCATCGACAACGCGCGCGACTATCGCCAGTGGTATGCCGGCGTATATGTGCGTTATGCGTTGCAACGCCAGACCGGGCTGATCGCGTTCCCGCCGGTGGCGCCACAGTCCGCTGTGGGCCCCGCGCCGTTCTGAGGGGCGCGCAACGGATGAATCAATCAAGTGAAGCGCAGCCAGGCGGCTGCGCAAAGGAAGTCCATCATGGGTGAAGCAAAACAACGGGGCAGCCAGGCAGAGCGTGCCGACCAGGCCCGCGCGCGGCTCGAAGGCATGCGGCCCGCGCAACTGGTGTGCGGCGCGTGCAAGACGGCGTTCAGTACCTTCGATGCCATCGATGCTCCCAACCTGCGCGGCATCGATGCCGTGTTTGGCGGGCAGTGCCCGAGCTGCGGCAACGATGTGCTGGTGTTCAAGGGCGAGCCCCAGGCCGTGGCGGATGCCATGGTGGCATGGGAGCGGATGATGGGCGCGGACACCAAGCTGGGCTATCAGTCGCGCGATGGCAAGCACGTGCCGTTCGAAGAAGGCAAGTAAGTCAGCCAGGCGAGCTAAGTCAGCTGTCCAGCAGTTCCGGCGGTCCCATCTCAAAGCGGCCCCGGCCTGCCGCCTTGGCGCGGTAGAGCAGGGCATCGGCCTGGCGCATCAGCTCCTGGTCCGGCATGGGCGCGCCCTTGTAGAGTGCCACGCCGATGCTCACATCCACATCGGCAAACACCCCGTCGATGAAAAAGCGCCGGCTCACCGAGTGCACGATGGCCTGCGCAATGCGCTGGGCATTGGCCGCGCCGCCGATATCCTCCAGCACTACCGCGAACTCGTCGCCGCCCAGGCGGGCCACCGTGTCGCGCTCGCGCACGCAGCGCTGCAGGCGCCGCCCGAAGGCCTGCAGCAGCAGGTCGCCGGTGATGTGGCCGTGGAAGTCGTTGACCGCCTTGAAGCGATCCATGTCCAGGTAGAGCAGCGCCATGAGCCGGCCGTCTTCGCGGCTGCGCGCCATGGCGGCCTGCAGCAGCGCCTCGAAGGCGTTGCGGTTGAGCAGCTGGGTCAGGTGGTCGAGCCGGGAGATACGCGATAGCCGCAGGGTCTCCAGCTTGCGCTGGGTCACGTCCTGCACATGCACATGCACGCCCACCACATGGCTGCCATCCGCGCTCCATTCGGGGCGCAGGCTGGTCTCCATGCAGCGGTAATCCGGATCGCTTTCTTCCGTCTCGAACGTCACCGCGCTGCCCGCCAGCGCTTTTTGCAGGAACGGCCGGGCGCGGGCATAGCGGGTGTCGCCGATCACCTCGCGCACGGTCATGCCGCGCAACGCCTGTACCGTGATGCCGAAAGTCCGCTCGTAGGCGAGATTATTGAAGACATAGCGCTCGTCGGGCCCGATAAAGGCCAGCAGCGCGGGCAGCGTGTCGGTGACCGCGCGCAACTGGCGCTCGCTCAGGTCGAGCTGCTCGCGCCGTTCGCGCACGTCATGCATCAACTGCCCGAAGGCGCGCGCCAGATCGCCGATCTCGTCACGCTGCTGCGCCGGCAGTTTCTCGTAGGCCGCGAGGTCGTGCGCGCTGTCGCTTACCACCTGGTGCAGGCGCGTGAGCGGCGTCAGCAGATGCCGTACCGTCAGCCAGATCAGCAGGGCCACTACCGCCAGCGACAGCAGCGCCAGCGCGAGGAAGCGCACCTGCATGGCGTGCAGCGGCGCGAACGCCTCCTGCGCGGGCAGCACCGCTACCAGTTCCCATCCGGTGCTCTCCATCAGGTAGCGCGAGATCAGCGGCCTGGCGGGTGAGAGAAACTCGGCACGCCCACTGTGGTCGTCGACGCCACAAGTGTCTCCCAGCGCGCGGGCCGGCTGCATGGCCTTGGCCGGATCGGGGTGCCGCACATAGACCGGCATCCGCCCTCCCGATACCAGGCAATAGAAGCCGGTGGTGCCGAGGCGGTTGTGGGTGATTTCCACCAGGAAGTTGGCGCTCGACAGGTCGAGCCAGCCCCCCAGCAGGCCAAGGAATTCGCCTTGCTTCGAGACGATGGGCACCGCCACCAGCACGCCGGTCGCGCCATTGATACGAGCGCGGATAGGTGGGGTGATCACGGGCTCAAGGGTGCGCGCGGCTTCGCGGAAGTAGTCGCGGTCGGCAATGCTGACCTGCACGCCATCCCTGGCCAGCACGCGGCCCTGGGCATCGGCCAGCATGAACGCATTGAAGGAGCCGGGCACGGGAATCCGTTGCTCCAGCATCAGGCGCAGTTCCGCGCCCGGGCGGCCGAGCTCGCCGGCCAGTTGCGGCGCCACGTGGGACAGCAGGGTGATGCGGTCTTCCATGGCGGTGTCGAGCTGGTCCGCGGCGAGCTTGACGATGGAATCCTGCTGGTCTTGCAGCGCGGCGCGCAGGTCGTCGTGGGCGTAATAGAGCGATGCCAGCACGATGCCGGTACCAAGCACGGCGGCAAGCGCCGTGGTAATCAGCGCGAGACGCGCCTTCAGGGAAAGCGAAACTTGGGGCATGCGAGCCGGCGGTGTCGGGGGACGGCGCGCGCCTTCTGGACGGCCGGCCCGCATGGTTGCCGGGAGTCGGGCTTCGGCAGGCTTGCAGGCCCGCCAACCCTACCACAAGCGCTAGCCCCGCGCGAGTCTGGCATGGGCGCGCGCGGGCCGCGCCCGCCAGCGTGTGGCGCCGCACGTTACCGTGGCGCGCCGGGGGTGGGCGCGCCATTGCCGCCACGGTATAGTGGACCGTCGCCCTGCGGCGGCAGGGCGAGGCCACCGAGGGCTCCCATTCGCACCCCCAAGTCATGAAACTGCCCTCAATTTCGCCAGTCCTGCTGTCCCTGCTGGTCGCCGCGGCCGGCGCCCTGGCGACTGGCGGCGCCTGGCGTGGCATGCATACGCTCGAGCGCGAGGTGGCGCGGGACGATTTCGAGGCGGTGTTCTCGCCAGTCTTCTCCGCCTTGCAAGGGCGCTTGCAGGACAACGAGCAGCTGCTGCGCGGCACCACCGGGCTGTTCGCCGCCGATCCCGCCCTCACCCGCGAGCAGTGGCGCAACTACCTGTACACCACCCAGCTGGATGACCTGCCGCCCGGCACGCACTCGATCGGCTACGCGCGCCTGACCCCGCCGCGGGAGCTCGACTGGCTGGTTGAGACGATACGCCGCGAGGGCCAGCCTGGCTTCGAGGTCTACCCGCTGGGCCCGCGCGATGTGTACGCGCCGGTTGTGTATGTCGAGCCCTTCGCCGGGCGCATCACGCGCGCGCTTGGCTTTGACATCATGTCCGATCCCGTGCGCCGCGCTGCCGCTGAGGCTGCCCGCGATAGCGGCGAGGCGCGCCTGAGCGCCGGCGTGGAACTCACCCGGGAGAGCGAAACGCAGGCGCCGCAGCGTGGCGCGGTGCTGTACCTGCCGGTGTACGGCAGTGGCCTGCCGCTGAACACCCCCGCCCAGCGGCAGCTGGCCGTGACCGGCTACGTCTATACCTCGCTGCGCCTGGAAGACCTGCTGCGCGGGGTCAGCCTGCCCGCGGCCGGCACCTTGTCGCTGCTGCTTTATGAAGGACGCGACACCAAGCCCGGCGCGCTCCTGGCCGGTGACGCCGAGCCCTTGCCGGCTGGCGCGCCGGTCCCGGCGCCGTTGCTGCAGGCCGACCGCGAGCTGACCTATGGCGGCAGGGTCTGGACCTTGCGCGCCACCACCACGCCAGCCTTCGAATCGGCGCATCGCCCGCGGCGCTCCATGCTGGTACTGGCGGGCGGCACGGCAGGCACGCTGCTGCTAGCCTGGATTGTGTTTGGCCTGGCACGCCAGCGGCGCAGGGCGTGGCAGCTTGCGGCGCAGGCGCGCCAGGGCCGGCAGGCGGATGGTGCCCTGCAGCGCGCGGGCCTGGCCAGCGCCAGCGATGCCTTCCTGGTATGCGATGCCGGCGGCCGTGTCCAGATCGCCAGCGCGGCGGCCACCGCGCTGTTCGGCAAGGCGCCGGACCAGTTCCCCGGCACCCTCATCGCTACCTTGCTGCCCGATGCCGCCACGCTGGCCGCGACGGCGCTGGAGGGGCGGCTGGAGAGCCACGCCCGCAGGTCCGACGGCACCATCATTCCCGTGCGCGTGGCGGTGGCGCCGGTGCCCGCGGCCGGGCCCGGCCGGGTGCTGTGGGTAGTGACCGACCTGAGCGCCATCCGCCGTGCCGAACTGGCGGCCGCCGATGCGGCAGAGCGCAGCGCGCGCGTGCTCGATCACACCGCGCTGTGCGTCATCACCTTTGACCGCAACGGCACGGTGACCGGCATCAACCGCGCCGGCCAGCGCATGCTGTGGTACCAGGCCAGCGAGGTGGCCGCAGGCATGCGCTATCTGGACTTCCTCGATCCCAAGGAGGTCGCGGCGCGCGCCGCCGTGCTCACCAACGAGCTGGGCGAGCCGGTGGCGCCGGGCCTGGCCGCCGTGGTCGGCAAGGCCCGGCTCGGGCTGACCGACGAACAGGAGTGGACCTATGTCCGCAAGGGCGGCTCGCGCCTGCCGGTGCAACTGACGCTGACCGCGTTGCCCGAGGCGCACGTGCCCGGCGGCACGGGGGACCCGCCGGCCCCGGCCTTTGCTGGCGAGGCCGGCATCGGTGGCCTGGATGCCGGCGGCTATCTCGCCATCGCGCATGACCTGACGGAGCGCAAGCGTGCCGACGAATACATCCGGCACCTGGCGCATCACGACGCGCTTACGGGCCTGCCCAACCGCGCCCAGCTGCATGCGCGCACGGAACTGGTGCTGCAGCGCGCGCTGCGCAAGGGCGAGCGCATTGCGCTGCTGTTGCTCGATCTCGACCAGTTCAAGCGCATCAACGAATCGCTCGGCCACCACATCGGCGATGAGGTGCTGCGTATCGTGGCCGATCGCCTCAAGGCCGCGGTGCGCCACGCCGACCTGGTCGCCCGCATGGGCGGCGACGAGTTCGTGGTGGTGCTCGACCCGTTGAGCCAGGACAGCGAGGCCGAGCTGGTCGCCGCCAAGATCCTGGCCCGCCTGTCGGAAGACCTGCAGCTAGGCAACCAGCGCCTGCGCGTGACGCCCTCGATCGGCATGGTGCTGTGCCCCGACGACGGCGACAACCTGGCCGACCTGCTCAGGAACGCCGATGCCGCCATGTACGCGGCTAAGCGCCGCGGTGGTGCGCAGCTCAGCCGCTTCTCCAGCGAGATGGCCGAGGCATCCATGGCGCGTTTCACCATCGAGGGGCTGCTGCGGCGCGCGCTGGCCACCAAGGCGTTCAAGCTGCGCTACCAGCCCATCGTCGACACGGCCACGCTGCGCATCGCTGGCGTGGAAGCGCTCATTCAATGGGAGACGCCCGAGCGCGGCGTGATCCCGCCAACGGAGTTCATCCCGATTGCCGAGCAGAGCGGCCTGATCATGCCGCTGGGCGAGTGGATCCTGGCCACGGCCTGCCGCGAGATCCAGCACCTGCGCAGCGAGCTTGGCGTGGAGCTGGATGTGGCGGTGAATATCTCGCCGCTGCAACTGCGCCAGGAAGGGTTTCCCGCCATGGTCACGCAATGCCTGGCGGCCGCCGGGCTGCCGGCTTCGAGCCTCACCATCGAGGTGACGGAGGGCATCCTGATCGAGGGCGGCAGCAAGACCATCGACACCTTCGAGCGCGTGCGCGCGCTCGGCGTGGGATTGTCGATCGACGATTTCGGCACGGGCTATTCGGGCTTGAGCTACCTGACGCGGCTGCCGATCGACAAGCTGAAGATCGACAAATCCTTCGTCGACGATGTGGCGCACGATGAGCATCACCAGGCCGTGGCGGCCGCCATCATCACCCTTGGCCACCAGCTCCACCTGCAGGTGGTGGCCGAAGGCGTGGAGTCGCCCGCGCAGTTCGCCTTCCTGCGCGAACACGGCTGCGATGCCGTGCAGGGCTACCTGTTCTGCCAGGCGGTGCCGCTGGCCGGCCTGATGGAGATCTGCGCGGCGGGCGGTGAAGCGACCATGCAGGCCTGGGCGCAACGGGTGCCGGCCGCGAATTGAGGCGTACCCCCCAAATCCGCCGATACCTGCATCGGGATTCTTTGCCCAACTGCCACACGGCTGGCATGCGCCGCTCCTATGCTGCCCGCTGTTATCAAAGCGCAGAGGGTTGTCCATGCAAGCAGGTGAGTCCGCGCCGGGCCGCGCGTTCCTGGCGGTCGAGCAGGTAGGCAAGCGTTTCGGAGGGGCGGGAGGGTTCCAGGCGCTGGACGGCGTTTCGCTGTCGGTGGCGCAGGGGGAACTGCTGTGCCTGCTGGGCCCATCGGGGTGCGGCAAGACCACCTTGCTGCGCATCATCGCGGGGCTGGAGCGCGAAGACACGGGCCGTATCCACGCCGGCGGGCGCGAGCTGACAGGCTTGCCGCCGCAGGCGCGCGACTACGGCATCCTGTTCCAGTCCTATGCGCTGTTTCCCAATCTGTCGGTGGCACAGAATGTGGCCTACGGCTTGCAGGGCCGCGGCATGGGACGTGCGCATCGCGAGGCCCGCGTCGCGGAAATGCTGTCGCTGGTAGGCCTGGCCGGCAGCGAGCGCAAGTTCCCCGGGCAGCTCTCGGGCGGCCAGCAGCAGCGCGTGGCACTGGCGCGCGCGCTGGCGCCGGCACCGTCGCTGCTGCTGCTCGATGAGCCGATGTCGGCACTCGATGCGCGGGTGCGCGAGCATCTGAGGCTGGAGTTGCGCCAGTTGCAGCGGCGCTTGAACGTCACCACCGTCATGGTCACGCACGACCAGGATGAAGCCATGGCGATGGCGGACCGCATCGCTGTGATGGAGGGCGGGCGCATCGCCCAGGTCGGCACGCCCGGCGAGATCTACGAGCGCCCGGCCTCGGCCTTCGTGGCCGAATTCATCGGCCAGGCCAACTGGCTGGATGGCCAGCTCAGCGGGCGCGATACCTTCAGCGTGGGCGAGCTCGACCTGACCGTGTCCCCGGCCCGCGCGGGCGAGGTGGCCGATGGCGCAGCCCGGCTGTGCTGCCGCCCGGAGGCCATCCGGCTGCACCCCGTGGACGGCGAGCCTAACCGCCTGCTGGCGCGCATTGTCGACCAGACCTATCTGGGCAGCCGCTATCGCCTGATGCTGGAGGCCGACCGCCTGCCGGGCCACACGCTGTTTGCCGACGTGCTGCGCGAGGAGCGCCACCTGTTGCCGGCGCCGGGCAGCCACAAGTTCTGGGTGTCGCTGCCCAGCCAGGCGCTGCAGGTGTTCGCATGACGCGCGCATTGCCCGTGGCCGGGGCGAAGGCCAATAGCGATGCCACTGTCGGTCGCGGGCGTGGCGCCGGCAGCGCGGCGGACCGCATCGCGCATGCCGCGCCCGCTGCGATGAAGTGGCTCTGGCTTGCCGGGCTGGCTGTGGCGCTGGTGCTGCCGCTGCTGGCGCTGTTTGGCCAGGCGTGGTTCGATGACGCCGGGCGCTGGGCCTTGCCCGCGCGCGTGGCCGAGCTGGTCGCCAACCCGAATTTCCTGCCGCTGCTGGGCCGCAGCGTGGCCGTCTCGCTGACCGTGGCCGCGCTGGTGGTGCCGCTGGCCTTTGGCTTTGCCTACGCGCTGCAACGCTCCCGTATCGCGTTCAAGCCGCTCTGGCGCGGCATTGCGCTGCTGCCGCTGTTCGCCCCTTCGCTGCTGCCGGGCATCGCGCTGGTTTACCTGTTCGGCAACCAGGGCGTCTTCAAGGGGACATTCGGCGCGGGCGGCATCTATGGTTTCTGGGGCATCGTGCTGGGCGAGGCCTTCTATACGTTTCCCCATGCGCTGATGGTGCTGATGGCCGCGCTCTCCCTGGCCGACGCGCGCCTGTACGAGGCTGCGCGCGCCATGGGGGCCTCCGCCTGGCGTACCTTCCTCACGGTGACGCTGCCGGGCGCGCGGCATGGCCTGTTTGGCGCGGCGTGCCTCGTGTTTACGCTGGTGGTGACGGATTTCGGCGTGCCCAAGGTGGTGGGCGGCGGCTATCCGGTGCTGGCGCTGGAAGCCTACAAGGCCGTGGTGGGGCAACAGCAGTTCGCGCGCGGCGCGCTGATCGGCATGCTGCTGCTGCTGCCGGCGCTGCTGACGTTCGGCGTGGACATCGCCATGCAGCGCCGGCAACGCGCGCAGATGTCGAGCCGTGCCCAGGTCTATGTGCCGGGCCGCGACGGGCTGCGCGACACGTGTTGCACGCTGGTGGTGATGGTG
The DNA here is from genome assembly GCF_056398045.1 of Cupriavidus sp. 05L411. Classification (NCBI taxonomy): domain Bacteria; kingdom Pseudomonadati; phylum Pseudomonadota; class Betaproteobacteria; order Burkholderiales; family Burkholderiaceae; genus Cupriavidus; species Cupriavidus sp. 05L411. The sequence goes on along the minus strand of NZ_JBFTOQ010000009.1, from coordinate 88,884 downwards.
ATCGGCGCCGCCTTGCTGACCATGCTGGCGGCGGCGGTGGGCGCTTCGCTGGTCAAGCTGTGGCCGTACAACCTGCAGCTCACACTGGCGCATTACGACTTCGACAATATGGATGGCGGCGGCTGGCTGGCCTACCGCAACAGCTTGCGCCTGGCTGCGCTGAGCGCACTGGCCGGCACGCTGGCGATCTTCTTCGGCGCGTGGCTGACCGAGCGCACGCGCGGGCCGGCGTGGTTGCATGGCGTGCTGCGCGCCGGCTTTGTGTTGCCGATGGCGGTGCCCGGCCTGGTGCTTGGGCTAGGCTATGTGTTTTTCTTCAACGCGCCGTCCAATCCGCTACACGCGCTCTACGGCACCATGACGCTGCTGGTGATCTGCAACGTGGCCCACTTCTACACCACCGGCCACCTTACCGCCGCCGCCGCGCTGCGCCAGCTCGATGCCGAGTTCGAGGCCGCCGCGCTGTCGCTGGGCGTGGCGCCGCTGGTCACCTGCTGGCGGGTGACGGTGCCGATCTGCCTGCCCGCGCTGATCGATATCTTCCGCTACCTGTTCGTCTCGGCCATGACCACGGTATCCGCGGTGATCTTCCTCTACAGCCCCGATACCGTGCTGGCCGCGATCTCGGTGCTGAACATGGACGACGCCGGCGACACCGCGCCGGCCGCGGCCATGTCCACGCTGATCCTGCTGACCTCGGCGCTGGCCTGCCTGCTGCTGATGGGCGCCGCGCGCGGCTGGCTGCGCCGCACGCAAGCGTGGCGCGCGCCGGCGCCTTGATTCGCCGTCGCTAACCAGCGCCGGCGACACGACACGACACGCCTTTCACGACCCGAATTTCACGACACGCCTTCCAAGGAGAAACCATGACTCACCTGTTCCGCACCGCCACCGCCGTGGCCGCCTTCGCGCTGCTGGCCGGCGCAGCCCATGCCAATACCGTGCTGACGGTTTACACCGCGCTGGAGGCCGACCAGATCGCCGCCTACAAGGCCGCGTTCGAGAAGGCCAACCCGGACATCGAGATCAAGTGGGTGCGCGACTCCACCGGCATCGTGACCGCCAAGCTGCTGGCCGAGAAGGCCGCGCCGCGCGCCGACGCGGTGTGGGGCCTGGCCGGTTCCAGCCTCGCCATTCTCGACAAGGAAGGCATGCTGCAGCCGTACGCGCCGAAGAACCTGGCGGCGGTGGACGCGCAATACCGCAGCGCTGCCAATCCGCCGGCGTGGGTTGGCATGGACGTATGGGGCGCGGCAATCTGCTTCAACACCATCGAGGCGCAAAAACAGGGCTTGCCCAAGCCCACGTCGTGGGCCGACCTGACCAAGCCGGTATACGCCGGCAAGATTGTCATGCCGCATCCGGCGTCGTCGGGCACCGGCTACCTGGACGTGAGCGCCTGGCTGCAGATGATGGGCGAGCAAAAGGGCTGGTCCTACATGGACGCCTTGCACAAGAACATTGGCCTGTATACGCACTCCGGCTCCAAGCCTTGCAAGATGGCGGCGCAAGGCGAGTTTCCGATCGGCATCGCGTTTGAATACCGTGCGATGAAGTCCAAGAAGGAAGGCGCGCCGATCGATATCGTGCTGCCGTCCGAAGGGCTGGGCTGGGACATCGAGGCCACCGCAATCATCAAGGGCACCAAGAACCTGGATGCGGCGCGCAAGCTGGCCGACTTCTCCGCCTCGTCCGACGCCATGGCGCTGTACGAGAAGAACTTCGCGGTGCTGGCCATCCCTGGCATCGCCAAGCCGGATCCGCTGCTGCCGGCCGATTACGAGAAGCGCCTGATCAAGAACGACTTCACGTGGGCCAGCGCCAACCGCGACCGTATCCTTGCCGAGTGGAGCAAGCGCTACGAAGGCAAGGCCGAGAAGAAGTAAATCAGTCAGAAAGCAAAGCAGTAAAACCTGGCGATCAGCATCAGACGGCAAGCCCGGGCAAGCGGTGCGCAATCCAGCGCGTACGGCTTGCCCGGGCGCGCTTTCATTGATGCAAAGCATGGTGGTCCACGCAGAAACGGGTACGTTATTCGTCGCATGACGAGTTGCGGCAAAACGACCCCGTTTGGGCGTTTTTGATGGACAGCGTGCGGGGGAAATGCGAGGAGAAACGAGGGCGTGAGTGTGGACTCACGCTGCTCCGATGCGAGCGCCGCCGGGGGCGCTGCGTAAAAGCGGCCAGGCCTGGCCGCCGTGCTGGCAATCAGCCGTGGGACGCTTCCGAGGGATCGTTGCGCGAGTGCAGTCGGCGATACAGGTCGTCCACATGGCTGCGGCTGCTGCGCAGTTCTTCCCGGCCACGCTCCGTGATCAGGTAGACGCGCCCGATGCCGTCACGCAGGACGCTTTCCATGTAGCCTTCCATCTGCAAGGCGCGCAGCAAGGGACGGACGGTGCCAATGTCCACCTGGAAGCCGTACTCCATCAGCATCTCGGCAAGCATGGCCACGGTGGCCGGCACCTCGACGGCAAATTGGAGGACGTAAATGCGGGCTAGCAAGCCAAGGAACTGTCGTTTCATGACGCTGCAAACGCGTCATCTCCCATTGCGGTTGACGTTGATTTATAGTTGTGAACCGTGCGCCGCAAAAAAAGAAGCCGCCACGTGAGTGGCGGCTTGTCGGGAATGCGTCGGAGGGGTCAATTAACTCTGGCGCAGATCAGAGTTTAAAATAACTAAATACGACTTGTCACGCAACTCATGTAGCCGTCCCCTCTTCAGTAGGGTGTCAGTGTGGTGATTCCGCCAAAAAACGCCTAATAACTCACTTTCAGGCGGCAATCTGGAGCAGGGAGATGTCCGAAACCAGCTTGCGGCCACACTGGCGCCGGGGTTTAATCCGGGCACGCCATCCTCGTCTTTTCTCCCCGCCATGAAACCCACCGACCTGATTCGCCTGCTCAGCCTTGCCGCTATCTGGGGCGCCAGTTTCCTGTTCCTGCGGATCAGCGCGCCGGTGCTTGGTCCCCTGACCGCCGCCTTTCTGCGGGTACTGATCGGGGCGCTGACGCTCTTGGCCTGCCTGGCGATGATGCGTGTGCGCTGGGACATGCGCGGCAAGTGGCGCCAGGTCATGGTACTGGGCGTGATCAACTCGGGCATCCCGTTCGCCATGTACTCCTTTGCGGCGCTGTGGTTGCCGGCAGGCTACTCCGCGGTGTTCAACGCCATGACGCCGCTGATGGGCGTGCTGATCGGCGCGTTGTGCTTTAGCGAGCGCCTGACGCTGGCCAAGGCCGGCGGCGTCGTCCTCGGCGTTGCCGGCGTAGCGGTGCTGACCCGCACCGGACCGGTAGCGTTCTCGCCCCAGGTGCTGCTCGGCGCCGCTGCCTGCCTGGTGGCGACAGCATGCTACGGTCTCGCGGGCTTCCTCGCGCGGCGCTGGATCACCGCGCAGGGCGGTCTGGACGCCCGCCTGGTGGCAACGGGCAGCATGATTGGCGCCACCCTGTTCCTGCTGCCGTTTAGCGCGGCTGCACTGATGCGGGAAAACACGCTGCCGGCAGCCGGCCCGGGCGTGTGGATGGCGATGCTCGGGGTGGGGATGCTCTGCACGGCGATTGCGTACATCCTGTACTACCGGCTGATTGCAGACCTGGGCCCGGTTCGCTCGCTGACCGTGACCTTCCTGATCCCGCCGTTCGGCATCGTCTGGGGCGCCATCTTCCTTGGCGAGCAGTTGTCGTGGGCACACGCCGCCGGCGGAGCGCTGATCGGGATGGCCGTCTGGCTGGTGCTGCGGCCCGCCGTCCCGGCTGCGAGCGCGAATGCGGTGGCGCCAGGGCCGGGCCGGCCCTGACGGCGGAAGGCTCGGCCATCGCGCTCATCTAGCCCATCTCGCGCTACCCGAGCTTCCAGCGCTATCCGTGCTATCCGTGCTATCCGCGCTTAGCGGAAACGATAGGTCACGGCGCCCATGGTGGTCCATTGCTGGCGCCGCTCGGTGATCGGGCTGCTGGCCGCGTCGCCCTGCAGCCGGGCAAAGGTCACGGAGGCTAGCGCGGACCAGTTGCGCGAAATCTCGTAGGTGACGATGCCATTCGCATGCCACTCGCGCAGGCCAGCACCCACGGCATGCGTCTGCAGGCCGGAACGCGCGCTCTGCTCGGCCGTGACGCCAAAGAACGTCTGCATGTATTTGCTGTTGGTCCAGGTCACCCCCGGCCCCAATGTGAATAGCCACTTACCGGCTGGCAGGCTGAACAGCACATCGCCATTCGCAATCAGGCCTTGGCCCTGGCCTGCGATATCCTGCGCCACATCCGCCGAGAACGTCACGAACGACACCTGCGCCTGCGCGAATGCGCGCGCCCGCATAGTCATGTTGACGTCGCCCAGGCCCCTGAGCCGGCTGTCATTCTTGCTTTTGCGCCAGGTCGGGTCGAACTGGAAGTCTGCGCCGATCTGCCAGATATCGTTGTTCACCGCGTAGACCCCGAGCAGGTCGAAGCCGCGCGAGAAGAAGCGGCCGCCGTAGTCGATGTCCTGGTAGATGATCGGATAAACAAGCGTGCTGCGAGAGCCGGGGAAATCCGGCGCGGCGTACACGCCGGGGCCGGCCGAGATCTTCCAGTTACTGGCGGGCGCGATGGTGGCCGGCACGTCAGGCGCTGCCCAGGCGGTTGTGGCGCCCAGGGTGAGGGCTAGAGCCAGAAGTGCGCGGCGGGGCGCGAAGGGGATGGGCATTTGGAGGCGGAGCGGGTTTGAGTGGGGCCGCGCTGCGCGCGGGGGCTAGCGGGGGATTTTAACTGGAGGGGGTGGGGGTGGGGGATTTGGCAGGGTGGAAAACGCTCACCCATGTGCCTGCACTCAAGTGCCGCCTGCTTGCGTGAACTGTGCCGGGGGCTCAAGCCAGGCTTAAGCCGGGCTCAAGCCCGGTTCGCCCACGTTCATCCGCTCAACATTGAAGCGCTCCCTGACCATCACGACTACCCGGCGTGCCAGTGGCAAGCTCCGTATCGCTTCTTCGTCGCTCGTCCCGGGGAAATCGACCTCCGCGCTCCAGTTGCACCCCGTGTGGTCCGGCCGGTGCACGCACACGGCGTGCAGCTGGCAGCCCTGGCAGCCGGGTTGCGCATGCAGGCAATCGTTCAGCAGGCGCTTGAGTTCGGTCAGGGGCTTGGTCTGGCGATCCATGATGGACTCCGGTTGCGCACCGGCGCCCGCGGCGGGCGGGGACGGGCGAGGCCGTGGTTCCGACAATGGGGGCGGTGGAACAAAGGCCGTCTCAGTTGATGGATTTGTCGGCCCGGCATTCGGGGCAAAGGCCGTATAGCACCAGCATGTGCTCGCGCAGCACGAAGGCATTGGCGCTTGCCACTTCGCGCTGGCGGATTTCGATGGCTTCGTCGCGGAATTCTTCCACGCGGCCGCAGGCCACGCAGATCAGGTGGTCGTGGTGGCCGCCTTCGTTGAGCTCGAACACCGCGTGATCGGCTTCGAAGCTGTGGCGCAACAGGATGTTGGCCTGCACCAGCTGGTTGAGCACGCGGTAGATCGTCGACAAGCCGGCGTCGACTTCCTGAGCCAGCAGGATGCGGTAGACGTCTTCGGCGCTGAGGTGGCGCCGCGGGCTGGCACGGAACACTTCCAGCACGCGAACGCGCGGTGACGTCGCCTTGAGTCCGGCACGCTTGAGGTCAATGGGTTCGGTACTGTCGGGAGGCATCAGCATGCTGCGGCTTGGCGCCCGCACGGGGCGCATCGATCGGAAATGAAGGTGTTTGGGCCGGCCGCGCCGTCACGCGCATTGGGCGGACGTTCGCGATACCAACCGTAGGCGTGCAGCGGGCGGCGTCCTGCAAGGAAGGCCGCCCGCTGCTGCAAGCCGTGGCGCACGGCTTGCGGAATAAAAAATGGCTTGGCTTGTCGGCCGAAGAGGCGATCGGGAAAGCGGGGTCTGGTTGCTTTCCCGATCCTCCGGTGACTGGCTACTGCCAAACGCTCCGCGGTACGGAGCGGTCCCCACAAAAGACGGTGATGGATGCCGCGTTGCGACCTCTCAACATTCTGGTTACCGCGGACTTGCCGCTGGCCTTGCTGTGTTCTGGTGCCTGGCGCCGGGCTCGTCTTGCTTGCTTCCTTGCTTGCTTGCCTGCGTCAGTCAGTGAAGCCATGGTAAATGGGAATTAATCTCATTACAAGGAAAATTTTCAACTTATTTCGGAAGGGCTTCGCGGGTGGCGCGGCCGCCAGTTGCACGCAAGCGCGGGAGGAAACACCGGGGGGGACGCGGAAGAAGAAAACGTGCGCCGGGCAAGCGGGAAAGTCCCCGGCGCACGCGAAGCGCGCAGTCAAGCGCGCGATGGCGGCGCCCCCCATGCCAAGCTCAGGGCGCCGCTGGTTACTGCCCTATGCGGATCTCAGGCGCCCGCCAGCCGGAACGTGCCAACGGCGCGGTGCAGCGCATCGGCCTGGTCTTCGAGGGAGGCGGCCGCGGCGGCTGCCTGCTCCACCAGCGCGGCGTTTTGCTGCGCCATCTGGTCCATCTGCGTCACGGCCTGGTTGACCTGCTCGATGCCGCCGGTCTGCTCTTCGGTGGCGGCGCGCATCTCGCCCATCAGGTCGGTCACGCGCTTGACCGCTTCCACGATCTCGCCCATCGCTTGCCCGGCGGTTTCCACTAGCGCCGAGCCATCATCCACCCGCTGCGCGGAGTTGCCGATCAAGGCCTTGATCTCCTTGGCGGCGGTAGCGCTGCGCTGCGCCAGGCTGCGTACCTCGCCGGCCACCACCGCGAAGCCGCGGCCCTGGTCGCCCGCGCGGGCGGCTTCCACCGCGGCGTTGAGCGCCAGGATATTGGTCTGGAAGGCGATGCCTTCGATCACGCCGATGATGTCGACCACCTTGCCGGAGGCGGCCTTGATCTCGCCCATGGTGTTGACCACCTTGCCCACGATGACGCCGCCGCGCACCGCGATCTCCGATGCGCCCTCGGCCAGGCGGCTGGCCTGGCGCGCGTTGTCGGCGCTCTGGCGCACGGTGCCGGTGAGCTGCTCCATGCTGGCTGCGGTTTGCTCTAGCGACGCCGCTTGCTCTTCGCTGCGGCGCGACAGGTCGGCGTTGCCGGTGGCGATCTCCCTGGCCGCTCCGGCGATCGAATCCGCCGAGCCGCGGATGCTGCCGATGGCGCCGGTCAGGCGGGTTTGCATCTGCTGCATGGCGAACAGCACGCTGTGGTTGTCGCCGGGCGCGGTGTGCACTTCGCTGGCCAGGTCGCCTTCCGCGATGCGCGCGGCGATGCGCGAAGTCAGCGCCGGCTCTCCGCCCAGCTGTTTTTGCAGGCCGTTGGCGATGCGCACCACCACCACAGTCATCACCGTGCCGATGCCCAGCAGCAAGGCCAGCGACTTGAGCAGCGCCTGGCGGAACGCCGCGTCGATATCGTCCAGGTAGACCCCGGCGATGAAGTTCCAGTCCCACGGCTTGAAGTTCGCCACGTAGCTCAGCTTGGGCTGCGGCGCCTCGGCACCAGGCTTGGCCCACAGGTATTGCACGTAGCCCTGTCCCGCGCCCTTGCCGATCGCGGCAATATCGCGGAACAGATAAGTGCCCTTCGGGTCCTTGGTGTCTTCCATGTTCTTGCCGTTCATCTCCGGTTTGAACGGATGCATCACCACGACCGCGTTGGAGTGCATCAGGGTGAAGTAGCCGTCCTCGCCAAAGCGGATGGCGCGCACGCGCTCCAGGGCCTGCTGCTTGGCCTCTTCCATCGGCATCTTGCCGCTGCGCCCCAGTGCCTCGTACGACTGGACCATGGACAGCGCGGTTTCGGTGACGTGGGCCAGGTCGAGCTTTCTCTCCGCCAGGCGCAGCTCGCGCATCTGCCAGGCATCCCATAGCGTCAGCCCGAGCAGGCAGACCCAGCTCAGCAGCAATGGCAACAGCAGTTTTTTCCTCAGGCTCAGGCGCTCCAGCATTCTCTCTCCCCCTTTTTCCAGCTATGGATTTACGGCACTCCTGATGCGATAACGGCGCCCCGGAAGACAAACTTGACGACCGCTCGCTAGGGGATTTCCTCAGGTGCAGCAAGGCTTGCAGGGGAATTTGCCAATGGCGTGCGCGTAACCGCACAAATGATCTTTTGGCTGCGGATGACGCTGCACTTCAAGGGGCGTTCCGAGCGTGGAGCGTGTAATGGAACGTAATGCCTGGTCGCCAGTGCAAGCATTGCGATTTCAAATGAGAACCATTATCCTTTCGGTTTATTTGCCTGGGCCGTCACCTGGCATGGGGCGCGGCACCTTCGCGCGGACGCGGCAAGCTGACCAGTGAGGCACCGGAGAAGCGGGTTGCCGGGCGCCGGAAGATCAACAAACATGACTGAAACATCGCTAGGGGCAGGCCAGCAGCGCCGGGCCTTCTGGCTCAAGCACCTGCATCAGTGGCACTGGATCAGTTCGGCAATGTGCCTGATCGGCATGCTGCTGTTCGCCGTCACCGGCTTCACGCTCAACCACGCTGGCCAGATCGAGGCTCGCCCGCAAGTGGTCACGCGCACGGCGAGCGCGCCGGCCAGCCTCACGGCGGCCTTGCGCAAGGCCACGCACGCAGACAAGGGCCCGGTGCCAGCGGCGCTGGCCAACTGGCTGTCGCAGGAACTCGATATCAACGCCCATGAGCGTGAAGCCGAGTGGCAGGCCGATGAGATCTATGTCGCATTGCCGCGCCCGGGTGGCGACGCCTGGGTCAGCGTGGCACTGGACAGCGGCGAGGTGCAGTACGAGAAGACCACGCGCGGCTGGATCTCCTACCTGAACGACCTGCACAAGGGCCGCAACACCGGCCGCGCCTGGAGCCTGTTCCTGGATGTGTTCGCCGCGGCCTGCCTGATTTTCAGCGTGACCGGGTTGTTCCTGCTCAAGCTGCACGCCGGTGGCCGCATGGCGACCTGGCCGCTGGTCGGGCTGGGCCTGGTGGTGCCGCTGTTGCTGGCGCTGCTGTTCATCCACTAACGATCACTAGCGATCACCTGATCCCATTTACCGTTCCAAGACGAGGTCCCGTTATGCGCCGATTGCTTACCGTCACCCTTACCGGCCTGGCCGCGGCTCCGTTCGCCAGCCCGGTCGTGGCGGCCGAAATGAACGTCAAGGTAGAGATCCCGCGCCTGAACGTCGCGGAGTACCACCGGCCCTATGTCTCGATGTGGATCGAGCGCGCCGACCAGAGCCCGGCCGCCACGCTGGCCGTCTGGTATGACGTCAAGCACAAGGACGGCGAGGGCACCAAGTGGCTCAAGGACATGCGCCAGTGGTGGCGCAAGGCCGGGCGCGACATGCAGATGCCCGCCGATGGCATCTCCGGCGCCACGCGCGCGGCTGGAGAGCACACGCTCACTTTCACGGATGCCAAGGCGCCACTGGGCAAGCTGCCCGCCGGCGAGTATCAGCTCGTCGTGGAAGCCGCCCGCGAGGTCGGTGGCCGCGAGCTGCTGCGGGTGCCCTTTGCCTGGCCGCCGAAGGCAGCCGCCTCGGCCAAGGCCAAGGGCGAGCATGAGCTTGGCGGCGTCTCGGTCGACCTGAAGCCCTGAGGCCCCGAGCCCTGAGTCCTGAGCCCCGAACCGATCAACCAGCCCTGCATTCAATAGCAAGAGGAATAGGAGCATGACGATGAAGACCTTCGCCACCAAACTGTCCGTCCAGGCCGCCGCGCTGGCCCTGGCCGCGCTGATGCCGCTGGCCGCCCACGCACACCGCCAGTGGCTGCTGCCGTCGGCGACCGTGCTGTCGGGCAGCGACCCGTGGGTGACCGTCGACGCCGCTGTGTCGAACGACCTGTTCTACTTCGAGCACGTGCCGCTGCGCCTCGATAACCTTGCCGTGACCGCGCCGGACGGCGCCGCGGCCAAGGTCGAGAACGCCAGCACCGGCCGCTATCGCAGCACCTTCGACGTGCACCTGACCCAGCCCGGCACCTACAAGGTGGCCATGGTCAACCACGGCCTGTTTGCCAGCTACAAAGTGGACGGCCAGGCCAAGCGCTGGCGCGGTTCGCCCGAAGCCTTCGCCAAGGAGGTGCCGGCCGGCGCGCAGGACCTGCAGGTGACGCAGGCCGACAGCCGCCTGGAAGCCTTCGTGACGGCGGGCAAGCCTACCGCCAAGGTGCTGCAGACCACCGGCCGCGGCCTGGAGCTGGCACCAGTCACGCACCCGAACGACCTGGTCGCCGGCGACGCCGCCAGCTTTCGCCTGCTGCTGGACGGCAAGCCCGCCGCCAACGTCAAGGTAGCCGTGGTGCCGGGTGGCATCCGCTACCGCGACCAGTTGCAGGAAATGGCGTTCACCACCGACGCCGACGGCAAGTTCAGCGTCAAGTGGCCGGCCCCGGGCATGTACTGGATGGAAGCCGAGGTGCGCGACGACAAGGTTGCCGTCAAGGAAGCCAAGACACGCCGCGCCAGCTATGCGGCCACGGTGGAAGTGCTGCCGCAGTAAGCGCAATGCCACACCGGCAGGCGGCGGGGCGTGAGTCCCGTCGCCTGCCCAAGCCCTAAGCCCCCAGCGGGCTTTTTGTGTTTTCGTCGTTTCCGTCTCCTGTCCATCACTATCGGTCACTGGCCGTCTCATATGCAGCGTGTCCTGGTTCCCCTTTCGCTTGGTGCCGTGCCGCCCGTGCCTGCCGCGGCGTCACGCCTGTGCCGGCGGCAAGGCGAGACCATGGGCACCACTTGGTCGGTGGCGTGGGCCGCATCGCCCGTGGCAGTCGATCAAGACACGCTCGACGGCGGCATCCGCGCCGTGCTGGCCGAGGTCGTCGCGCAGATGAGCAACTGGGACGAAGCCTCGGACGTGAGCCGCTTCAACCGCGCCGCGGCCGGCAGCTGGCAGGTGCTGCCAGCCGACTGCTTCACCGTGCTGAAGGCCGCGCTGCAAGTGGCGCGCGACAGTGGCGGCGCCTTTGACCCCAGCGCGGGGCCGCTGGTCGACCTGTGGGGCTTCGGCCCGGCGCCGCGCCGTACCCAAGCGCCCGCGCTGGCGGCGCTGGAGCAGGCGCGCGCGCAATGCGCATGGCAGCGCATCGTCATCGACGAGGCGGGCAGCCGCGTGCAGCAGCCCGGCGGCATCCGGCTGGACTTCTGTGCCATCGCCAAGGGCTTTGGCGTGGACGCAGTGTCGCGCTACCTGAGCGGGCAGGGCATCGACAACCACCTGGTGGAAATCGGCGGCGAGCTGCGCGGCCATGGCGTCAAGCCCGACGGCATGCCGTGGTGGGTCGCGCTGGAAACGCCGCCGGGCGGCGGCGCGGCGGGGCACGAGACGCTGGTCGCGCTGCATGGCTTGTCGGTGGCCACCTCCGGCGACTACCGGCGTTACTTCGATAGCGGCGGTCGCCGCTATGCGCACACGCTGGACCCGCGCACGGGCTACCCGGCCAGCCACGCGCTGGCCTCCGTCACGGTGCTGCATCCGCAATGCATGATGGCCGATGCGCTGTCCACCGCGCTGACCGTGCTGGGTCCCGAGGCGGGCATGGTATTCGCCCGCCGTCATGCGCTGGCCGCGCGCTTCCTGATCCGCCGCAGCGACGGCTTCGACGAACGCTTGTCGCCGGCCTTCGAGGCCATGCTGTCATGACCACGCCCGATACCGCCTCCTCCCTGCCGATGGACCCGCCGGCCGCGGCTAGCCCGCGCCAGCAGGGCCACGACGGCCACGCCAGCAGTTCCGGCAATACCGACGATACCGGCAATTCCCGCAAGCGCATCCGCATCATCGACACCGTGATCCTGCTGGGCGCGCTGGCTGGCGTGGTTGGCATCGCTCTGGGCTTTCTCGCACCCAGCCGCACCGGCATGGCCGCCGGCGTGGTAATAGCCTATGCCGGGTTCTGTGCCGCCTTGATCGGCCGGCATCGCCAGCGGCATGCGCGCGCCGGCCAGCTATCTGAGGCCAAGGACGGCGCCACGGTCGTGGCCTATGCGAGCCAGAGCGGGTTTGCCGAACAGCTTGCATTGCAGACCGCGCAAGCCCTGCAGGATGCCGGCGTGCCCGCGCAGCTGCTATCGTTCGACCAGCTGGAGGCTGGGCGTCTTGCCCATTGCCGCCAGGTGCTGTTCGTGGTCAGCACCACGGGCGAGGGCGATGCGCCAGACAGCGCCTCGGGCTTTGCACGCCGCCTGACGGCCGCCGCCGGTGCGGGTGGCCTGCGCGCGCTGCGCTACGGCATCCTCGCGCTTGGCGACCGCAGCTACGCGAACTACTGCGCCTTCGGCCACGCGCTGTCGGCATGGATGCAGCGCCAGCATGCGCAGGCGCTCTTCGACACGGTGGAGGTGGACAACGGCGATGCCGGGGCCCTGCGCCACTGGCAGAACCATCTCAGTGCGCTCGCCGGCGGCGCCGAGATCGCCGACTGGGAAAAGCCCCGCTACGCCGACTGGCGGCTGCACGAGCGCAGGCTGCTCAATCCCGGCAGCCCGGGCGCGCCAGCCTTCCACCTTGCGCTGGTGCCGGCAACCGTGGGCGACGGCGCGCCGTCGTGGCAGGCCGGCGACATCGCCGAGATCGGCCCGTGCCTTGCGCCGTCCGAGGTGGCGCGCGTGCTGGCAAAGCTCTCGCTGGAGGGCGACACCGCCGTGCGCTGCGATGGCGCATCCACCACGCTGGCGCAGGCGCTCGCCACGCGCATCGTCCTGCCCGATCCGCATCTTGCCGCGCTGGCCGGCGTCACCCCGCAACGGCTGGTGGATACGCTGCCGCTGTTGCCGCACCGCGAGTATTCGATTGCCTCGCTGCCGGGCGACGGGCAACTGGATTTGCTGGTGCGCCAGACGCGCCATGACGACGGCCGGCTCGGCCTGGCATCCGGCTGGCTCACCGCGCATGCGGAGCCAGGCGCGGGCATCGCCCTGCGCATCCGCACCAATCGCGGCTTTCATCCGCCAGCGGATGATCGCCCGCTGATCCTGATCGGCAACGGCACCGGCCTGGCGGGCCTGCGCGCGCATCTTAAGGCCCGCGCCGTTGCGAGGCATCATCGCAACTGGCTGCTGTTTGGCGAGCGCACCGCGGAGCACGACGCGTTCCACCACGCTGAGCTCGCCGCATGGCAGGCCAATGGCGTGCTGCAGCGGCTGGACCTGGTCTACTCGCGCGATGGCGGCTCGCTGCATTACGTGCAGGACGCCGTGCGCGCATCGGCCGGCGTATTGCGCGAATGGATCGAAGCCGGCGCGGCCATCTACGTTTGCGGCAGCCTCAAGGGCATGGCCAGTGGCGTCAACGCGGCGCTGTCGGACGTGCTGGGCGAAGAGGCCCTGCTGCGCCTTGGCGAGCAGGGCCGGTATCGGCGCGACGTCTACTGAGCCTGCCTGGAGAACAATCAGGCTGGCGCAGCGTCCGTTGCCGCCTCCATCAGCGCATCCACCACCACCGCCCCGCCCGCGCTCACCATCACCGGGTTGAGGTCGATCGAGCGGATCGCACCGTTGGCCTCAAGCATCAGCTGGCCCACGCGCACGGCGATCCGGCACAGCGCCGCCACATCGACAGCCGGCTCGCCGCGCACGCCCGCCAGCAGCGGCGCAATGCGCAGGCCGGCCACGGCGCGCGCCACCGCGGCCTCGCTGCACGGCGCCAGCAGCACGGCCGTGTCGCGCAGCACCTCCACATATTTGCCGCCGTCTCCCACCAGCACCACCGGCCCGAACACCGGGTCCCAGTGCGCGCCCACCATGCATTCGCGCTGGCCGCGTTCCATGCGTGCCACCACCACGCCCTCGCAGGCCGCGCCGAGCTTGTCCAGGATGTCGGTCTGCGTGAGGAAGGCCTGCGCCACGGCGTGTTCATCGTTGCAATTCAACGCGACAAGGCCGTGCTCGCTCTTGTGCGGCACTTGCGGCGAGCTGGCCTTGACTGCGACGGGCCCTTTCAACTCGCGCCAGGCCGCGACCGCTTCATCCACGCTCTGGCACAGCTTGTGCGCTACCACCGGGATGCCGGCCAACGCCAGGCGCGTGAGGCTCGCCGCCTCGCTCAGCGTGTGGCCGGTAGCGCTCGACGCAGCGCCCGCTGCTTCGCTTGCCGCCGGCCGATGCGCGGCGACGGCCGTGTCTTGCGCGGCCACATCGCGCAGTTGCTGCTGGTGCGTGACCAGTTGCGCGAACGCAGCCAGCGCCTCGGCGCCGCTGGCATAGGTCGGCACGTTGGCCGCGCGGAACGCGGCTGCCACCGGCGCCTGCCAGGCCGCCACCGCAATCGGCTTGCCGGCGCTGTCGGCAAAGCTGGCGGCGTCGCGTGCAAAGCGTGGCAGGTCGTAGCCCATGCCCGCCACCGGGATATCCAGCAGCAGCAGGTCGGCGGCCGGGTCGGCGGCCACCACCGGCAGCACGTCGCCAAACAGCCCGCTGTTGGTCAGCAGCGCGGCGGTGACATCGACCGGGTTTGCCGTCGAGGCGAAACCGGGCAGGCGCTCCGCCAGCGCTGCCTGCGTGGCCTGCGACAGCGGCGCCAGCGCAAGCCCGAGCGGCTCTGCCGCATCGGCCGCCATCACGCAGCTCGCGCCGGAATTGCTCACCACCACCAGCTGCCGCCCGCTGGCCTGCCAGCCGCGCAGGTAGAGCGGCGCACAGCGCGCCAGCGCGTGCGCATCATCCACGCGGCAGATGCCGTGCCGCGCCAGGAAGGCACCCACCGCGCGGTCTTCATTGGCAATGGCGCCAGTGTGCGACGCCGCCGCGCGCTGGCCCGCGCTGGAGCGGCCCGCCTTGACGGCAACGATGGGCACGCCACGGCGGCGCGCCACCGCGGCGGCTTGCGCCAGCACCGCCGGATCGGTCAGGCTCTCCAGGTACAGCAGGATCAGTTGCACATCGGGATCGTGCGCCACGGCCAGCGCCAGCTCGCTCACCGTGATGTCAGCTTCGTTGCCGGTGGCGTGCATATGGCGCACGCCGATGCCCTGGCCGCGCAGCAGGCCGTAGACCATGGCGCTGACGCCGCCGCTCTGGCTGACTACGGCCACCGGGCCATCCTGCGGCGGCACTTCGATAAACATGGTGGAGAAGCTGGCAATGGTGCCGGTGCCGAAATTGGCCAGGCCCTGGCTGTTCGGGCCAACCAGGCGCAGCCCCGCACCGGTGGCAACCCGCACCATCTCATCCTGCTGGCGGCGGCCTTCCTCGCCGGCTTCGCCGAAGCCCGAGGCGATCACGATCGCGGCCGCCACGCCCAGCCGCGCGCAATCGCGCACCGCCGACACCGCTGCGTCGCCGCCCACCACGATGATGGCCAGCTCCGGCACCTCGGGCAGCGCATCAAGCGAGGCAAAGGCGGGCATGCCCTGGATGGTGTCGCGCTGCGGGTTCACCGGGAAGAGCTTGCCGGCGTAGCCATGCTCGCGCATGTAGTAGATGGGCCGGCCACCGATCTTGTGGATATGGTCGGAGGCGCCGATCACCGCGATCGAGCGCGGCGCCAGCAAGGCTTGCAAGGTCTGGTTCATGATGAATGCGATCCGGAATCAATGGCCGGCATGTCCGGCTTCAGGGAACAGCGTGAATGGCTCAATCGATGGTGGCGCCGGAGGCCTTGACCACCTTGCCCCATTTGTCGATCTCCCGGGTCAGGAACTGCGCCGTGGCGCCTGGCGCTGTCCATTCCGCGGCGAAGCCCTGCGTAGCGAACTTGGCGCGTACCTCTTCCTGTTCAAGCACAGCCTTCAGCGCGCTGCTCAAGGTGGCGATCACGGCCTGTGGTGTCGCCGCCGGCGCGAGCAGAGCATTCCACGCGGTGGCCTCGTAGCCTGGCAGGCCAGCCTGCGCCATGGTGGGCACATCGGGCGCGGCGGGCGAGCGGGTCGTGCCGGTGATCGCCAGCGCGCGCAGCCGGCCCTCGCGCACGAAGGGCATGGCGGAGAGCATGGTGTCGAACATGACCGTGGCTTGCCCGCCCATCACATCGGTGAGCGCGGGCGCGCTGCCTTTGTACGGCACGTGGGTCATGTGCGTGCCCGCCATGCTGTTGAACAGCTCGGCGGCGAGGTGCGTGGACTGGCCGTTGCCGGAGCTGGCAAAGCTGACTTGTCCCGGCTTGGCCTTGGCCAGCGCGATCAGCTCCGCGACATTGGCCGCTGGTGTGGCGGGCGCCGTGACCAGCACCAGCGGGCCGCGCGTCAGCAGCGAGACCGGGGCGAAGTCCTTCTGCGTGTTGTAGCCGGGCTTGGTGAACAGCGTCATGTTGATGGCGTGCGCCGTGGTCGCCACCAGCAGCGTGTAGCCATCCGGGGCGGCCTTGGCGGTGGCCTCGGCGCCGATATTGCCGCCCGCGCCGGGCCGGTTCTCGATCACCACGGGCTGCTTGAGCTGCTCCGACAATTTCTGCCCGACCACGCGCGCCACGATGTCGGTGGGGCCGCCGGGCGGGTAAGGCACAATCAGCCGCACCGGACGCGTGGGCCAGTCCTGCGCGCGTGCGCCGGGCGCGGCCAGCAGCACGGCGGCCATTGCCATCGCGCCCATCAGCAGGGCGCGCGCGGGCCGCCGAAGCGGCAAGGTTCGGACCATGTTGGTCTCCAGGGTGTCGATGTGTGTTGATGCGTCGTGCTACGTAGTGCTACGTCGTGCTACGGCGGACCATGCGGCGACTCGCGCTGGAAACGCAGCAGCGTGCGCTCGCCATGGCGCATGAACCCCGCGCGCACGCGCTCGCCGATCGTCACGCCGGGCTCGGCATGCGCCATCACGCGCGGGCCTTCGTCAAGCGTGGCCAGCACCAGCGTGTAAGGCGCCAGCGCGCGGAAATCCTCGGTGGGCGCGCGCGCGACTTCGGTGACGCTGTGCACGGTAGCGCGGCCCGTGGCGTCGCGCCACGCCAGCCGCGTGCTGCCGCAAGCGCGGCATGCATGGCGCTGCAGCGGTTGCCACGCGGCGCAGTCCTCGCACGCCTGATAGCGCACCACGCCCGCGTCGAGGCCGGCTTGATAGGGATGGTCATTGCTCATGGCGATGTCCTTGGCGAAGCGGTGGGTATTGCAAGCGTTCTCATGCCGCCTCCAGCACCAGGCTGACATGCGAAGACAGCACCCCGCCATCCGCGTGAAACAGCGCGCGCTTGCGCGGCGGCAACTGGCGCGCGCCAGCCTTGCCCGCAAGCTGCCGCGTGGCTTCCGCCAGGTGCATCAGCCCGCCGGCCACGCCCGAGTGCCCGAAGGCAAGCAGGCCGCCGTGCGTGTTGAGCGGCAGCGCGCCGTCGCGCGCAAAGTCGCCTGCGGCAAGCCGCTGCGGCGAGCCGCCGCGCGCGGCTATGCCAAGCTCTTCCAGCAGCATGGCCAGCGTGATCGTGAACGAGTCGTAGATCGCCAGGTAGTCGATCTGCCCGATCGTGTTGCCCGCTTGCGCGAGCGCGCGCCGCGCGGCGTCGGCGGCGCCGGTAGCCAGCACGCTCTCGAGCGCGCACAGATGCTGGTGGCGATGCGCCTGCCCCGCGCCCGTGATGCGCACGGGTGTGCCGCCGCCCGGCTCGGCGGACACCACCAGCGCCACCGCGCCATCGGAGATCGGGCAGCAGTCCGACAACCGCAGCGGCGTGGCGATGGGCTTGGCGGCGCGTGCCGCATCCAGCGTGAGCGGCTCGCGCAGGTGCGCATCGGGGTGCCCCGCCGCGTGCTCGCGCATCAGCACCGCGAAGCCGCTGAGCGCGTCGGCGTGCATGCCGGTCTCGGCCAGATAGCGCGAGGCCAGCAGCGCGTAGTAAGCCGGCACGGAAGCGCCGTTGGGCACTTCCATGTCCGGCTCGCCAACCTGGGCCAGCGTCTGGATGGACTGGTCACGGCTCTGGCCGGAGAGGCGGTTTTCGCCGGCCACCACCAGCACGTTGCGGCAGCGCCCTGCGCCCACCAGCTCGCGCGCCAGCATGGCCATCACGCCGCCGGTGGCGCCGCCGGAGGCCACGCCGTGCGCGTAGGCCGGATCGAGCGAGGCGTACTCGCAAAAGCGCGTGGCCAGCATCAGGTGCGGCAGCGTGGTGGCGTAGCCGCACAGCACGCCGTCGATGTCGGCGCGGGCCAGGCCCGCGTCGGCCAGCGCGGCGTCGGTGGCCTGCGCCATCAGCGTCAGCGGCGTGCTGCCCTCGACGCGGCCAAAGCGCGTATTGCCCGCGCCGCGCAGGTAAGCTGCATGTTGCATGGGGCCTCTCTCAATACTTCAAATACGGCAAGTACTTCAACGCTTGAGCAGCGGGCATTGCGACTTGGCCACCGGCATGAAGGCCTGGTCGCCGGGCACCGTGGCCAGCAGCTTGTAGTAGTCCCATGGGTACTTCGATTCCGCCGGCGTCTTGACCTCGAACAGGTACATGTCGTGAATCATGCGGCCGTCTTCGCGGATACGGCCGTTCTTGGCGAAGAAGTCGTTGATCGGCATCGCCTTCATCTGCTTCATGACGGCAGCGGTTTCGTCGGTGCCCGCGGCCTGGATCGCCTTGAGGTAATGCATCACCGACGAATAGGTGCCGGCCTGGCTCATGTTCGGCATCTTCTTGAGCTTCTCGAAGTACCGGCGCGACCACGCGCGCGTGGCGTCGTTCATGTCCCAGTAGAAGCCTTCGGTCAGCAGCAGCCCGGATGCGGTCTTCAGGCCGATGGCGTGGATGTCGTTGATGTACAGCAGCAGTCCCGCCATGCGCTGGTTGCCACCTTTGGTCAGGCCGAATTCGCTGGCCGCCTTGATGGCGTTGACGGCATCGCCGCCGGCATTGGCCAGGCCCACCACCTGCGCCTTGCTGGCCTGGGCCTGCAGCAGGTAGGAAGCAAAATCGCTGGCGCCGATGGGATGGCGCGCCGCGCCGAGCACCTTGCCGCCGGTCTCGTTGATCACGGCGGTGGCGGACTCCTGCAGCGTGTGGCCGAAGGCATAGTCGGCGGTCAGGAAGAACCACGTCTTGCCGCCGCGCTGCACTACCGCGCGCGCTGTGGAATTGGCCAGCGCGTAGGTGTCATAGGCGTAATGCACCGAAACCGGCGTGCACAGGTCGTTGGTGATGCGCTCGGTGCCGGGGCCGGAGAACACCACGATCTTGTTCTTCTGCTTGGCGACCTCCAGCACCGCCAGCGCCGGTGCCGAGGCGGCCACGTCCAGGATGGCGTCGACGTGGCCCGTATCGAACCACTCGCGCGCCTTGCTGGCGGCGATGTCGGCCTTGTTCTGGTGATCGGCCACCACCAGCTCGATCTTCTTGCCCAGCACCTTGCCGCCAAAATCGTCGATGGCCATCTGCGCGGCGGTGGCGCTGCCGCGCCCGGTCACGTCGGCGTACAGGCCGCTCATGTCGAGGATCAGGCCGATCTTGACCTCGTCATCGGAAATGCCGGCCTTGGCCGGCTGCGCATTGGCCTGTCCTGCGCCGCACAGCAACGCGGCAGCGATGGCGAGCGCGCCCAGCGGGCGGCGCAGCAGCGAGTGGTTTCGGTTCATGGTGGTCTCCTCCAGCTTTGGTCTTGTTGACTTGCTTTCTTGTGGGTGCCTAGACGGTAGCGATCGGCGTGGTGGGCGAGCCCACCGCGCCCGGCAGCCGCAGCGGCGGCGCGGTCAGCATGAAGCGCGAGCGCTGGTTGGCACGCAGCCACTGCGCGAGCTCCTTCAGGTACCAGAGTTCGCCCAGCGGCAGGCCGAGCTTGAACAGGCAGTGATGGTGCAGCGGCAGCAGCGGATGATTCGGCTGGTCGGCCGGCGCGGGCCGCGCGGGATAGCGCTCCACCGCGTAGTTGTCGGCGATCAGCGCGGCGATGCCCGCATCGGTGATCCAGTTCAGCAGGCGGTCGTCGCGGCCGTCGAGCGCGCAACAGCTGTGATGCAGCACGGCTTCATCCGGCTCGCGCTGCATCGACAGCACCACTTCGGCAAAGCCCGTGCGCAGCAACAGCATGTCGCCGGGTTCCACCTCCACCCGGTCGGCCTCCAGCACGTGCATCAGGTCGTCGTAGCCCACGTTGCGGAAATCCTGGCCAAACGCGTTGGCCAGGTCCACCAGCACGCCGCGCCCCTGCATGCCCTTGACGGCGAAGTTCTCGATGCCGAGCGCGCGCGCCTCGCTGTGGTCGTGGCCGCAGGCGTGCGCGGCAAAATGATCGTCCTCCGCGTAGTCCACCGGGCCCACGATGTGCTCGTTGGCGCGATAGCCGTTGTAGTAGACCCGCTCCGGGCGGCCATCGCCATCCGCATCGAACAGCGCGCCCACGTGGGCGAGCGAGTCCCACTGCGTGGAGTACTGCAGCGATAGCAGCACCTGGTCGTCGCTGATCACGTCGGTGGCGCTTGGGTCGACCTTGGCCAGCGGGAAGTTCACATAAGGTATGTCGTCGCGGAAGGTGGGGCGCAGCACTGGCGGATGGCGGCGCGGGTTGAGCTTGTTGCCGCCGGGATAATCCAGCGGCAGCGACAGGCAGAACGACAGCCCGGCCTGTACCTCGCGCGCGCCCTTGCGCACCTGCTCGGCGCCGATCAGGTTGACGCGGCCAAGCTGGTCGTCGGGGCCGAAGTCGCCCCAGTTGGAACCTTGCGGTCGTTGCTTCCAGCGCATGCTGTCTGTCTCCGGTTACAGGTCGGTCGTGGTGGTTCGCCGCGTCTTGCGCGCAGTCGGGGTCTTGGTCGTTGGCGCGGCGCTGGCCAGGGTGGCGTTGCGCCGGCGTGCCGCCGCCGAGTTGGGCGCTGGCGGTGTCCAGGCGGCGCAAACGGCTTCGGCTTCGCGGCGCAGCGCGCGCGCGAGCGCCGGTTCGCGCTCCGTGATGCGCTCATTGAGCGCGGCGATGCTGATGGCGCCTAGCGGGTAGCCATCCGGGTCCGGCAACGCGATGGCGATGCCGCCCATGCGTTCCACCACCACATCCAGCAGTACCGCGTAGCCGCGCGCGCGGGTGGCCTCCACCTCGCGCAGCAGCATCGCCGCGCTGATGCGCGGATAGCGCTTGAGCGCGGGGGCAATGGCGTGCAAGGTGGCTTCCACCTCGGCATCGGGCAGTGCCGCCAGCAGCGCCAGGCTGCCCGCGCCGACCCCAAGCGGGCGCCGGCTGCCCACGTCGAGGTAGTTGGCGCGGATCGGGAAGGTGCCGGGGCGCAGTTCCAGGCAGACGGATTCCCAGCCGCTTGGCACGGACAGGATGGTGGTGTCCTCGAAGGCTTGGGCAAGCCGGATCAGCGCTGGCCGCACGCTGGCGCGCGGGTCGATGCGGCGCACGCTGGCCGCGCGCAGCGCCAGCCATTCGGGGCCCAGCGCGAATGCTTTGGTGTCGGGGTCGCGCTCGATAAAGCCCTCGGCCGCCAGCGTGTCCAGCAGGCGCAGCGCCGAGGCCTTGTCGACGCCGGCTGCCACGGCCAGGTCGGTCAGGCGCGTATTGCGCGCATCCGACAGCACGCGCAGCAGCCTGCAGGCCTTCTGGAGGGAGGTAGTCGGTACCGTCACGCGAGCGCACTCCGGAGTCGGCCGGTTTCGAAGAGTGAAACCGGTTCTGGGGTTATAGGCTTCCACGTGTGCCCCGTCATTCTGCACTGCATCAAAGTTTTGCCTGATGAAACTCATGGAAAGCCGCGCCAGTTGGGTGTTCGCGGCGGTTCCCGGAGCGTGAGCCGGGTTGCCATCCTGAAAAAACGGGTAGCCCGATTAGGCTCGCTCGTGCGACTTCCGCTATCCTTGGCGGCGATTCGCCGCGCCAGCACGGCTCGCGACACCCGATTTTTACCTGATGCGATCCCCACGTCCCCAAGGAAACACCATGGTTTGCCGAGCCCGCCGCCTTGCCGCCCTGCTCATCCTGAGCACTGCCGCAGCCGCCGCCCAGGCCGTGCCACCGGCCGCCGCAACCGCCGCAACCGCGGCGGCCCCCGCCAACGAACGCTTCCAGGTGGCGGGCCTGGAGAAGCCCGCCAGCATCCTGATCGACCGCTGGGGGGTGCCGCATATCTACGCCAACACGCTGTACGACGCCTTTTATGTACAAGGCTTCATGGCCGCGCGCGACCGCCTGTGGCAGATCGACTTGTGGCGCAAGCGTGGCCTGGGCGAGATGGCCAAGGACTTTGGGCCGGCCTATGTGGAAGGGGACCGCATGGCGCGCGCCGTGCTGTTCCGCGGCGACATGTACCGCGAGTGGCTGGCCTATGGCTCGGACGCCAAGCGCGTGGCGGAGGCGTTCGTGGCCGGCGTGAACGCCTATGTAGCGCAGACGGAGAGCAGGCCGGACTTGCTGCCGCCGGAATTTCGCCTGCTGAACTACAAGCCCGCGCGCTGGCGTGCGGAAGACATCGTGCGCATCCGCCATCACGGGCTCACGCTCAATTTCATGGGCGAGGTCAATCGCGCGCAGGTCTACTGCCAGGTCAAGCCCGATGCCGCCCGCACCGATTGGGTGCAGCGCGAGCTGGATCCGCCGATCCAGCCCAAGCTGCCGGACGGCCTCGACCCCTGCGCGCTGCCCACCGTCGAGCTGCGCCGCGCCTATGAGCTCGCCACCGCCGCGCCGCGCTTTCCGAAAGAGTGGTGGGCTTCGGCCAAGGCGGAAGGCATCCCGCACGAAGCGTTGTATGCGGTGCTTGACACCAACAGCGACACCGCGCGCAGCCTCGGCTCCAACAACTGGGTGATCTCGGGCTCGCGCACCAGCACCGGCCGGCCCATCCTTGCCAATGACCCGCACCGCGCGCACGGCGCGCCCAGCCTACGCTACATCAGCCACCTGAATGCGCCGGGGATGTCGGTGATCGGAGCCGGCGAGCCGTTCCTGCCGGGGATCTCGATCGGGCACAACGACAACATCGGTTTTGGCCTGACCCGCTTCTATATGGATCAGGAGGATCTCTACGTCTACGAGACCAACCCGGCGCAGCCGCACGAATACAAGTACCGCGGCCGTTGGGAACCGATGGAAACCGTGACTGAGGAGATCGCCGTCAAGGGCGAGGCCGCGCCGCGCAAGGTCAGCCTGGACTTTACCCGCCACGGCCCGGTGCTGGTCACGGATGCCAAGGGCAACCGCGCCTACGCGCTGCGCGCGGCCTGGCTGGACCTGGGCATGGCGCCGTACTTCGGCTCCATGGACTACATGCGCTCCCAGAACTGGGACCAGTTCCGCGCCGCGATGAACCGCTGGGGCGCCCCGGGCGAGAACCAGGTCTACGCCGACCGCGAAGGCAACATCGGCTGGATCCCCGGCGGCCTGACCGTCATCCGCCCCAACTGGGATGGCCTCACGCCAGTGCCGGGCGACGGCCGCTACGAGTGGGCGGGCTACCGCAACATGGACGAGCTGCCGTGGGCCTACAACCCGGCCGCCGGCTACGTGGTGACCGCCAACGAGAACAACATCCCGCCCAACCACCCCGCAGCCAAGATGGGCGTGGGCTACGAATGGAGCGACACGGCGCGCGCGCGGCGGCTCAAGAGCCTGGTGGCTGCGAACCCGCATTCCTCGGTGGCGGACAGCATGGCGTGGCAGAACGACACCACCTCGCTGCCGGCGCTGCGCGCGGTGGCGTTGCTGGCCAATGTACGCACCGAGGACGCCCAGGCGCGGCGGGGACTCGACCTGCTGCGCGGCTGGGATGGCAACGAGCGCGCCGACAGCGCGCCGGCGGCGTTGTTCGAAGTCTGGTTCAGCAAGTACCTGCGCCCGGCGGTGGTGCGCGCGGCGCTGTCGCCGGAAGGCGCCAGGCTTGCGGGCTACGGCGATGCCAGCCGCGTGCTGGCGGTGCTGGAAAAGCCCGAGCCGTGGATGCCGGTAGAGCGCCGCAACGAAGTCATCGTGGCTTCGCTCAAGAGCGCCATGGCGGAGGTGGAGCGCAAGCTCGGCCCGGACCCTAAAGCCTGGCAATGGGGCAAGCTGCACGCCGCGGTGTTCAATCATCCGCTCGACCCGCTGCTGGACAGCGCGGCGCGCCAGCGCTACGACGTCAACGCCGGGCCGATCGGCGGGTCTTCCTTCACGCCGATGAACACGAGCTACCGCAACAACGACTACCAGCTCACCGCGGGCGCGTCGTTCCGCATGGTGCTGGACGTGGGCAACTGGGATGCCTCGCGCGTGGTCAACGCACCCGGGCAATCCGGCAATCCCGCCAGCCCGCACTATCGCGACCTGGCGCAGATGTGGGCGAGGGGCGATTACTTCCCGCTGCTTTACACGCGCAAGGCGGTGGAGAAGGAGACGCGGGAGAAGGTGGAGCTGGTGCCGCAGTAAACCTGCGGCGGGCTCGTTCAGCTCGGGCCTGGCCGCAGGCATGTGGCACGCCGGCCCGCGCTATGACAAACTGGATGGCTATCATCAGCCCGAGCCACCATGGAAACGTTGGTCATTCGCCGAGCCGGCACCGAAGACGCAGCCGCCATCAGCGCGCTTGCCATGAGCGTCGCGCACTATTTCACGATCGAGGCGTCAGGGGCCGGCGCGGAGGATTTTCTCGCCAGTCTCTCGCCGGATGCGATAGCCGGCTATGTCACCAGTCCGCGCTTCCGCTATCTGGTTGCCTACCGCGCCGAGCAGCTCGCCGGCATCCTTGCGATGCGTGATGTCAGCCACCTCTTTCACCTGTTCGTCGCTCCACAGATGCATCGGAGCGGCGTTGCCGGAGCCCTCTGGCAAACCGCCAGCCAGGCCGCGATCGCCGCCGGCGAGGTGCGTGCATTCACCGTCAATTCGAGCCCGTTCGCAACCGTGGTGTACGAGCGCTTCGGCTTCCGGGCCATCGGCCCTCGCGCACAGACAAAGGGCATCGCCTATGTGCCGATGCGCCTGGCGCTCGAGGACGCCAGGGGCTAGCCCACGTACCAGAGAATGCTGACAAACTGGCAGGCGCTGCCGGCCAGCACGAACAGGTGCCAGATGCCGTGGAAGTGCCGCACCTTCTCGTCGAACAGGAAGAACCCGATGCCGGCCGTATAGAGCGCGCCGCCCGCCACCAGCCAGTACAGGCCGGCGGCCGGCAGCGCCGCCACCAGCGGGCCAAAGGCAAACAGCACCAGCCAGCCCATCAGTACATAGATCAGCAGCGAGAACACGCGCGTGCGGTGGCCAATCAACAGCTCCTGCGCGATGCCGATCACCGCCAGTCCCCAGTTCACCCCGAACAGCGTCCAGCCCCACGGCCCGCGCAGCGTGACCAGCGCGAAGGGCGTATAGCTGCCGGCGATCAGCAGGTAGATGGCGCAGTAATCGAGCCGCCGCAGGATGTCCTTGGGGCGGCCGCGCAGGCTGTGATAGAGCGTGGAGATGGTGTAGAGGAAGACCAGCGTGGCGCCGTAGACGATGGAGCTGACGACCTTCCAGGCGTCGTGGTAAAGGGCAGAGCTGGTGATAAGGACTGCTGTGCCGGCCGCGGCCAGGACGGCGCCCGCCAGATGGCTGTAGCCGTTGAAACGTTCTCCACGGTACATGTTGTTCATTCTCCTGTAGTGGTCGCTGGTTGGGGCGATTGCAGGGGGCTTTGTTGCGGTGCGTGATCGGGGTATTTTTGCATGGATTTCGAGGGGGCGTGGAAAGTGGGCCGCCGGGGCCTGCCGATGGGGCTCCCCGGGATGGCATAACCATCTGCAAAACCATTCGTTCCCGGCCTGGGTTCCCACCGCTATCGTCTCGCCATCCAACCCTTAGCGAGACTCCCCATGCGTATCCCTTCGCCGCTGTTCAAGGCTGCCCTGATGCTGCTCACCGGCCTCACCGTGCTCGCTTCGAGCCCCGCCATGGCGGACCGCCTGGATGACATCAAGAAGGCTGGCGTGCTGCGCGTGGGCGTGTTCGACGCGAACCCGCCGTTCGGCTTTGTCGAGGCCGGCAGTACCACCCCTGTTGGCCTCGACGTGGACTACGCGGCCGAGATCGCCAAGCGGCTGGGTGTCAAGCCTGAGTTCCGCGCGACCAACCCGGCTAACCGCATTGCCCTGCTGGCATCGCAGAAGGTGGACATCGTTGCCGCCAATTTCACCATCACCGATGAGCGCCGCCAGCAGATCGGCTTCTCCACGCCGTACTTCGCCAGCGGCTTGCAGTTCATCGCCAGGAAGGGTGCGCTCAAGCAGCCGGACGACCTGAAGGCCTGGCGCCTCGGCGTGGACAAAGGCACCACGCAGGAGACCACGCTGCGGCAGAAGTATCCGGACGCGCGCGTGATTGCATATGACGATTCCCCGCTGGCGCTGACCGCGCTGCGCAGCGGCGCGATCCAGGCGTTTGCGCAGGATGGCGCCAAGCTGGGTGCGTTGCTGGCGACGTTGCCCAACAAGGATCAGTTCGAGATTTCGTCGTTCACGCTGACGCGTGAGTACATGGGCGTGGGCGTTCCCAAGGGCGAGGACCGGCTGACCGCGGAGATCGATCGCATCCTGGCGGAGCTGGAGAAGAACGGCACGGCGGCGCGCATCTACGACAAGTGGTTCGGGCCGAAGAGCACGGCGCCGCTGGCGCGGGATTTCACGATTGGCAGCGCGCTGAAGTGAGGATGGCTTTCTTCTTTCCCGGCAAGGGCTAGCCATGCAGGGACCAGCGATCCTGCTGCAGTCGCTGCCGGCAAAGTACGTCGGCTGGATCGCAGCCGGCTTCGGCCTGACCGTGGCGCTGTCAGTGGCGGTGTTTGTGCTTGGCTGCGCGATTGCCGCCGGCTGGCTGGTGCTCGCGCGTAGCCCGATCATGCCGCTGCGCCTGGCGGCGCGCGGCGCGGTTGGCTTCCTGCGCCGCACGCCGTTGCTGGTGCAGTTGTTCTTCTGGTATTTCGGCGCGGCGCAGTTGCTGGGCGAGGGCGCTATCGGCGCGCTGTATGACTGGCAGGGATGGCGCATCGGCGGCTTGCACGTGCCCGCGCCTTCGCTGGAGGCGCTTGCGAGCCTGGCCGGCATCGGCCTTTACGCCAGTGCTTTTTATGCGCGCGAGCTCGAGGCGGGACTTGCCAATGTGCCGGCGAGCCAGGGCGCGGCGGCGCTGGCGCTGGGCTTTACGCCCGCGGCCGCATTCTGGCGCGTGGTGCTGCCGCAGGCGCTGCGCGTTGCTGCGCGGCCGATGGTGGGGCAGTTCTGCCAGACCATCAAGAACACATCGCTGGCGATGGCGATCGGCTTTGCGGAGATGTCCTACACCGCCCGGCAAGTGGAAACCGACAGCCTGGTGACCTTCCAGGCCTTCGGCCTGGCCACGCTGCTTTACGTCGCGCTGATCCTGCTGTTGCAGGCGGCGGCGCCGGTGCTGCTGCGCCGCCTGGGGTGGACGGAGGCCGCGCGTGCCTGATGCCGATCTCTCCGGTTGGGCCGTCGTGCTCAGGCAGTTGCCCTACCTGTTGGCCGGCACGTTCCCCAACGGTCCCCTGGCGGGTGCCGCGCTGACTTTGTGGATGGCGCTGCTGGCCTGCGCGGGCGCCACCGTGCTGGGCATTGGCGTTGCCGTGATGCTTGACCTGGCGCCGGCACCGATTGCGCGTGCCGTGCGCGCGTTGCTGGCCTGCCTGCGCGCGATTCCCGTGCTGATGCTGATCTTCTGGGCTTACTTCCTGCTGCCGATGCTGGCGGGCGTTCACGTGGGCGAGGTGCAGACCGTGGTGCTGGCGCTCGCGCTGATTGGCGCGGCCTACATCGCGCAGGTCATGGCGGCGGGCTTCGACGCGATCGGGCGCGGCCAGCGCAATGCGGCGCTGGCGCTCGGCATGACGCCGTTGCAGGCACTCTGGCAGGTGGTGCTGCCGCAGACGCTGCGCACCATGCTGCCGTCGCTGGGCAATGTGTGGGTGTCGCTGGCCAAGGATACGTCGCTGGCTTATATCGTGGGCGTGGTGGAGTTGTCGACCGTGGCAACGCAGGTCAACGGGCGCAGCGTGGGCTATGCGGCGCAGGTGTTCCTTGCCGTCGCGTTGCTCTACTTCCTGATTTGCCTGGCGATCGAGAGTGTGGCGGCGCTGGCCTGCCGTGTGACGCAGCGGCAGGCCGCCGTCTCCGCGCGGCGGGGCCGGCCCGAGGCGCATGCGCTTCCACCTGTCCGGTCCAAGGCCCGGGGCCGGCATGTAGCGATCGGGCCCCGCTAGCTGCGGTGCGCTTCATCGTGCCGGTGTTACGTCCGCGCTTTGCGCCACGGCGGCCGTGTGCTCCGACCATCCTCCACCAAGCGCCTTGTACAGCGCGACACGGCTGGTCAGGCGGGCCAACCGGATGGTGGCCAGGGTTTGCTGCGCGGTATAGAGCTGGCGCTGGGCATCGAAGACCGCAAAATAGTCGTCCACGCCGTTCTTGAACCGCATCTCCGACAGGCGCTGGGTTTCGCTGGCTTCCTTGACCAGGGTTTCCTGCGCGGCGGCCTCCCGGTCATAGGTCCCGCGCGCGGCCAGGCCGTCTGCCACTTCGCGAAAGGCCGTCTGGATCGTCTTTTCGTAGGCGGCAATATTGATGTCCTTCTGCACCTTGGAGGCATCGAGCCTGGCCTGGTTGTTGCCGGCATTGAAGATCGGCAGGGTGATCTGCGGCGCGAAGGTCCACGCGCCCATGCCTGCGGAGAATAGCCCGGCCAGATTGGTGCTGGCCGAGCCAACCGCGCCGGTCAGCGAGATGGTCGGGAAGAAGGCCGCCCGCGCGGCGCCGATGTCGGCGTTGGAGGCTTTCAGGCGGTGCTCGGCGGCCATGATGTCGGGCCTTTGCTGCAGCAACGCCGAGGGTAGGCCGGCAGGCAGCTCGGCAACGAGGCTTGTTGACTCGAAGGGCTCGGGCGGTGGCAGGTCTTGCGGCAGCGGGCCGCCGATCAGCAGGCTGATGGCATTCTCGTCCTGCGCGACCTGCCGCGTGTATTGCTCCACGCCCACGCGCGCGGTCTGCACCTGGGTCTCGGCGCGGTGCAGGTCCAGCTGTGCCATGGCGCCCGCGCGCTTGCTGCGCCCGATCATCTCGGCGGCAGCTTGCTGGCTCTTCAGCGTGTCCTCCGAGATTTGCAGCAGCACCTGGTCGGCGCGCCAGGTCAGGTAGGCGCTGGCGACTTCCGCGACCAGGCTGATATGGGCGCTGCGGCGCGCTTCCTCCGTGGCGAGATATTGTTCGAGTGCCTCGTGCTTGAGGCTGCGCACGCGTCCGAAGAAGTCCAGCTCGAACGCGTTGAAGCCCACGCCTGCGCTGTATTGCGTGATGACCGCCGGCTGCCCGGGTGCGCGCAGTTCGCTGGGCACGCGCTGGCTGAGCACGCCCGCGCTGGCACCGATCGCGGGGAACTGCGCGGCGCGCTGGATACGGTACTGGGCGCGTGCCTGTTCAATGGCGAGCGTGGCGACGCGCAGATCGCGGTTGTTGGCCAGCGCCAGTTCGATCAGGCGCCGCAGGCGCGCATCGACGAAGAAGTCCTGCCAGCCCAGGTCGGCCGCCGCTGTGCTGGTTTCGGCCGCTGCCGGCGTGCCGGCAGCGTATGCCGGGCCGGTGGGCCAGGCCTCTGGCACTGGTTGCGCGGGGCGCTGGTATGTTGGCTCGAGGGTGCATGCGGCCAGCGCAAGCGGCAGGGCCATGCCGAGAATGCGCAGCATAGGGGCGAGAGTCTTGTGCATGGGATTCATCCGGAAAAGGCGCGCCACACGAGCCGCGAAATGGCCAGCCGGGGATTGCCCTGGCTGGCGACGTTGTGGGTGGGCTCGCTGAAGAGCAGCCGTATCAAGCGGTGGCGCGTCGCCATGTCCAGATGCAGGGCGAGCCCGAGCAGCTTGCCCTGGCGGCGCGCGATCCGGCACGGCACCCAGCCGGTCGCCTCCATCCAGACCGCGCCCTCGGCGCCGACCGGAATCGCCGCCGCCATCGCGCTGGTAATGGCGACGCCATTGCAGGACAGGTTCACGGTAGTGGCGGTGTACTCGTGCCCGCCGCAAGCTGCCTTGCCGTTGATCCGCAGCAGGGCTCGTTCCCGGTAGGGGAAGCGTTCCTCCTTGCGCGGCCGTGGCAGTTCCACGCAGACCAGCAGCGAGGTAAGGTAGAGCACCATCGACACGGCGGTCCACGCGATGTTGAAGACGAGTCCCGAGGCTGCCGCGTCGGCGGCCACCGCGCGCGCCAGGCCCATGCCCGAGAGCAAGATCAGGCAGCCGTAGAGCGTGGCGAACTTCCCGTGGATCACCAGCTTGCTGCGATCCAGCCCCTTGTTGGTGACCTTGAAAGGACGCCCGAACGGCTTGAAGAACGCGCTGATCAGCGTCGCGCTGACCGCCAGCGCGGATACGATCTGCGTGACTTCAGTAAAGATGGGCAGTGCGCGCGAGCCGGTTACCCAGATGCTGTAGGCCCAGTAAAGCAGCAGCGCCGGCACGCCATAGGCAAGGAACTGCATCGGTTCGCCGTACAGCGTCGGCACGTCGAAGTACCAATACAACAGTGGCCCGGCCAGCAGCATGAGCGTGAAAGGGCGGCTCAGCCAGTGCAGCAGGCCGTGCACGTAATGCACGCGCTGGCCCAGTGTGTAGCCGCGTCCTCGCAGCGGCCCGTCGGCCGTGAGCGCTACCTGGATCGTGCCCAGTCCCCACCGGCTGCGCTGGCTGATGTACTCGGGCAGGCCTTCGGCGGACAGGCCCACGCTCAAGCGTTCGTTGAGCCAGCGCGTGACATAGCCGTGGGGCATCAGGCGATACGTCAGGTGGATATCCTCCGTGACCGTGCCGGTTGGGAAGCCGCCGATCAAGCTGAGCGCCTCGCGCCTGACCACGAAGGACGTACCGATGCAAAAGGCGGTGCCCCAGGCGTCCTTGGCGGGCTGCATCACATCGAAGAAGGCGCGCTGCTCGTCGACCCAGCATTCGGTCGAGCGCAGGTTGTACTGGATCGGGTCCGCGTTGTAGTAGAACTGCGGCGTCTGCACTACGCCGACCTTGGGGTCGGCGAACAGGCCGATGGTACGCATGAGGATGTTCTTGTTCGGGGCGAAGTCGGCATCGAGCACCATGATGTAGGGTGCGCCGCCGCCATGCTCCGCACGGGCGCTATGCTGCAGGCCATTGTTGAGGTTGCCCGCCTTGGCATGCGTGTTGTCGGGACGCGTGACGTAGTTGGCGCCGACCTGCGCGCAGAACGCCTTCAGCCAGTCGCGCCGGGTGTCGTCGAGTACCCACACGCGAAAATCCGGATAGTCGATCGCTAGCGCGGCAACAATGGTCTTCTCCAGTATTTCCAGTCCTTCGTTGTAGGTTGCGATGAAGATATCGACGCGGGGCACCGAGCGGCTGCGCCGCAGCGCTGCCTCGCCTGCATCGGCCGCCGGCGCATGGTTGCTGCCGCGCGTCAGCGTGACGATGGAGATCACGGTGTACGCGATCGTCATGATCTCGAACCCGAAGAAGGCATGCGCCCACAGGCTCGGGAAGGTCATTTGCCATTCGGGCAGCGTCTGGGTCCAGCGCCAGGCGAGGTAGACGAGCAGCAGGGTCGCGGTGATGGCACCAAACACGCAACGATCAGAGTCCCGGGCGCGGTCTCCCCGCATGCAAAGCCAGGCGAGCAGCAGTGTGGCGGCGTTGATGACGAGCAGCGCCCTGCCATCGAGGAAGAATGCAAACATCGTTACTCCTTGGACGGCGGGGCGGAAATGGCGCTGGTGCAAGCGGCATCGACACATCCGGAAGGACGGAAGGGGTTCCAGCCTGCGGCGGCCAGCACCGCCCATGCGGTCGCGCCGAGGTGGGGCAGGTGGTAGTAGTAGAAGTCCTCCGTGGTGGAGGTCGGCCCGATCGAGAGGCCGGTGCGGATGCGTTGTTCCGGCGTGGCGTAAAGCAGGCCGGAGGGCGCGCGCTGTGACAGCAGCAGTGGCCAGAGCGATGAGGCATCCTGCGCGCGACTGCTGGCGCGCAGCACCAGCGCGGCCTGGCCGGTGCCTTCGGTCCAGACGCCGTCGGGGTTGCCGTTGAAGCCGTAGCCGCCCTTGATGCCATGGCGCTCGCGGGTCCAGTCCAGCCCCCTGCGCCAGTCCGCGGGCGCATCTGGCACGGCGATCAGCGGCCATAGCACCGCATCGAGGGCGGAGGGGCCGCTATTGAGCGAGCGGCCATCGTCGCGCGTGCCGATCACGAAGCGGCCTTCGCGCGGCTGCCACATCGCCTCGACGAAGCCGCGCGCGCGCCGCGCCGCCACCGGCCAGCGCGGATCGTTGCTGAGGCGGGCCAGCCAGCTGAACGCGGCATAGGCATCGACGTTGTGCTCGGTGGATTTCCAGGACTGGCGGGTGGGGCTGGGTTCCTCGCCGAAGTAGCCGCCGATGAAGCCGCCCGGGGGGCCGGCATCGAAGAGCGTGGCATCGACCCAGCCCATCAGCGCCGCGGCACTGTCGAGATAGCGGCGTTCGTGGGTGCTGTCGTAGACGGCCAGCAGCATCAGCGCGGCCCACGCCACATTGCCCGTGGCGGTGCCGGCCTGGTACGCGTCCTCGAACCAGCGCTGGCTCGGCGTGTCCCACCAGCCGGGCAGGGGCGCGGGACCCGCCGGCAGCGCACCGGCGCGGTAGGCATTGCGCAGCCGGTTATCGTGGTAGTGACGATCACGCGCGCTGGCAGCAACCATGGCGTCCGCTATGCGGCGCGCATCGCCAACGCGGCGGCAGGCCACCAGCGCGATGCCGGCGAGCGCGTTGTCATAGACGAACGCCGTTTGCTGCAAGGCGGGTGCGAGCGGACCCTGCCCCGGTGCAGGCTCATAGCTGCCGAGCATCACCGGGCCCTGGCCGGGCACCGCCGCGACCCGCGCGGAAATGGCCTGGCAGGCGCCTGCCAGCAACTGTTCGCGCGCTTGCGCTGGGGGCGCCTGGGCGGCGGCGGGCGGCGCCAGGATCGTGGCCAGGCTGGTCATGCCGGCCAGCAGCGGCGGCAGCACTCGGCGGCGTAAGGTGAGTAAAGTGGATAAGGTGGGTAAGGTCCGGTTCATGGCGATCTCCTGCCTTGCGTCGGATTCGCTGCCGTCAGATCAGCGTGCGCATGTGGCCCCACCAGGGCTGGTCGAGGCTGACCTTGGCCCAGCGGCCCAGCGCACAGTGATCCGCCGCCGCGCCGGCGCTCTGCTGGGGCAACGCCGGCAAGGGCTTGTCCAGTTTGGCGATCAGGTAGATCTCGTTCTTCTCGATGGGCGGGAACGGCACGAAGTAGCGCGCCTGCTCGCCATCGGGCGCGCGCGGCAGGATCTCGGCGACCTTGCCGGCCAACGGCGCGGCCACGCCGTCCACGCGCACCGTCACCTTGGTGCCGGGCAACAGGTCGTTGCTGAGGCTGCGGGGGAACACCGCCACCACCCGGGGTTGCGCGCAATTGGTACTGCGCAGCAAGGTCGCGCCGGCCGCGACGCGCGTGCCGGGCGGTGCCAGCACGTCCTGGACCATGCCGGAATCGTAGGCCTTGATATCCAGGTTAGACATGCGTTGGACGCGCTGCTCTTCCTGCGCGATCAGGGAGTCAACCGACTTGCCATACTGCTCAAGCTGGGTCAGCTCCGCTTTGAGCTGGGTGATCTCCGCGCTCAGTTCGTCGTGCCGCTGCGCCAGCGTGGAGACCGCGCCATCGGTGCTGGAGAGGTACACCTTGCCCTTGGCCGCCTGGCTGTTGCTGAGCGCGTTGTCGAGCTCGGCGCGGATCGCTTCCTTGGAGTTCGACAGGATCGACAACTGGTAGCGGGAGGCGTTTGTATAGGCCTCGCTGACCGCGCCCGCCCATTGCATGGCCTGGTTGCGGTTCACCACGTCTTCCTGTTGGTCCACCTGTTCCTTGGCCATTGCCATGCGGGCCTGGATGCCGCGGATCTTGGCGGCGTGCTCGGCTTGTGCGGCTGCCTGGTATTTCTTGGTCTCCTGGTCGGTTGCATCAAGGCGGGCCTGATCGCCTTCGAGCTTGGCTTTGGCCGCATCGTAGCGTTGCTGGTTGTCCAGCTTCTTGCCCGTCAGTTCCACCAGCAAGGCGCGGTCGATATTCTGGTTCTGCACGCTCATCAGCGTGTCTCCCGGTGCAAATGAGGCGCCCACCGAAATCCGCTGGCCCGCCACCACGCCTTCGACCGGCGTGGTGACCAGGTTGACCGGTCCATCGACCACTGCGCGTTCCGACGAGCGCGTAAACACTGGGGGGAACATCACGGCCAAGATCACCCAGACGATAAAGGCGGCTACGCCGTAACTGGTCAGGCGAGGCACCACATGCCAGAGGGGGCGTTTGCTCAGCTCGCGGCTGCCTCTCGCAGGCGCCAGATGGTCTGTGCGCAAGTCCGGCAGGTGCGTGGCCGGGGGACGGCTTTGTTCGATTTTGTCGCTCATGGCATCCTCACTGGCAAGTTTGCGCGATCGGGTTCGCAAAACGAGCGGCAAGCCGTTGGCACCGGGCGTGTCGGCAAGACGCACGTTCCCTGTAAAGCAAGTCCCCCAATTTTTCTTCCGCGATGCGTTGTTTCACGGCCCAGCCGGACCGCTTGCGCATCTGTGTGTGGACCAGGACATGCCGGGTCCGTTGATCTGCCCGCGCTCCGGCTGAGCGCAGGAGCGGGGCGAATGCGTATGGCCCGAGGGCCATCGACGATACTCGCGGATGTGCAGGACTCGGGTTCGCTGCACGGTGGCGAGTGAATGAAGGCTAGCCAAGAAGCGGCGCTAGTGCTGTAAGAATGTGTAAGAGCAGGATGTCACACCGTTGAAATCAATGGCATCCGTTGCCCCCATTTCCCGTGCGGGCAGAGACTTGGCTTTCACATGCGCATGGGCACATTTTCGGAGGTCGAGACATTCCCCGCGGCCTTTGCAGACATTGTTTCGTCTCATGGCGCAATGGCCGGTGCGCCATGCTCGCCACTTGATCGCTTGCCGCCCGGTGGGGCGGGCAATGGGTGTTTTCTGTTTGCAACACCCTGTGAAGCGGCAGCGCGCATGAAAAAAAGCCGGCGCG
This sequence comes from Cupriavidus sp. 05L411, assembly GCF_056398045.1. Classification (NCBI taxonomy): domain Bacteria; kingdom Pseudomonadati; phylum Pseudomonadota; class Betaproteobacteria; order Burkholderiales; family Burkholderiaceae; genus Cupriavidus; species Cupriavidus sp. 05L411. Next base: position 54,059 of record NZ_JBFTOQ010000009.1, on the reverse strand, counting down.
GGGCCGGCCTCTTGATCATGCCACGGCGAAGAATACACGCCATGGCACTCGGCAATTCAGCGCATCAACATCAACGTGCGCTTGCGTCCGCGTACACGCGCTCACCCGCCACCCACGTCTGGGTCACGCGGGTCTTCCAGATCTCGGCCGGCGCCACCTTGAACAGGTCCTGGTCGACCAGGATGAAGTCGGCCCACTTGCCCGGCTCCAGCGAGCCCAGCGTCTTCTCCTGGTGCTCCGCGTAAGCGGCGTCCAGCGTGAAGGCGCGGAAGGCCTGGGTCAGGGTCATGGCTTCCTCCGGATGCCAGCCCTTGATCGGGCGGCCTTCGTGGTCGGTGCGCGTGACCGCCGCATGCAGGCCGTAGAAGGGATTGGCGGATTCCACCGGGAAGTCCGAGCCGCCGGCAATCACGGTGCCTTGCTTGAGCATGGTCTGCCAGGCGTAGGCGCCCTTGATGCGTTCCTTGCCGATGCGGTCCTCAGCCATGTTCATGTCGCTGGTGGCATGGGTGGGCTGCATCGAAGCGATCAGGTCGAGCTGCTTGAAGCGCGGGATGTCCGGCAGCGCAACCACCTGGGCGTGCTCGATGCGGTTGCGCAGTTCGCGGCCGCCGACTTCCTTGTAGGCCACCTCAAGCGCGTCCAGCACCTGGTGGTTGGTGGCATCGCCGATGGCGTGCACGTTGACCTGGTAGCCGGCCTTGATCGCCATCTTGACGCTGGCCTGCATGGCCGCGTCGCTCATGAACAGCAGGCCGCTGTGCACGTGGTCATCCGAGTACGGCGCCATCAGCGCCGCGCCACGGCTGCCGAGTGCGCCGTCGCCGTACAGCTTGACCGCGCGCAGGTAGTAGCGATCGTTGCCGTAGCCGGAGAGCGGGCCCTTGGCGGAGAGCGCCTTGAAGTCGTCGCCGGTGTCGCGGATCATGCCGTAGATGCGCGTGGTCAGTTTGCCCTGGTCGGCGAACTCGCGGTAGATGCGGTCTTCCTGCGCGGTCACGCCGGCGTCGCCCGCGGCGGTCAGGCCGAGCGCGTTCATGTGCGCCAGCGCGGCGGCCAGCGCGGCGCGGCGGTCGTCGTCCGAGTACGGCGGGATCACGTTGTTGACCAGCGCCATGGCCTTGTCGACCAGCACGCCGGTGGGGTTGCCGTTGGCGTCGCGCTCGATGCGCCCGCCTGCCGGGTCCTTGGTGTCGCGCGTGATGCCGGCGGCTAGCATGGCCTTGGTGTTCAGCCACGCTGCGTGGCCGTCCACGCGCACCAGGCGCACCGGGCGGTCCGATACGGCGGCGTCCAGCTCGGCCGCGGTGGGGAAGCGGCCCAGCTTCCAGTTGACCTGGTTCCAGCCGTAGCCCAGCAGCCATTTGCGCTGCGGGTTCTTGTCGCCGTAGGCGCGGATCATGCCCTGCGCTTCGGCCAGGGCCTTGGTGCCCGACAGCGAGATCTCGGTGGTCTTGAAGCCCAGGCGGAACACGTGGCCGTGCGCGTCGATCAGGCCCGGCAGCAGGGTCTTGCCCTGGCCGTCGATGCGCCTGGCATCGGGGTACTGCGCGCGCAGCGCGGTGGCGTCGCCGGTGGCCAGCACCTTGCCCTGGTCGAACACCAGGCCGGTGAAGCTGGCGACCTGGTCGTTCTTCAAGGTGTAGCCCTGCACGGATTCGATCAGCGTAGGCGCGGCGTGGGCCGACATCGTGAAGCCGACGGCCACTGCCAGCAGGCTCTTGTGGATCGCGTGTTTCAAGTCAACTCTCCTTGTTGTTGTCGTACAGCGGCTGTAGTACAGCGCTTTGGTTTTCTTATGTGCTCTCAGGATGCTTACTGCTTACTGCTCTTTATTCGCCGGTCGCCGTGGCGGGAAAGACGGAACCGGTTGCTTGCGTGCCGCGGGCCGGCGGCAGCGGCGGAAATTGCATGTCGGCATAGCGCACGAAGCGCGTCTTGCGCACGAGCCGGTAGCCCAGCCAGATGGCAAGGAAGATCGGGATGCCGATATAGGTGGCGGTCACTGCCACCCAGTCGATCTTGCCGTCCATGAAGGCCTGGTAGTTCTGGCCCAGCGTGACGATCAGGCACAGCGCAAAGGCAAAGATCGGGCCGTACGGGAAGAAGGGCGAGCGATACGGCAGGCGGGAAAGGTCCAGCCCTTGCGCGACAAAGCCGCGGCGGAAGCGGTAGTGGCTGATGGCGATGCCGAGCCAGGCGATGAAGCCGGTCATGCCCGACAGGTTCAGCAGCCACAGATAGACCGACTTGCTCTCGAACATGGAGGTCAGGAAGCACAGCGCACCCACCGCGGTGGTGGCCAGCAGCGCCGCCAGCGGCACGCCGTTGCGCGTGAGGCGTGCGAAGATGCGCGGGGCGCGGCCTTCGGTCGCCAGGTTGTAGAGCATGCGGGTGGAAGCGTACATGCCCGAGTTGCCGGCAGACAGCACGGCGGTCAGGATCACCGCGTTCATCACCCCGGCGGCAAATGCCAGTCCCGCATGGCGGAACACCAGCGTGAACGGGCTCACGCCCACCGTTTCCACATCGCTCTTGAGCAGGCTGGAATCGGTGTAGGGAATCAGGATGCCGATGATCAGGATCGCCAGCACGTAGAACAGCAGGATGCGCCAGAACACCTGGCGCACGGCGCGCGGGATGTTCTTGGCGGGATCGGCCGATTCACCGGCGGCCACGCCGATCAGCTCGGTGCCCTGGAAGGAAAAGCCTGCGATCATGGCCACGCCGATCATCGCCGGCAGGCCGCCGACGAAGGGCGCGTCGCCTGCCGTCAGGTTCACCAGCCCGGCCGGCACGCCGCCCGTATCGCCGCGCAGGATGCCGAAGATCATCAGCACGCCGATGACGATAAACGCGATCACCGTCACCACCTTGACCAGCGCGAACCAGTATTCGGCCTCGCCAAAGCCGCGCACGGAGATGGCGTTGAGCAGGAACATCAGCGTGAGGAACAGCGCGCTCCACCGCAGCCCGGGCGTATCCGGAAACCAGTACTGCATCACCAGCTGCGCCGCCGCCAGTTCCACGGCGATGGTCACCGCCCAGTTGTACCAGTAGTTCCAGCCCAGCGCGAAGCCGAAGCCTTCCTCCACGTAGAGCGCGCCGTAGGTGGCGAACGATCCCGACACCGGCATGTACGCCGCCAGCTCGCCCAGGCTGGTCATCAGGAAGTACACCATGGCGCCGATCAGGATGTAGGCCGCCAGCGCGCCGCCCGGGCCGGCCTGCGCGATGGTGGCGCCGGAGGCCACGAACAGGCCGGTGCCGATCGAGCCGCCGATGGCAATCATGGTGAGATGGCGCGCGCGCAAGGTGCGGCGCAGGGTGGGGGGAGGAGGGCGGGATGCGGGTTGCTGGCTGGTCATGGATAAGAGGAATTGGAGCGCGGAAGCCGGATGTGCCGGTGTGGCCCGCATTGACTGGCGCTGCCGGCATCCGACCTGGCCCGGCCAGCACAAGGCAGGATGCACGGCAGTACATTTACCGGCTGGTACATTGGGCGGCATCATAAGAGAAAACGCCGCCTGGGGAAAGGCGCGGGGCGGGGCTGCGGCGGGTTTTGCGCTGGTTGCGGTGCGGCATGGCTAGAATCTGGGGTTTGCATCCTCGCGGTATCCGGACCGATCCTCATGAACCTGCCCTTCAACGACAGCTATCTTCTACACATCGCGCTTAGCGTCGGCATCGTGCTGGCCGGCATGCTGGCCGTGAAGTTCATCAACCGCTTTTTCCAGGCCCGCCAGCAGGGGGACAAGGACAACCGCGGCAGCTATCGCACGTGGACCGTGGCCTCGCGCAATGCGGTTGCCGCGGTGGTGTTCCTGCTGCTGCTGGGCATCTGGGTGTCCGAGCTCAAGAGCGTGGCGATCTCGCTGACCGCTTTCGCGGTGGCCCTGGTGATCGGCGGCAAGGAACTGGTGATGTGCTTCCTTGGCGCCTTCCTGCGCATGATGGCGCGCCCCTTCCAGCTTGGCGATATCGTCGAGATCGGCCCGCATTCCGGCGAGGTGGTGGACATGGACGCGCTCACCACCACGCTGGTGGAAATTGCCGGCGCGCGCCAGTTCACGGGTTCCACGGTGCAGATTCCCAACAGCATGTTGCTGACGGTCGCCGTGCGCAACCACTCCCAGGCGGGCAAGTACACCCTGGACACGCTGCGCATCCCGTTGCCGGAGAAGAGCGACCCGGACCGCGTCGAGGCCGACCTGATCGCGATCACGGAAGAGGTGTGCGCCGGCTTCCTGGCCGAGGCCCGGCACAGCCTGCAGGAATACGGCGGCTCGCGCTTTCTCGATCTCTCGCAGTTCGAGCCGCGCGTGATGTTCGAAGCCATGGCGGCGGACCGGCTCGATGCGCTGGTGCGGTTCCCGGTGCCGGTGGCCTCGCGGCTGTCGATTGCGCAGCAGATTCTGCGCAAGTACCACCAGCGGCGCAACGCGGAACCGGCCGCTGCTGCTGTCGCTGTTGCTGCGGCGCCCGCGCCCGCACCCGCACAATAGGACAAGGCAGCGTCGCATTCCTGATCCTAAGGCGCGTGGCCGGGCGGCAGGCCGGGGGCGGGCGCTGTTTTATGGCTTCACTGAACGGCGTTTCGGTTGTATGGTAGCCGTGCCGCCGCCGTTGCCGGGGACGGGAATCTTAGCGAATTGTGCCGAACAAGATCGAACAAGATCGAACAACGAGGAGACCCATGAAAGCCGCTGTCCTGCATCAACCCAAGACCCCGCTGGTGATCGAAGACGTCGCCATTGGCAAGCCGGGCCCGCACGAGGTGCTGCTGCGCACGGCGGCGGTGGGCGTTTGCCACTCGGACCTGCATTTTCTAGACGGCGCCTATCCCTTCCCGATGCCGGTGGTGCTTGGGCACGAGGCGGCCGGCGTGGTCGAGCAGGTGGGTTCCGAAGTGCGCACGGTCAAGCCCGGCGATCACGTGATCACTTGCCTGTCGGCCTATTGCGGCCATTGCGAGCACTGCCTGACCGGCCACCTCTCGCTGTGCGTGGAGCCTGACACCAAGCGCCGCGAGGGCGAGGAGCCGCGCCTGCTGGCGGCCAAGGGCGGGCCGATGAACCAGTTCCTGAACCTGTCGGCCTTTGCCGAGCAGATGCTGATCCACGAGCACGCGCTGGTGGCCATCCGCCGCGATATGCCGCTGGACCGCGCCGCGCTGATCGGCTGCGCGGTGACCACCGGCATGGGCGCGGTCATCCACACCGCGCGCGTGAGCCCGGGCGAGACCGTGGCGGTGATCGGCTGCGGCGGCATCGGGCTGGCCACCATCAACAGCGCGGCCATTGCCGGTGCGGGCCGCATCATCGCGATCGACCGGGTGCCCGGCAAGCTGGAACTTGCCAGGCAATTCGGCGCGACCGATGTGATCAACGCGGCTGACGTGGATGCGGTGGAAGCCGTGCGCGAGCTGACCCGTGGCGGCGTGCACCATGCGTTCGAAGCCATCGGCCTGAAGCAGACCGCCGAGCAAGCCTTCTCCATGCTGCGCCGCGGCGGCACCGCCACGGTGATCGGCATGATCGCGCCAGGCGTGAAGATCGAGATCAAGGGCACGGACTTCCTGGCCGAGAAGCGCATCCAGGGCTCGATGATGGGCTCCAACCGCTTCCCGGTGGACATGCCGCGACTGGTCGATTTCTACCTGTCGGGCAAGCTCAAGCTGGACGAGCTGATCTCGCGCCGCATGCCGCTGGAGAACATCAACGAGGCCTTTGACGAACTGCGCCGCGGCGAACTGGCGCGCTCCGTGATCATGTTCGAGCACTGAAGCCCGGCGGCGGCCTGGGCCGCCGTTTTCCCCGCCACGCCAGCGCGCCGCCCGCGCCGGCGAGACACGCTCTCCCAGGCAGCTACCACGCACATCACAGCGCTGGTCAGGCCGCCTACCATCCGCCTTCGGTCACGCGGGCTTTGCGGCCATCGCGCGCTCGCAACAGGCCGGCACTGGTGCTTGGCTTCATGGCAAAAGCTCCTCCCGTTCTCCGTGCGGGAAATTTGCCACAGATCGGGGAGAAACGCACCAGAAGCCTGTGGGGCCGGGTTGCTATCCGGCTATGCCAGCGGCCGGCCCGGCGTGGCCGACGCCGCGGCCTCGGCCGCCCGCCGCACAGCTGCCGGGTAGCGCACCGTGAAGATGACGGCGCCGGCGAACGCAGCCACCGTCGCCGCCACGTCGACCCACAACGGGATGGTGCTGACGTATTCCGCCGCCGCGTCGGCGGCCACCATCACGGCCAGCGCGGCGGCCCACGCCAGCGTGATATGCCGGTTCACCGCCAGGAAGCGCGGCGACGCCCAGTATTCCCTGGGCACCTGCTCGCGGGCATATTGCAGCGTGAACGGGCGTCCGATCGCCAGCGAGACCAGCACGATCGCCAGCAGGCCTGCATCGACCGCGAGCCGTACCGTGGCCACCGTCCATTGGGGCGAGGCGCTGACCGTATAGAGCAACAGCAGCGCGAACAGGGCCAGGCTGCCCAGCTCCAGCACCTTGAGCGATTCGCCGCGCCGCCACATGCGCAGGCACAGCAACAGCGAGACCACGAAGGCCGCGGCCAGGCCGGCCAGCGGCGAGATGCTCCGCATGGCGATAAAAAAAGCGACGAACGGGGCAAAGCCAATCAGTATTCCCATGCTGTTCTCCTTGGGTTGGTTTGCGGCCCGAACCAAGCCCGGCCGCCAGGCAGTGGATGTCGATGCGTGTCTTGTTGCCGGCTCAGTCCGCGCCGCACCAGTTGCCATGAAAGCCGAACGGCACGCGGTGCGAAAGCTGTACCGTGGCAACCGGCCCATCGGCGACCGCGCTGGCATCCAGCACGACCAGGTCGCTGCGCGCCTGCACGCCCCGGTAGACGGTAGCCAGCAGCCAGCCATCGCCTTCGGCGCTGTCGGCTGCGCGCGGCACAAACACCGGCTCGGAGAAGGCATCGCCCTCGGGCAACTGGTAGGTGGCGCGCTTGCCGCTGCGCAGGTCCAGGTGGGCCAGGCTGTCGTAGCTGCCACGCTCGCTGCTCTCGTATTGGCGGAACGCGTAATAGCCATGGTGATAAGGCAGCGTGGAGAAGCGCTCGTCGAAGCGCGGGAACTCGCCCGCCGTGTCGTCCAGGTATTCGCGCGTGAACGTGTCCGACTTGCCGGCCATGTCGAAGGTCCAGCGGCACAGCCGAGCGCCGGTGCTGTTGCCGTCGGGATTGAAAATGGGGGAGGATTCATACTGCATCACGTCGGCGATGACCTTGTTGCCGGCGTCCCAGGCATTCATCACGTGAAACACGTAGCAGGCCTCGCCACGGAACCAGCGCATCTGCGCGGTGCCGCCATTGCGCGGCATGATGCCGATGTGCGAGTCCTTTTGCGGCTCCCACGCGTAGGCCGGCTCGCCGCGCATGGCGCGCTCCATGCTGCCGGTGAGCGGCAGGATGGGAAACAGCACATGTTTCTGCGTGACCATGAAATCGTGGACCATGCTGGGAAACGGCGCTTCGAAGTGTTCGAGGCGCTGCAGCTGCCCGTTGCGATCCACCACGCCGTAGCGCATGCCGGGGGTGAAGGGGCCATCGGCCGAATATGCGAAGAACACCATCTCGCCGGTCACGGGGTCCACCTTGGGGTGCGCGGTCATGGCGCCGGTGAGCTTGCCGCCGTAGTCGACATCGCCGCGCGTGGCCAGGGTCTGGGCGTCCAGCTCCACCGGCAGGTCGGCTTCTTCCAGCGCCAGCAGGCGGCCGGCGTGGCTGAGGATATTGGTGTTGGCCACGCCGTCGTTCTGCCCGAGCACTGACGGATCGGTGGTGGCCGGGTTGCCCCAGCTGCCGAACGGCGCCTGCCCCGCGGCCTGCTCGCGCTGGAACTTGTTGGTGCGTACCCAACGGTTGCGGTAGCGCACGCGGCCGTCTTCAATGTGGAAGGCGTGCACCATGCCATCGCCGATGAACCAGTGGTAATGCGCATCGCGCGGGGCGTACTGCGGGTTTGGCCCGTTGCGGTAGAGCGTGCCGCGCAGCGCGCGTGGCAGCTCGCCAAGCACCGGCAGGTCGGGCGCATCGCATTCCATCAGGATGGGGGCGAAGTTGCCGCTGAGATAGGGTGTGGACGGGAACGGCTGGCTCATTGGGAGCTCCTTTTTCTCTGCTGCCGGATTGGCTTCGGCATAACTGGGGGGACGGGTTCGCTAACGGCTTCATGATCTGCTTCATGACCCGCTTCGAGACTGGCCTCGGGCATGGCTGCGGGCATGGCTGCGGGCATGGGCGCGCGCATGCCCGCAGCCAGCAGCCGCAGCATCTCGGTGTGGATGACGCGGAAATCGGGGTCGCCGGGCAGTTTGCCGGCCAGGCGCAGCATCACCAGCCCGTGGATCGAGGCCCAGATCACATAGCTCAGCACCTGCGGGTCGCCATGGATCAGGCCGCGCTGCGCCATGGTCTCCAGATGCGCGCTCATGGTGCGGCGCGCACGCGAGCCGGCGCGCTCCAGGTCGGGGTAGCGGTCGTCGTCCGGCTGGGTCATGTCGAACATCAGCCGGTAGGCATTGGGCTCGGCAAAGGCAAAGGCGAGATAGGCCTCGCCCACCGCGCGCGCGCGTTCGCGCGGCTCGGCAACGCTGGCGCCGGCGGCCTCAAGGGTGGCGGCGAAACGGTCGAACGCGGCGGTGCGCACCGTGGCCAGGATGTCGTCCTTGTCCTTGAAGTAACGGTAGGGCGTCATCGGGCTGCAGCCCAGTTCCTCGGCGAGCTGGCGCATGCTCACGCTGGCTACGCCGCCTTCGGCGAAGCGCCGCTCCGCTACCGCGCACAGGCGGGCCTTGAACGCGTCGATCTCTTCCTGGGTGAGGTTTCTTGCCATGTCTGTTGGGGTGAGGCGATCGGTGTGTGCTGATTGAGGCATGTCGCCTTCTGCTGCGATGCTGCTTCGGCAACGATAATTTACAGTGTAGATTTACGATGTAAATAGTCAAGGAAAGAACGGAAGGCAACGCTGCCCGCTAGGCGCCCGCGCGTCATTGTTCGCCGCATGGGACAATCACCCACATTGACGCGCACGACTCGCGAGGCGCGCCACGTGGCATGGGGATGGCGAATGAAGACGATCGAATGGAAGGACTGGGAGATTTTCTGCCGGGTGGTGGAGGGCGCCAGTTTCACCAAGGGGGCGGATCTGGCCGACGTGCCGAAGTCATCCGCCAGCGCGGCGGTGTCGCGGCTGGAAGTGCAGCTGGGCGTGCGCCTGTTCGAGCGCACCACGCGCCGCGTGCGGGTGACCGAGCGGGGCCAGCAACTCTACGACCGGGTTGCGCCCCTCTTTAACGAGCTGCGCGAAATCAGCGCCGAGGCGGTGTCGGTCAGCGAGCAAGTCAGTGGAACACTGCGCATTTCCACACCCTACGAGGTTGGCTCCCTGCACATCTCGCCCATCCTCACGCAGTTGCTGCGGCTGCATCCCGAGCTGCGCGTGCAGGTCGATGTGAGCTGGGAGCAGCCCGACCTGGTCGAGCAAGGCTACGACCTGGCCTTTGTGATGACGACCACCGGCCTGCACGACAGCTCCTTTGCCAGCAAGCGGGTGGTGCGCATCGAGCGCGGCTTTTTTGCCGCGCCATCGCTGATCCGCGCGCGGGGCTTGCCGCGCACGCCACAGGAGCTGGCCGGCTGGCCCATGCTGGGCGATGCGGAGGACCGGCGCTGGGAGTTCCTGCGCGACGGCGTGGAGGTGGCCAGCATGGCGGTGGAGCCGCGCATGCGCACGCAGAGCGCGGAGATCCGCCTGAAAGCCGCCACCGATGGCCTTGGCGTGGCCCGGCTCTCGCCGCGCTACGCGCAGGATGAGCTGGATCAGGGGCGCCTGGTGCGGGTGCTGCCGGCGTATTCGTCGTCGCCGCTGAAGGTGTTTGTGCTGATGCCCGCGCGCAAGCTGATGCCGGCCAGCGTCAGGGCATTTCTCGATGTGCTGGAGCGCACCTTGGGCGCCACGGATCGGCAGGGCGCGGTTGACGTGGGGATCACTGGCTGAGGCCGCGGTGCGACCGGGGCCAGCTCCGCAGCCTCAATACGCCTGGTCGCCGGTCCTGATCTCCAGCCCCAGTGTTTCGGCCAGGGTGGTCATTTCTTCATCATCCTCGCCGCGGGCGATCCAGCCTGCATAGGCATCGCCGTCGGTGTTCCAGTTCCAGAGCGTGATGCCGGCCAGCCGCAACTGCTCATGAGCCAGTTCCATCAGCTCCGGCACGCTGGCTTTCTCCAGGAACTCCTCATCCTCCGGATCCTCCACGCCCCAGTCCAGCTCGATATCGACCCTGGCGCACAGCTCATCCATGCAACTGATGAAGGACGTGGCGTCTTTCCAGTCCACATAGAAGCCCGCTTCCCAGTCGATCACGTCCTTCAGGATCCAGAGCAGTTCCTGGCCTTCGACCGCATCCGCGTCGTCCGAGTTGGCGAGGGCTTCGTCGAACAGCATCTGATGCTTCTCCACCATGGCTGCGTCGTCGAAGTCGATCAGCTCAATCAGGCGCCAGAGCGCCTCGCGCGCCTCGTTACTCAGTTCGTCGCTCATTGCATCAGCCCTCCATCGGTGCGGCGCCGGCTTGGCGCGTTGAAAACGGAAATGGTGTTGTCCACGGATGAGCCTGCGCTCAGCCGGCAATGCGCAGGATCTCGCGTTGCCCGCGCGGCGTCACGCGCAGCGCGCGCGATGTGGTCGTGGGCTCGATCCAGCTGTTGGCCATCATGATATCGAGCAGCGCCGCGCCAAGCGCGCCGCCAAGGTGCGGCTTGCGCTCGCTCCAGTCGGGGCAGGTGCAGGCAAACTGCCGCCGCTTGCGGCGCGCGAGATCCAGGTCCACGCCAAGCTGCACCATGCCCGCACTGCCGCTGTCGGTGAGGTCCACTGCCGTGCCGTCCACCACGATCCAGTTGGCATGCGACATGCGTTCGAACAGGAAAACCGCAAGCTCGCCCGCCAGGTGGTCATAGCAGGTGCGCGCCTGGCGCAAGGCCGCCGGCGCGGTACGCGACGCGGGCACCGCGCGCACGCGCGGCGGCTGGCTGGCCAGCGACGCACTGGCGAGCGCCTCGATGGCTACGCCGATCTCCGGCGTGGCGAGCCGGTAGTAGCGATTGCGCCCGCGCGTCTGCACGGCGAGCAGGCCACCCTCACTGAGCCGCGCCAGGTGACCGCTGGTGGACGATGCCGACAAGCCGGCGATGGCTGCAAGCTCGCCGGCCGGGCGGGCGCTGCCGTCCATCAGCGCCCACAACATGGCGGCGCGTCCCGGGTCGGCAAGCAGGCCGGCCATCTGGCTGATGCTGGGAGCGTATTCCATAGTTCATTCCGCAATGAAGCAACGAATGCAGTATAGACGCTCGGAGGACCATAGCGGTGGCCGCCGCAAAGGTGCGTGCGCGGAAAAAAGTGATCTTTGGCATCCCTCGCGAAACGGCGGGGTCAGGCCATAGCCTGTCTTCATGCAGGGATCCGAGGGAAATGGCGCACCCAGCGCACGTTCATTGCGTTTTCAGCCTCATCTTGCCAGCCAGCCGCATGCCGTCACGAAAGCTCATGCCCAGCAGGGTCAGCATTGCCACGCTGCCGGCGATGCCATGCACGATCGGTTTCATGGATCCTCCTTCCGCGCTCAAATATTGACAACCAGTTTCCATTAATGGAAACTGGTTGTCAATATGGGGTCGGCAGAAGATTGTAAGGAAGCGCGACGCCGCCAGCATGCCAGGCGCCTCTTGCCGTCGCCTCTCTTGATCGTGCTTTCCCAGGGACGAGTGCGCTATGCGCCGATGTCCACTTCGGCGTCGACCTCGGCATGCATCGCAGCAAGCCCCTCGATCACCCTGGCGGCGGCCTCCAGGTCGGCCGCGCTGAACGCGGTGGCAAGCTTTGCCGCGTGCTCCCGCCACTGCTGGTCCACCGTGCGGTAGGTGCGTTGGCCGCGTTCGGTGAGCACGTATAGTGGCGAGCGCTTGTGCATGGGGTTGGGACACGCTTCGATGAAGCCCTCGTCGGCAAGCAGATTGAGTTGCTTCAGGGCACCTTGCCGGGTCACGCCCATATTGGCCGCGATCTGCGGCGCGGTCAGTGATTTGCCGGCTAGCGCAAGCGCGCCGAGCATTTGCCAGCGCGCGCTCGTCAATCCCAGCGGGGCCACGAAGCTGTCGCCCCAGGCCAGGAGCCGGCCGTTCAGCTGAAACACCGACAGGACGATGCGGGTCAATTGTTCGCTCTTCTGAATTCGCATGAAGGTCCTTGTAATTGACAACCAGTTTACGATGATGGGGTGAATTGTCAAACGCCCGTATGCTTGACGCGGGCGGATGGCGGGCATGGCTGGCATGGCATCCCCCGGCTTTGCGGCCCCGGTCCGCATTCCACATTTCACATCGTCATGAAACGTCGCGCGGCGCGCGACGGCATACTGCTTGTGTGCTCTCGATCCGCCTCCTCATGCCCTTGCCGACCGCCATGCCAATGCCGTCCGACCCGCTTTGCGCCGTGATGCATCCCGATCCGGCGCCGTACTACCGCACCCTTGCCGCGCAGCGGCCGTTCTATCGCGACGAAGCGCTTGGGCTATGGGTTGCCGCCGGCGCCGCCGAGGTGCAGGCCGTGCTGACCCATCCCGCTTGCCGCGTGCGGCCGCCCGCGCAAGCCGTGCCGCCAGCGCTGGCGGGCAGCCCGGCCGGCGCACTGTTCGGTGGCCTGATCCGCATGAACGATGGGGACTGGCATGCGCCGCTCAAGAGCGTGCTGCGCAAACGCATGGCGTGCCTGGCGCTTGCCGGCATGGGCGCGCGGGTATTGGCGCTGGCGCAGGAACTGCCGTTTGACGCCGTCCGGCCCGGTGTCGCCGTGAACCACTGGATGTTCACCTTGCCGGTGCTGGCGGTAGCTGATGCACTTGGACTGCCGGTGACCGGCAAGCCATGCGTAGCGGGCCAGGTGGCAGCCTTCGCGCGGGCCATGTCGCCGCTGGCGACAGCGCAGGAGATTGCCGCCGGGAGCGAGGCCGCCACATGGCTCCAGGCCTGGATGCGCACGAGCCTGTCATCCGCGCCGCCGCTGGACGCACTGGTGCAGGAAGCGCATGCGGCCGGCGTGGCGCGGGAGATCATCGCAACCAATGCGATCGGCCTGCTGATCCAGGCATGCGAGGCCACCGCCGGCCTGGTCGGCAACATGCTGCTGTGCCTGGGCCGGGATACGTCCCATGGGCGAGAGCTGCCCGCGTTGGACTGCGTGGCCGCACGCGTGCTGCGGGAGGATCCGCCGGTGCAGAACACCCGGCGCTTCCTGGCCGCCGATGTCCGCCTGTGCGGTGCGCAACTGCAGGCGGGCGATACGGTGCTGGTCGTGCTGGCGGCCGCCTCGCTCGATCAGTGTGAGGCGGCGACGCCTGCGCCCTGGACCTTCGGGCGCGGCCGCCATGCATGTCCCGGCGATGCGCTGGCGTCCACGGTGGCGCAGGCCGTGGTGGCCGCGCTGTTGGCGCATGGCGCGGATCCGGCGCCGCTGGCGCGCGCATTCCGCTATCGGCCATCGGTCAACGCGCGCATTCCGTATTTTCTGTGAAGCAAGTCAAGTCGAGTCAAGTCAATAGGACCCCACCATGATCGCAGTCATCTTCGAAGTCGAGCCGGCCGAGGGCCGCAAGGACACGTACATGCAGATCGCCGCGCAACTGCGGCCCACGCTGGAGGCCATCGACGGCTTTATCTCGGTGGAGCGCTTCCAGAGCCTGACCAATCCGGGCAAGCTGCTGTCGCTGTCGTTCTTCCGCGACGAGGCCGCGGTCATGGCGTGGCGCAATACCGAGGAGCACCGGCTGGCGCAGTCGGCCGGGCGGGGCGGCGTGTTCGCGGGCTACCGGCTGCGCGTGGCGCAGGTGCTGCGCGACTACGGCTTGCATGAACGCGACGAGGCGCCGGCGGACAGCCGCGCCGTGCACGCACCCATTGCGGCGCCCGCGTCGCCGGCGCGGTGAGGGCGGCATGGAGTCGACTTTCCTGAATGGGCAGACCACGCTGATCGGCTTCACTTTCTTGCTTGCCGGGCTGGTCAAGGGTGTGGTGGGGCTTGGGCTGCCTACCGTGGCGGTAGGGCTGTTGGGCCTGGCGATGCCGCCGGCACAGGCCGCAGCGCTGCTGGTCGCGCCTTCCATGGTCACCAACGTCGTTCAGCTCTACACCGGGCCGCGGCTTGGCGAGCTGGCGCGGCGGTTGTGGCCCTTGCTGGCCGCGATCTGCGTGGGCACGTGGCTGGCCGCCGCGTTGCTGCCGCCCAGCCTGATGGTGCATGCCACCGCATGGCTGGGCGCGGCGCTGGTGCTGTACGCGTTGCTGGGGCTGGTGGCTTTCCACCCCAAGGTGCCGCCGGCCGCCGAGGGCTGGCTGGCGCCGCTGATCGGTGTGGTCACCGGCGCGATCACGGCGGTCACGGGCGTGTTCGTGATTCCGGCGGTGCCGTATATCCAGGGGCTGGGCCTGGACCGCGAGACGCTGGTGCAGGCGCTTGGCTTGTCGTTCACGGTGTCCACCATCGCGCTCGCGGTGAGCCTGGCGATGCATGGCGCGCTGTTGCACACGCCGGTGCTGGGGGCGTCGCTGCTGGCACTGGTGCCGGCGCTGGCGGGCATGTTCATCGGGCAGTGGCTGCGCCATCGCATCAGCGCCGCGCGTTTTCGCAAGCTGTTTTTTTGCGGGCTGCTGCTGCTCGGGACCGAGCTGGCCCTGCGCGGGTTGTTCTGATCGGGATGGCGGCGCAGGCGCATTCTTTTGGGGTTGCGCGCGGCGTGCCGGTGCCGCTGCCGGGTGCGCGGCGCGTCGTGCGGTAGGAATGCGCCCACGTGGCGCGGTTTGCACGCAATTGGGCTGACAGCGCGTCCTTGCGCGCGGCATACTGGCTGCTGCGCTGCGGCGAAACACTGCGCATCCAAGCCGGATGCGCACCGCAGGCCGCGCATTCCCGCAACCCCGCGCTGGAGATGCCGCCAATGGCATATCGCCGATGACACGACGCAATCGCAGCGGCACCAAGCTCTGGAATACCTTGAGCAAGATCGCCACCCGCAATGTCCGGCGTGCGCAGCGCACGGTCACGAAGTCCGCGATCCGCTCGGCGGTCAAGCAGGGCGAGGCGATGAGCAAGGCGGCGCAGCGCGTGCTGACCGGCGTTGCCTCGCCGGTGCCAACGCCGGTCAGCCGTGGCGGCGGACGCTGGGAGGAGGGCAGCTGGGGGCTGGGGCCGCTCGTGCAGCGCCGTTACCGGCTGTTTATCCCACCGGGCGTGAGCGCGTCGCGTCCCGCGCCCTTGCTGGTGTTGCTGCACGGCTGTGGCCAGGATACGGCCAGCTTTGCGGCTTGCACCCGCGCGGCTACGCTGGCGCGCAGCGCGGGCTGCGTGGTGCTGATGCCGGAGCAATCGTCGCAAGCCAACGCCCAGCGCTGCTGGAACTGGTTCCGCTCCGCGGCGCGTGTGGTGGCCGAGGCCAGCCTGTTGATGTCGATTGTCGAGCATGTCTGCCAGCAGCAGCCGGTTCGGCGCGAACGCGTCTTCGCGCTTGGCTTGTCGGCGGGCGGGGCTATGGCGGTGATACTGGGGCTGCGCTACCCGGACCGCTTTGTCGCGGTCGGCTCGCATTCCGGGGCGGTGCCGCTCAGCGCGTCCAACGCCGCGCAGGCGGCGCGCGTGATGCACGGCAAGGGCCAGCCCGACGTGGACGCGGCGCGGTTTCAACTAGCGGGGCGCCGCCCGCCGCCATTGCTGCTGCTGCACGGCGATGCCGATCATGTGGTGCATTTCGATAACGCGCTGGCCAGCGCCGCGCTTTGGCAGCAACTGCTGCCGCAGCCACCCGTGCTGGCCAAGCCGCGCCGGGTCCAGCGCGGGCAGCGCCGTGCCTACAGCATCTTTCCCTGGTCGAGCGAGGGCGAGCCCTACATCCGGCTGGTGCGCATCGAAGGGCTGGGGCACGCGTGGAGCGGCGGCCCGTCCAGCCAGGCCTTTGCCGATCCGTCCGGCCCGGATGCATTGCGGATCGCGTGGCAGTTCTTCATGCAGTGCCTGGCGGTGCGCCAGCGTGCCGCGCCAAGGCGGGTGCGCAAGGTGGCCGCCTGACGCCTTGCCTGGCTAGCGCGATTGCGGCGCTTCTATTACCACGTCGCTCTCGGGATACGCCACGCAAGGCAGGATGAACCCCTCGTCGCGCTCGTCGTAGCTCACGCCCGGCCACTCGATGCGGTAGCCGATCCGCCCGGCGGCCAGCCGGCACAGGCAGGTGCGGCAGGTGCCGTTGCGGCAGGAACTTGGGAATTTCAGGCCGGCCTGCAACGCGGCTTCGAGCAGCGTCTGCGTGGGCAGGGCGGGAAAGGTGCTGCCCTGCGGCTCCAGGCGGGCGACAAACGCCGCCGGGGCCACCGGGGCTGCGGTGATGTCGCGGCTCATGACTGCGCTTGCCCCTCGTCCGCTTCGGGAAAGCGCGCTCGGCCATGGGTGGCGTCGCGCAGCGCGGCCCGGGCCGGCGCCAGCAGGCTGGCCGGCAGCCGGATGGTCAGCCGGGCAGCCGCGCCGTGTTCGGCATGCGCCAGCTCGTGGCTCTCCTGCTCGATCCAGCGGCGCACGCGGGCTTCGTCGGCGTAGTCCACCTCCGCAACCAGCTCCGCATAGGCGATGCGCTCGATGCGTTGCGCATCCTTGAGCGCCACGGCGATCACGTCCGTATAGGCGCGTACCAGCCCGCCCGCCCCCAGCTTGACGCCACCGTAATAACGCACCACGGCCGCCAGCACGCCTTCCAGCTCATGGTGGCGCAGCACTTCCAGCATGGGCCGGCCAGCGGTGCCGGATGGCTCGCCGTCGTCAGACATGCCCGACTGGCCCCCCGCGAGCAGCGCCCAGCAGACATGGGTGGCGGTGGCGTGGTCGGCGCGCAGGCGCGCCACTTCGGCCATGGCCGCGGCGCGGTCGGGCACGGGCAATGCAAAGCCGATGAAGCGGCTCTTGCGGATTTCCAGGTCTGACTGGACGGGAGAAGCGAGGGTGTAGGTCGGCACGGGTTGGGCCGCGTCACGGCGCGCGATGCGCAGCGCCGGCGGGCGGAAAGCTAAAAGGAATCGGGGCACCGGATTGGGGCCTGCGCCAGTGTACCGCAGCCGCCCCGGCCGCCCGGATTGTACGAAAGGCCTCCTGGATGTCTGCAAGTTCAGTCAGTTTAAACAAGCTGTAACAAATCATTCATAGGATACGCATCGGCCTGAACGCTGCGCGGTTGTCCCCACGTGCGCGTTGCACGGCAGCGCGCACGGCGCGCCGCCCAATCCTTCACATAACGAAACGGGAAAGAAGAATGCTCGACAAACCGGACGCATCCCGCCGCAAGGCGCTTAAATTCCTGGCTGGCGCCCCCATGCTGCCGCTGGGCCTTGGCGCTACCGCCTTCCTGGTCGGTTGCGGTGGCGATGGCGACGCCGTAGCCGCAACGGCGCCGACGCCCGTCACGCCTGCCGGCGCTACGTTTACGACCGCCGAATTCACCGGCATGGCCGCGCCCACGCTGGAGAACGCAGCCGCGATGGCTACCACCACGGTGGGTTCCAGCCTGAAGGTATCGTTCAGCGACGGCAGCAGCCAGACCTACAAGCTGGCCTACCAGCCCTTCTTCATCACCGGCGACATGGTCCCGGACGGCAAGGGCGGCAGCATCCTCGCCGGCGGCTACTTCGACATCAACAACCAGCCGATCATCGACAAATCGGTGGCCGGCAAGGAACGCCAGTTCTACTCCGACTCGCCCGACGGCACCTCGCTGCTCAAGATCGACGGCGCCAAGGTGGCCGGCGTGAAGGGCAACACGGTCTTCGCCGTGGTCCAGTTCGAGTACACCACGCGTGACCAGGCCGGCGCCAGCGCCTACGGCCGCCTGCCGTCCCCGATCGGCGTGCTGACGCTGGACCAGGACCCGGCCACCGGCAAGCTGACGCTGGTCAAGTACCACAACGTCGATACTTCGTCAGTCAATGGCCTGTGGATTACCTGCGGCGCCAGCCTGTCGCCGTGGAACACCCACCTGTCGAGCGAGGAGTACGAGCCGGACGCCTTCACGGCCAGCACCAACGCGCAGTTCCTGGCGTTCAGCAAGAACCTGCTCGGCACCGCCAGCGTCGTGGCCAACCCGTACTTCTACGGCCACATGCCTGAAGTCACGGTCAATGCCGACGGCACCGCCAGCATCAAGAAGCACTTCTGCATGGGCCGCATCTCGCACGAGCTGGTGCATGTGATGCCGGACAATCGCACGGTGCTGATGGGCGACGACGCCACCAACAGCGGCCTGTTCATGTTCGTGGCCGACAAGGAAAAGGACCTCTCCGCCGGCACGCTGTACGTGGCGAAGGTGGGCGCGGGCTTCTCCATCGACCCGGCCGCCCCCGGCGCCGACCTGACGTGGGTCAACCTGGGACACGCCACCAGCGCCGAAGTCGAGGCCATGGCCAAGTCCAACCTGCCCACCGACATCATGGACGTGCGCACGACCGATCCCTCGGATCCTACCTTCACCAAGATCTTCGTCGGCGGCACCGCCAACTGGATCAAGGTCAACCCGGGCAAGGAGAAGGCCGCGGCCTTCCTGGAAACCCATCGCTACGCCTACCTCAAGGGTGGCAGCATGGGCTTCACCAAGATGGAAGGCACCACCGTCAATATCAAGGACAAGGTGGCCTACTCCGCGCTGCAGAACATGATCGACTCGATGGTCGTCAACAACGCCAAGGGCTGGAACGCACAGAGCAACATCTCGATCCCCACGGCGCTCAACGCAGGCGGCGTGATGCAGCACAACCTTGCCGGCGGCCAGAAGGATCTGGGCGGCGCCGCCATCAACAGCGAATGGGTGCCGGTGCACACCAAGGCGCTGATCGTGGGCAAGGACATCGGTGCGGACCCACTCGGCAACACCGCCGATCCGGACCAGATCGCCAACCCGGACAACCTCAAGTTCTCGGAAAAGCTGCGCACCTTGTTCATCGGCGAGGACAGCGGCCAGCACGTCAACAACTTCCTGTGGGCCTACAACGTAGACACCAAGAAGCTGTCGCGCGTGCTCTCGACCCCGGCTGGCGCGGAATCCACCGGCCTGCATGCGGTGGACGAGATCAATGGCTGGACCTACATCATGAACAACTTCCAGCACGCCGGCGACTGGAGCAGCCTGCACGCCAAGGTCCAGGCCACGCTGGATCCGCTGGTGCGCGCCAACTACAAGGACCGCTTCGGCGCCGCCGTCGGCTACCTGACGGCCGATACCACGAGCGTCAAGACCACTAAGGCGTAAGCGCGGGACAGCTGTTACCCCGGCGCTTTGTTGGGCCCCCGATGACTTTGTCATCGGGGGCTTTTTTTTTGTACTCGCGCGCGTTTGCCAGGGAGACCGGCAAGCGCATCGGCATCACCCCTGGCGCATACCGGGAACGTTTCGGGCCGCCGGCGCGCGGACTGGCTGAGGCAACATGGACGCGGGACCCGTCATGCCTGCTACGCTTGCGGTAAAGAGCGGCTGCCGGGCCAACGCGCCCCCGCGGTTCATACCCATACCCAGACCCACAGCCCAACAGGAGCAACAAGATGCCGAATCAAGACGGCCAACACGACGCGCGCCGCATGGCGCCGGCCACCGACCGCAACCGCGACGCCATCCTGGCCGTGCTGCGGCGGGTCTTGCCGCAGAGCGGCCTGGTGCTGGAAATCGCCAGTGGCACCGGTCAGCACGCCGCTTATTTCTCCGCCGCGCTGGCGGGGCTGACCTGGCAGCCGAGCGACCCCGACGCTGCGGCGCGCGAGTCGATCGCGGGCTGGGCCGAGCATGCCGGGCTGGCCAATGTGCTCGCGCCGCTGGTGCTGGACGTGCGCCAGCAGCCCTGGGGCATCGAGGCGGCGCAGGCGGTGGTGTGCATCAACATGATCCACATCGCGCCATGGTCTGCGGCCGAGGCGTTGTTCGCCGGGGCCGGGCGTTTGCTGCCAGCCGGCGGCGTGCTCTACCTGTATGGCCCGTATCGGCGCAACGGCGAACATACCGCGCCGAGCAATGCCGCCTTTGATGCGCAGTTGCGCAGCGCGAACGCCGATTGGGGCGTGCGCAATATGGAAGACGTGGCGGCGCTGGGCGAGGCCGAGGGCTTTCGCATGGACGAGCCAATCCCGATGCCGGCCAATAATTTCAGCCTGGTATTCCGAAAATAGGAACTTCATCGCCGAATGCGGGCGGATTGGGCCGCGTGCAATGCGTGGCCGAAATTCGACAAAGCGCGATTGAGGATTGGCGCGGAGTGGGGCTAAGTCTTCGCCGAATTGTCTTTGCGCATGCCACCTTAAGCGTTGGCTTAAGACGCGGAGAACGCCCTGGCGGGCAATGCGTGGAATGTGGGAAATGCGGAAAATGCGGGAAATGACAGGCGAAGCCAGGCGGCGCTAATCGGAAAATGCCGATCGGCCAGGGCGTCTTGAATAACCGGGGATATTGTCTGGAGATGTCCGGCTGGCCCTGCAGGGCGCCAGCCAGTTCGCACAAAAGTGGTGCGCGGCGGGGACCGGAGCACGGCGCGGATTACCGCGCGCATGTCCGGGCCACCTGCCGCGCTGGCCCTTGCGCGATTTACTTCGCGGCGACAGGCGCTTCTGCCTCGACCTTGACGGCCACGGCCTTCTTCGGTGCTGCCGGCTTGCGGGCTGCCTTCACGACGGCCTTCTTCGGTGCTGCTGCCTTCGGTGCTGCTGCCTTGGGAGCTGCTGCCTTCTTGGCGGCGGCCGGCTTTGCAGCCTTCTTTGCCACGGCAGCCTTCACCACCGGCTTCTTCGCAGCCGGCTTGGCCTTGGCCTTTTGTGCAGCCAGCTTTTCCTTGGCGGCTTGCTTCTCAGCCAGCACGGCCTTCTTGGCGGCTTCAGCTGCGACCTTGATTTCGCGCTTAGCAGTTTCGATCGCCTTCTTTGCATCAGCGCGCAGCTTCAGCAGGCCCTTCTTTGCAGCGGCCAGTTCGCGAGCCAGCACGCTGGCCTTCTTCGCGGGAACTGCTGCCTTCTTGGCGGCTGCCGGCTTGGTCTTTGCTGCTGCGCTGGTTGCGACTTTCTTTGCTACGGCCATTTGTATTTACCCGTTAGTTGTGGAGCGCGGAGTATAACCGGTCGCGCGACATTGCTCGCGCGGCGTGAATTAACTGCGCAGATTTCTGGTATGAATGCGTGCGCGGATACAACATGTCTTGCACGGCGACGGCATCGGCATTGGATGCGAATAGGGGGTACGTATTGCGTTTAACGCGTATTGACCTGGACTTTGATGCCGTCGGCCAGCACGGTAATGGCGCCCGGCTCGACGTCTTTGCCGGCAACGTGCAATTCTTCCGGCTTGAACGTGTAGAGCGGGTAATCGCGCAGCAGTTGTTGCGCCACGACGGCGCCGATGGCGTTCAGTTGCTCGCTATATTGCGCCGGCATGCCGGCAACCTGGACGCGTTCGACGGAAGGATTGTCGAGCAGCACGGCGCGTTTGGCCGGGTCGTACCTGAGCCCGCTGCTCAGCGAAAGCGTGCCGTTGATCGGTGGCGCGGGCAGCAAGGTGTTGCTGACCTGTGCATCCATCTGCGTGGTCACGCGGTTGTTGGCTTCGTCGAGCAGCAGGCGCGGATGCGTCAGCTGGACGTCGAGCACCTGGGCGTAGCGCAGCCTTGCCGGGAAACGTTTGTCGACGGCGTCCTGCAATTCCTGGCGGGAGAATGTGTAGTCGCCGGTCCAGACGTTATAGCCGGCCCAGGCGCTGGCGGCGACCAGCATGGCAAGTGCGCCGGCGGCGGCGGCGGGCGCGGCTTTGAGCGTTGTCAGGGATTTGCGGGGCCGGGTGCGGCGTTGCGTCGTCGGCATGCTGCGGTGCCTCCAGGTTGGCGTCTTGCGCGTTATCCCTTCTGACCGCGCCTGCGCCGGCTTTGTTCAATTGTCCAATAGTCCAATTGTCGTCCAATTGCCCAGCCTGGCCGCGGGCCATGCGCACGATCAATAGTGCGGCGGGAGTTCGTGCTGGGGGCCGTTGTCGGCGCCGCCGGTGCCGCTGGAGCGCATCTGCTGGTAAAGCGCCTGAAGCTGTTCCTGCAGCAGGTCGATCTGCCGCTGCTGGCGCGCCACGGCGAGATTGAGCGTGTCGAGCAGGTCGTCCTGGAAGGCGACCTTGATTTCTAATTCGGTCAGGCGGGATTCCATTTTGTGTTCTCCATTGGGCCGCGCATTGTAAGGCAGGTGCGGCGCGGCCTTTACTGCATTGTCAGCCTGGCCAGCCGGCCCAGCGTGGCGAGCGCGGCGTCGGTCCGGTCGTCGAAGTCGTGGCCGCAGTTGATGCGCAAGCAATGCCGGAAGCCGCCATGCGCGGAAAAAATCGGGCCGGGCGCGATGCTGATGCCATGCGAGAGCGCATAGCGGTGCAGCGCAAGGCTGTCGGTGCCGGCCGGCATCTCGATCCACAGGAAGTAACCGCCAGCTGGCCGCGTGGCCCGCGTGCCCGGCGGGAAGTGCCGCGCGATGGCCTGCGCGAAGGCGTCCTGGCGCTGCATCAGCGCCTGGCGCAACTGCCGCAGGTGCCGGTCGTAGCCGCCCTTCTCCAGGTAGTGAAGGATAGCGGCTTGCGTTGGCGCCGCCACTGTCAGCGTGCTGGTGAGCTTGGCACGCGCCACTTCGCGCGCGAAGCGTCCGGGCGCGGCCCAGCCGATCCGGTAGCCCGGCGCAAGGCATTTGGAGAAGGATCCGCAGTGCATCACCAGCCCCTGCGTGTCGAACGCCTTGGCCGGGGTGGGGCGCTTGTTGCCGAAGTACAGCTCGCCGTAGACGTCGTCCTCGATCAGCGGCACTTCGAAGCGCGCCAGCAACCGCACCAGTTCGCGCTTCTTGTCGTCGGGCATCAGGCTGCCCAGCGGGTTCTGGAAGTTGGTCATCAGCCAGCACGCGCTCGGGCGGTGGCGTTCCAGCGCGCGGGCGAGGGCGTCGAGCTCGATGCCTTCGCGCGGATGCGTGGGCACCTCGATGGCGCGCAGCCCGTGGCGCTCCAGCGCCTGCAGCGCGCCGTAGAAGGTGGGCGACTCGATGATGACCGCGTCGCCAGGGCGCGTGACGGCCGCCAGGCACAGGTTCAGCGCCTCCAGCGCGCCGTTGGTGATGACGATCTCGTCCGTGTGCACGGTAAGGCCGTCGATCAGGTAGCGCAGGGCAATCTGACGGCGCAGGCCGGCGTTGCCCGGCGTCATGTCGTCTACCGAGCTCCAAGGGTCCAGTTGCTGGACGACTGCCGCCATGGACTTGGCTAGGCGCGGCAGCGGAAACAGCAGCGGACTGGGAAACGCGGAGCCGAGCGGCACCAGCTCCCGCTGCTTGGCCGACGCCAGCACGTCGAAGACCAGTTCGCTGACATTCAGCGTGGTGGATTCGTCCGCCGGTTGCGACGCGGCCTCGGGCTCGGGCGGCAGCACGCGGCTGGTGCTGGCCACGAAGTACCCGGAGCGCTGGCGCGCGATGATCAGCCCGCGCGCCTCCAGCAGGTAGTAAGCCTGGAACACCGTGGAGGGGCTGAGCCCGCGGCTGGCGCTGGCCTGGCGCACGGAGGGCAGGCGATCGCCGGGCCGCAGCGTGCCGGCCTGGATCGAGTGCGCGATATCGTCGGCCAGCGTTTCGTAGAGCGTGCCGGGCGTGGCTTCCCCGTCTCTTGACTGGGGGGTGTCTGGCTTGCTGGGCGGCATTGGAGATCCACTGTTTGGCGTATGTCTGATTTCTGGCAACTGTATCGTATCGGTGCAATGCGCGACACCGTGCATAGGGACACATAAGGATATTCCAGTGTGGCAGATTTGCTGCGGCAACATGTCACGCCGGAATCCCTCTGATCCGGTTATATCGATCCGATCTGATCCTGTTCGGGCCGGCCTTGTCTCCTTAGCATTCAGCGCTGTCCGTAAGAGGCTGTTTCAAAATGAAGCGAAGCGGTTCTGGCTAGGCGCGCGGCCGCAGACAGTACAAGTGGACCGGCCAAGGCCGCGCAACGACGCCAGCATCTTTTTGAAATGGCCTTTAAGCCACGGCCGCCACGGCGCCGTCATGGGAAGTGCAAGGAAATCCATGGATCCCACGAGTCTGTTGTTAGCTACCTTCCTGCTGTCGGTTGGTGGCCTGTTTGCTTTCATCTGGTCGTTGCGCAAGGGCCTGTTCGATCTCGAAGCCGCCGGTGCGCGCACCATCTTCGCGCCCGGCGAGGTCGGCCAGCCTGAGGAGCCGTCGAGCGATGCGGCGCAGCGCCAGGCGCTCTGGGTGGGCGCGGCGTCCAGCCGGGAGGCGCCTGCCGCCACCGCCGCCGCGCGAGCCGATCTTGAGGCGGAGCTGGCGGCGAGGCATGAGGCCGATCGCTCCAGCGCCCTGCCGGCCCTGCTGATGCTGAGTTGTGCCGTGGTCTGGCTGGTGGTGGCGTCCGCCGCCGGCCTGCTTAGTTCGCTCAAGCTGCATATGCCCGACCTGCTGACCGGGCAGGCCTGGCTTTCCTTCGGCCGCTTGCGCACGCTGCACCTGAACGCGGTCGCCTACGGCTGGGCCCCGATGGGGCTGCTCGGGCTGACGCTGTGGATGCTGCCCCGGCTGCTGCGCACGCCGCTGCTGGGCGGGCGCTTTGCCATGATCGGCGCGCTGGTCTGGAATGCGGGGCTGGTGGCGGGGCTCGGCAGCATTGCCGTGGGCATCAACGCCGGCCTGGAGTGGCTGGAGATCCCCTGGCAGGTGGGCCTGCTGTTCGCGCTGGGCGGGATGATGATCGGCCTGCCGCTGGCGTTCATGCTGCAAAAGCGCCGTGTGCATCATCTGTACGTGTCGGTCTGGTACATCGGCGCGGCCCTGTTCTGGTTCCCGGTGCTGTACGTGGTGGCCAAGATCCCGGGCGTGCATTTCGGCGTGGAGCAGGCCACCATGAACTGGTGGTTCGGGCACAACGTGCTGGGCCTGTTCTATACGCCGCTGTCGCTCGCCTCGGTCTATTACTTCCTGCCCAAGGTGATCGGGCGGCCGGTGCGCTCGTATAACCTGTCGCTGCTGGGCTTCTGGACGCTGGCGTTCTTCTACGGCCAGGTCGGCGCGCACCACCTGATCGGCGGCCCGATTCCGCCGTGGCTGATCACGCTGTCGATCGTGCAGAGCGTGATGATGATCATCCCGGTGACCGCGTTCTCGGTGAACCAGCACCTGACACTCAAGGGCAATTTTGGCGCGCTGCGCCACTCGGCCACGCTGCGCTTCATCGTGTTCGGCGCCATCATGTACACGCTGGCGTCGGTGCAGGGCTCGTTCGAGGCGCTGCGCTCGCTCAACGCGGTGACGCACTTCACGCACTTCACGGTGGCGCACGCGCACCTGGGCATGTACGGCTTCGTGTCGATGGTGATCTTCGGCGGCATCTACTTCGCGCTGCCGCGCATCGTCGACGCACCGTGGCCCCGGCCCGCGCTGATCTCGCTGCATTTCTGGCTGGTGGTGGCGGGCTTCTCCACCTACCTCATCACGCTGAGCATCGGCGGCGTGCTGCAGGGCCTGGCGCTGCTGGACCCGGCGCGTCCCTTCATGGAATCGGTGACGGTCACGCTGCCCTGGCTGCAGGGGCGTTCGCTGGGCGGCGCGTTGATGACGCTCGGCCATCTGGTCTTTGCCTTTCACTTTGCCTTGATGGTCTTGCGTCCTTCGGCGCTGGCGCAGACCGATCGCATGGTTTCCCAAGCGGCTGCCTGAACATGGAAAACGAACTCAAACTTGTGGGCGGGGCCATGGTCACGCTCTCGCTCGCCACCTCGGCCATGATCGTGGTGCCCTTCCTGCAGCTCAAGGATGTGCCCGCGCCGGCGGCGCTGGCGCCCTACACCAGCGAGCAGTTGCGCGGGCGCGAGGTGTATCTCGCCAACGGCTGCATCGCCTGCCATACGCAGCAGCCCAGCTCCACCGGCGCGGGCCGCGCCGACGGCGCGCGCGGCTGGGGCCGCCCGTCCGTGGCGGCGGACTACCACTACGACAGCCCGCCGTTGCTTGGCACCATGCGCACCGGCCCCGACCTGTTCAATATCGGCGTGCGCCAGCCGAGCGCCGACTGGCACCTAGGCCATCTCTACCAGCCGCGCGCCTACGTGGCGGAGAGCATCATGCCGGGCTATCCGTTCCTGTTCGAGCTCAAGCCGGAGGGCGCCGTCGGCAAGAGCGACAAGGTGGTCGCGCTGCCCGGCGGCACGGTGCCGCCGGGCAAGGTGGTGGTGGCCACGCCGCAGGCGCTGGACCTGGTCGCCTACCTGATTGGCCTGCGCCACACCTACCCGGTGGTGGAGCAAGCCGTAGCGGCGGGCGCAACCGGCCTGCCGCCGCAGCGCGCCACGCTGGCATCCGTTTCGACCGCGCCGTCCAACCCGTTCGGTGCGGTCGCTTCTTCTCAATCCTCCATCTCCAGCCCGCCGGCGCCACGCGCGCCCGGCGCGCAAGCCAGCCACGATGAAGCCCTCGCAAGCCCATAAGACAGAGAACGCCGATCCCGTTGAGCAGCACAACCCGGTGCCCAAGATCGTGCTGGCGCTGGTGTGCGGCCTGCTGGTCTGGGCCATCAGCTACATCTTGATCGAGCGCGCCGATGGCAGCGCCGCGCTGGGCGACCGGCGCGACCTGGCCGCGCTGGCAGCGCCGGCGGGGCAGGGCCGCGTAGCCGACGGCAAGCTATTGTTCGCCGCCAATTGCCAGGCTTGCCACCAGGCCAGCGGGCAAGGCATTCCCGGCGTGTTCCCGCCGCTGGCAGGCTCCCCCTGGGTCAACGACGACCCGGACCGCCTCGCGCAGATCCTGCTGCACGGCATGACCGGCCCGCTGGAGGTGCTCGGCACCACCTACAACGGCGCCATGCCGGCCTTTGGCGAGCAGTTTTCCGACCAGGAGATCGCGGCGCTGGCCACCCATATCCGCAGCCAGTGGGGCAATGGCGCCGCGCCGGTCGAGGCCGCGCAGATCGCGGCGGCGCGCGCGGCTTCCGTCGCGCAAAATGCGCCATGGCACGGCGGCGAAGCGCTGCAGGCATTCATGACTACGGGAGGTGTCCCCAAGCCATGACGCGTGCGTGGAGCAAGACGCTGGCGATGGTTGCGCTCGTGCTGGTGCTGGCCGGTGCGGCGGTGTTCGCCACAACGCGCGGCTTGCGCACGGTCAGCGCCGATGGCGCCCGGCGCCTGGACCTGGCGCGCGCCCCGCGCGAGCTGCCAGCGCTGGCCTTGTTCGACCAGGCGGGCCGGCAGCTCGCTTTTGGCGGCCCCATGCCGCAGGGCGAGGGCGCTGGCAAGCGCGACAGGCCCGTCACGCTGGTGACCTTCGTCTACACCCGATGCCTGGCAATCTGCCGCACCAGCGCGTCGGGGCAGGCCTGGCTGCAGCAGCAATTGCGCGAGCGCGGCCTGCAGGACCGCGTGCGCCTGCTGACGCTCTCCTTCGACCCGGCGCGCGATACGCCCGCCGCGCTGTGGGCCTATGCGCGCACGCTGCGCGCCGATCCCGCCATCTGGACCTTCGCCACGGTGGCCGAGCCCGCGCGCTTGCGTGGCCTGCTCGACGCCTTCGGCATCGTCGTGCTGCCCGACGGGCTGGGCGGCTACTCGCACAATGCCGCGCTGTTCCTGGTCGATACTCAAGGCCGGCTGGCTGCCGCCTATGACGTGGAGCGGCCGGACCTGGCGCTGGCCGACGTGCTGCGCAGCCAGCTGTGAAGGTGCGGCTTGCACCTGGCTGGCAAGCCTGCCTGCCCGGCTTGATGCTGGCCGTGGCCGCGTTGTTGCGCCCCTGGCTGGAGGCGACCATGGCCAGGCATATGGGCCTGGAATTGCCGCTGCTGGCACTTGCCGGCTGGTGGGCGGCGCGCTGTGCCGGGCCGCGGCTTGCGCCCTGGCTGGCGCCATGGAACGCGGCGGGGCTGCCGGGCCTGCTGGCGGCGTGGTGCATCGTCAGCTACTGGATGCTGCCGGTGGCGCTGGACGCAGCCACGCTGGCGGGCCCCATGGGCATGGCCAAGGTGGCGAGCATGGTGCTGGCGGGGCTGCTGGCGCGCGCCTCGTGGCAAGCGGCCGGCCCCGTGGTGCAGGGCTTCTTTGTCATCAACGGCGCCTGGATGATGCTGAGCGTCGGGTTGCTGTACCAGGAGGCGGAGTCGCAACTGTGCAGCACCTATCTGGTCGACGAGCAACTGGCGGCAGGCCGGGTGCTGGTGCTGTGGGGGCTGGCCTTGCTGGCGATGTGGCTGTTTGCCGTCGCCAGCCGGCTAGCGGTGGATCGTGAGCCGGTCACCTAGGCCCGCAAGACCACCCGCGGACCGGACAGCATTGCCATGCTAATTGACGTGGTGTAACGTTATGCGGTCCTCCGGGACCCGGGTGCTTGTTTGTTTCTCCGCACCGGCCTGCTTACGGATTCCCATGCATCAAGTTGCGCACAACGCCTTTGCCGCCATCGCGACCCGTCCGGGCGCGGCGCGGCCGTGCGCCGCCTTCATACCGTTCGCACCGCCTGTCACTTCTGCGCCGCGCACGCGGGCCGGCCTTGCGCCGCCGCCCCCGGCCGTGCTGGGCTGATCGTCAGCCCGTCTTTTTTCGGCTTCTTCCTTCTTCGGCTGGTTCCCGCCTGATGCCAGGGCGCCTTCGCGTCCGCGCGGCGTCAGTGTGCCGGGGCGCGCCGGAGTTTTACGGATAACCGTGACAGGTGAAACCCATGGACTTGAACAAAAACGCACTGAGCGCGCATGGCTCGACCACGCTTTTCGTGCTGCTATGGAGCAGCGGCGCCATCTTTGCGCGCCTCGGGCTTGAATACGCTTCGGCCTTTGCCTTGCTGGCCGCGCGCTTTGCACTGGCGCTGGCCGTGCTGCTGGTGCTCGCGGCCTGGCGGCGGCACTGGTTGCCGCAGCCCGGCACGCGCTTGCAGGTGGTCTGCTCCGGGCTGCTGCTGACCGGCGCGTATTCGATCTTCTACCTGCTGGCGCTGGCGCGGGGCATGACGCCGGGCGTGCTGGCCACGCTGCTGGGCGTGCAGCCGATCTTGACCTTGCTGCTGGTGGAGCGGCGCTTTTCCGCGCGCCGGCTGGCAGGCCTGGCGGTGGCGTTGGGCGGGCTGGTGCTGGTGGTCTACCAGGGGATAGCGGTGGCGCGGATCTCGCTGCCGGGGATGGGCTTTGCGCTCTGCGCGCTGGCATGCATGACGATCGGCGCCATCCTGCAAAAGCGCATCCGGCAAGCACCGCTTGACGTGATGCCGTTGCAATACGGCGCGGGCCTGGCGCTGTGCCTGTTGTTCGTGCCGTTCCAGCCGATGGCGGTGGTGCCCTCGGCGGGCTTCGCGCTGTCGCTCGGTTGGCTCGCGCTGGTGATTTCGGTGGGCGCCACGTTGCTGCTCTACCGGCTGATCCAGGCGGGCAACCTGGTCAACGTCACCAGCCTGTTCTACCTGGTGCCGGCCGTGACCGCGCTGATGGATTACCTGTTCCTGGGCAATCGCCTTGCTGCGTTGAGCCTGGCAGGCATGGTGGCGATCGTGCTTGGGCTGGTGCTGGTGTTCAGCCAGAAAGCGGACAGCCTGGGGTAGCCCGGTCGCCTGAAAGCCAAGCCGGCCCCGGCCGCTACGCGCCGAAGAGGCGCGCCGCGGCCGGGGCCGGCTTGCAGCGTCGTGCCGCGAATCAGGCGTGTGCGAGCAGCCTTTCCGTGCGCCGCGCCGGCAGCGCGAGCGTTGGCACGGCTTGCAGCAGGGGCGCGGCAACGGTGCCCACCTCGAAACGCGCGGGCGCTTCCTTGGCCAGGCGGCGCAGCCGCTCCAGCCGGGCTTCCACGCGTGCGTCGGGCTGCGTGTCGAGGCACAGGGTAGACGGGCACGCCACGCCGAGCATATCCAGCGCCTGCTTGAAGTTGGCCGGCGTCAGGCCCTCGGCCGGATTCACGCTGACCACGTGCGGCAGCAGGTGCGCGTATTGCGGGTCTTGCATCGACGCCGTGTCGCAGGTCAGGATGGCAAAGGCCTGTGGTGCCGGGCGGTGCGCAAAATAGGCTGCGATGCGGGCTGCGTGGCCGCCGGGCATGTCGGGGGTCATGCCTTCCACCTGCAGGTCGAGCTGCTGCAGGATGGCGGCGGGAACGCCGCGGCGCCATGCCTCGGATACCACCACGCGCGCACCGGCCAGGCCGAACAGGCGCCGCACGAATCCGAGCGCGACGGGATCGAAGAAGCGGACGTCGCGCAAGGTGCCGGTATCGGGGATTCCGCCCAGCCGAGCCTCGGAGCGGCTCGAATAGAGGACACCGGGGACGTCAAGCATGATGAGGCGTTCGGACATGATTTCCTATTGGGTTGCAGCGCCGGTTGGCACGTTTGAAGATTACGACGCATCCGCGAAAATCTGGAGAGGCGAGAAGTGCCTAAGTTGCAACATATCTGTAACTTGAGATGCGACTTCGTAAAAATCAGCGATTCGCCCGGGCTAGTTGTTTCGGCGCGAAACAATTAGCCCGGGCGATTCCGGTTTTCATGAACCCGGCAAGCGGCGCCAGCGGGGCTTTACAGCATGCCGGTGACGGCTGCCAGCCGCTCGATGCTCCAGCCTTTGCCCAGCAGGATCATGCGCGTGTGCAGGTCGTCATGCACTTCGCGGCTGACTTCCTGCCCGAGATAGGTCAGCGTCTTGTAGCGCAGGTCCACATAACCCAGCACATGGTCCTTCGATAGCGAGTGCCACAAGGCATTGGCGCCGGCGGACTGCCGCGCGCCCGTCATCAGGCACAGGCCGGCGTCCAGCCCCCAGCGGTAGATCGCGGTGGCCAGCCCGCGGCGCTGGTAGGCCGTCTCGTACTTGGAGTGCGGCGCGCGCAGGTAGTGGTCGGCGCGCCGCCCCACCTCGATCAGGCGGTTGAAGACCGTGTAGCCCGCCAGGCGCTTGCGCGCCACGTCCTCCACATAGACGTAGTACTCGCCATCCGCCTCGCGGTAGCGGATCACCAGCTCCGGCGCGTCGGTGGCGATCGCCGGGATGCCGTGGAGGCGGTCGCCCGGCCGGTGCAGGCGGCCGTAGATGGAACCGAACTCCTGGTCGAGCTCGGCGGGGCGGTGGCTGACATCGATGCGCAGCTCTAGCCTGCGCGCAAGCCACGGAAGCGCCAAGCTCGGCGCCATGATGGACATGTCGTTCTTTCTCCTGGAGGCGCGGTGGTTAGACCGGCATGTGCTGGAAGCCCCGTGCCAGGGCAAACACCACGACCATGAAGAAGGCCAGGACCAGCAAGACTTTGTAGAACATTGCTTATCTCCCAAGTGAAGGGTGAGAACGATGAGAACGCGAGAACGCGAGAACGCGAGAACGGTGAAGGAACAAGGGCAAGGCGTGCGGTGGCATATCAGCACATGGCAGGTTCCTCCCACCACCCGCTCACCAGGCCTTCGGGCTTGCGCGCCGCCAGCACCTTCGCGCTCGCCGGCCATGCATCGACCCTGACATCCAGGCCGGCGTACACGCCATAGCCAACGCCCGCGCGGATCTCGTCGCCCGCCTGCAAGCCTTCGCCCGCCTTGATGGCGCATTCGGCAACGATGGCCTCGAGCGCCTTGATGCCCCAGCCGGCCTCCAGATGCATGCCGCAGCGAATGGAAGCGCCGCACTCGATGCCGTGGCCGGCGCGCACGGTGTGGCGCGCATCGATGACACCGCCGGCGCGGATGCTCTTGCCGCAGTGAATGGCCGCTTGCCCGATCAGGTCCTGCCCGGCCACCGCGCTGCCGGCAAGCGCGATCTTGCCGCCGCACAGCACATCCCAGCCGGCCTTGAGGTTGCCGCCACCGGTGATCGCGTCCTGCACGTCGATGCCCCACGCAGCCCTGATATCGCCGCCCGCTTCGAGCACGCCGCCACTATGGATGCCGCCGGCCGCCGCGAGGCTGTCACCGGCCACGATGGCGCGGCCCGCGCGTATGCCGCCGCCGGCCTGGATGCTGCCCCCGGCGCGCAGCGTGGTCCCGACGTCGATGCAGCCGCGCACCACCAGCGAGCCGGCAAAGACCACGGCATCGGCGTCGATGCTGTCCACGGCGAGTACGGCGTCGGTGGGGCCGAACTGTGTGAGTAGCCAGCAGGCGTCGTCAACGCGGCCGTCATCGACGAGGGCGTCGAGCAGGTGCTGGTAGTCGCTGCCGCCCTGGCGATTGCGGACGAACCAGCGGTAGCCATCGGCGCAGGGGCGCTTGGCTTTGACAAAATTCTTGGTGAGCTCCATGGCGATGAAGGCGTGCGAAGTGAATGCCGCGAACGCGCCGCGGCAGGAAAAAGGCGTGCAGGGCCATGACGGGGCGACGGCTAAGCCGTGGCCCCGTGCTCAATCAGAGATTGATGAGAAAGTAGACGACGGCGACGGTGCCGATCGCACAGAGGGTCTTGTGATAGATCGAAGACGAAGACATGGCTTTTCTCCCAGGTTGCACATTGGACAAGGGGCGCGATGCGCGCCCTCAGGCAAAGTGCCGTGCGGGGAAAGTCAGGACCTGGCTGGTGTGTCCTGGTTTCCCCGCACGGCCTGGAAAAGCACGGCGGCGAAACCATAGGTGTTGACCGCGGCCGGTGTGGCGCGGAGCGAGCGCACGCCGCCCTTGGCCGCGCACGCACGCGTTGCCACCGCATGCATGGCATGGCGGCGGACTGCGTTGCGGTGCGAGGCGAGGAGCATGCGGTCTCGAATGAAGGGTGGAAAATCCTGGCAAGCGTGCTGCCGTTTTTTAAGGCAGCACATACGCTTATGCCATATCGGGTAGGGATTGTCCAGCCAGCCCCCTCGCGGGCTGACGCGAAAGGGGGGCATTCTGGCCGGGCACCTCGGCTAGAATCGTGCG
This sequence comes from Cupriavidus sp. 05L411, assembly GCF_056398045.1. NCBI lineage: Bacteria > Pseudomonadati > Pseudomonadota > Betaproteobacteria > Burkholderiales > Burkholderiaceae > Cupriavidus > Cupriavidus sp. 05L411. The sequence goes on along the minus strand of NZ_JBFTOQ010000009.1, from coordinate 21,104 downwards.
TCTTCACGAGAGGGGGCGCCACATGCTCGAAGCCATCGGCCTGGGCAAATCGTATGGCACGCGGTGGTGGTGAAGGATGTTGCCTTCACCGTCGCTGGCGGCGAGATCACGGGCCTGCTGGGGCCCAACGGGGCCGGCAAGAGCACCACGGTAGCGATGCTGTGCGGCCTGGTCGCCCCCGATGCCGGGCGCGTTCTCATCGGTGGCTGCGCGCTGCAGGATGCCGGCGCGCGTGCGGTGAGCCTGCTCAAGCGCCGCATCGGGCTGGTGCCCCAGGAGCTGTCGCTCTACGAGGAACTGCCGGCGCGCGCCAACCTGGAATTGTTCGGCGCGCTCTATGGCATGTCGGGTGCTTTGCTGCGCGAGCGCACGGCCCAGGCACTTGCGCTGGTGGGTTTGTCCGAGCGCGCACGGGACAAGCCTGCGCATTTCAGCGGCGGCATGAAGCGCCGCCTGAACATTGCCTGCGCGCTGGTCCACGATCCCGACATCCTGATCTTCGACGAGCCCACCACCGGGGTCGACCCGCAGAGCCGCAACGCCATCTTCGACAGCCTGGAAGCGCTGCGCGAGCGTGGCAAGGCGCTGCTCTACACCACGCACTACATGGAAGAGGCCGAGCGCCTGTGCGATCGCATCGTGATCATGGACCACGGGCAGGTGGTGGCCAGCGATACGCTGGCCGGGCTCTATGGCCGGTTGCCGGTAGCCCAGACGCTGCAGGTCACGGTCGACGGCGTGGTCGATGCCGCGCAACTGGCGCATGACTGCGCTGCGCACCACGTTCGTCACGCGCAGCAAAGCGCAGACGTGCTGACCATTGGCGTAGACGATCTCGCGGGCGCCGTGCCCGCGGTGATGGCCTGGCTGGCCGCCCGTGGCCACGCGGTGCGGCACCTGGCGTCGGGCCGGGCCACGCTGGAGGATGTGTTCCTGGCCCTGACCGGGCGGCAACTGAGGGACAGAGCATGAGCGCGTTGAATGCACTGCGTGCCTTGTTCGCACTGGTCCGCGCGGACTTGCGGCTGTATTTCTCGGATCGCAGGGCGCTCGTCATGGGCGTGGCCGCGCCGATTGCCATCGCGGCATTCTTCGGCTACCTGTTCAACCCCGCCACGCAGAAGCCATCGCGCATCCCGGTGGCGCTCAGCGACCTCGATGACAGTCCCTTGTCGCAGAAGATCGTCGCGGCGTTGCGGCAGGATCCCGCATTGCAGTTGCGCGAGCTGCCGGCCCAGGCCGCCGACGATGCGGTGCGGCAAGGCAAGGTGCAGGTGGCCGTAACCTTGCCGGGCGGCTTCGGCGAGGCGGCGCCGCGCGCGCTGTTCGGCGCGCGGCCCAAGCCGGTGCTGACGTTGCGCTACGATCCCTCGCAGGCGCTCGCGCTGGCAGTGGTGCGTGGTGTGCTGACCCAGCACGTGATGGAAAGCGTATCGCAGGCGGCAATGGGCAGCGGGCCGGATGCGGCCCGGCCGCTCGGCGCGCTGCGGGGCGCAATGGCAGCGAATCCGGACCTCCCGGCCGCGTACCGCCAGGATGTGCTGGCAATGGCCGACAGCATCGAGCGCGTGCAGCGGGCGCAGGCGGCGCGCGACGCGAGCGGGCCGGACGCGCCAGGCATGCCCAGCATGCGGATGGGGCTGCCGTTTGAGGCGCGCGAGCAGCCGGCCAGCGCGCAGGGCGGCCGTCCCTACAACAGCTACGCGCATGCCTTCGCCGGCATGGGTGTGCAGTTCATCCTCTTCATGGGCATCGAGTTTGGCGTAGGGCTGCTGCTGATGCGCCGCCTTGGCCTGTGGCAGCGCCTGCGTGCCGCGCCGGTGTCGCGCGCTGCGCTGCTGGGCAGCCGCATCGTCAGCGGCGCGCTCACGGCCGTGATCCTGATGGCGCTGATCTTCGGCGCCGCCATTGCGTTCTTTGGTGTGCGCATCGATGGCAGCGTGGCCGGCTTTGCAGGGGTGGTGATGGCCTTTGCCCTGACCACCGCCAGCTTCGGCCTGCTGGTGGCAGCGCTCGGGCGCACGCCGGCGGCCACGCGCGGGCTGGCGATCTTCGCCACCTTGCTGATGGTGATGCTGGGCGGCGCGTGGGTGCCGGCCTTCCTGTTCCCGTCCTGGCTGCAATCGGTGTCGCTGGCCTTGCCCACGCGCTGGGCCGTGGACGGGCTGGACGCAATGACCTGGCGCGGGCTGCCGCTGCAGGCCGCGCTGGCGCCGATCGGTGTGTTGCTGGCCTTTGCCGCGCTGTTCGCGCTGCTGGCGATCTGGCGTTTCGATTGGGAGGAGCCAGCGGCTAGCGCATAACAGGCACCAACGATGGCTGCGCTGACGCGGGGGGTGCGTTTTGAGGTGGGGTTTTTATGCTGCTAGCTGCTGGCGTGGCGTCATTGGGGTCCCCAATGGTCTCGTCGTACGGCCCCGGGTGTTAATGGACTCGTGCCGTAACCGGTTCAGAGCACCACGACCCGGGCAATGCCCAGGGATTCGTGGTGGTCCCCCCGGTAGTGCCACCACGAAACCATCACAGCATGATGTGTCGTGACACACCGAACCGGTAACGGCAGATGTGCGAATGAGCAAGGATGCCGCTACCGAGCAGCCTCACCACGAAACCAGCGCCATCTGCAGGATCGTGGCCATTCAAATCGGTAACGGCATGAGGATATTAAAACCCAGGGCCTGACGACGAAACCACCGGGCTGCGCAACCCCGACAAGCCAGCCTCCTGCAAGGATCGCTTTCTCTTGGTCACTTCTCTTTACGAGTAAAGAGAAGTGACATCTCACACGTTCCAAAACGGCCAACACCGCACAGCCGCGACAGCAGCTAGCAGCATGAAAACCCCGCCCCAAAACGCTCCCCCAGTCAGCGGGCTACAAGCAATACACATCGCACACGTGCATACATACCCAATCCCGCACGACCCGTCCGCGCTGGCATATGCACTTTACGCCGACCTACAATTCCTGCTTCAAGCCCAACAGATTCTGCGAACGAATCAGCGGAACGGGACAGTAGAGTCCCGTCCTCACGGGAGATCCCATGCATCTCGAAGGTTCCTGCCATTGCGGCGCGGTCAGCTTCAGCCTGGAGTCCGGCTCGCCTTATCCGTTCATGCATTGCTACTGCTCGATCTGCCGCAAGACGGCGGGCGGCGGTGGTTATGCCATCAACCTCGGCGGTGACGCCGCCACGCTGAAGGTTCGCGGCAAAAGGCATGTCGGCATCTATCACGCGGTGATGCGCGAGCCGGGCAAGCGCGCGCGCCGCTCGCCGGCGGAGCGGCATTTTTGCCTGAAATGCGGCAGCGCGCTATGGCTCTGGGATCCGCGCTGGCCGGAGCTGGTGCATCCGCAGGCGTCCGCGATCGATACGCCGCTGCCCAAGCCGCCGGAGGTGGTGGAGGCCGCGCTGGATTTTGCCGCGCCCTGGGTGGATGTGCCCAAGGGGCGGGGCCATGTGCACTGCGGCACCTGGCCCTCCGAGTCGCTTGCCGAGTGGCACAGGCGCCGCGGCCTGCAAGGTTAGCCGCGCGCCAGCATGATCCCCGCGGTGGCGATCAGGCACAGGGCAAACGCGGCGCGCAGCCGCCGCTCCGGCATGCGGTGGGCGAGCGCCACGCCCCACGAGATGGTCAGCATGCCGCCGAGCGACAGCGGGATGCCGCTGGCCCAGTCGACATGGCCGGCATGGGCATAAGTGGCCAGCGCCACCACCGCGCCGGGCGTGACCAGCGCCAGCGCCAGGCCTTGCGCCGCCGCCTGCCGGAACCCGAACAGCCCGACCAGGGCCGGCGCCGCCACCACGCCGCCGCCTACGCTGAAAAAGCCCGAGAACGCGCCGCCGACCACGCCCAGCGCCGGAATCCAGCGCGGTGACAGGCGTGCTTGCTGCGCCGTGGCGGCGCGCCCTGGCAGCAGCCGCCAGAGGAAATAGAGCGCCAGGCCGATCATGAAGCAGGCAAAGATGCGGCGCAGCAACACGGCGTCGATGGCGGTGGCGAGGCGTGCCGAGGCATAAGTCGCCAGCACCGCTGACAGCCCGAGCACGACTGCCGTGCGCAGCGCGATGTCGGCGCGCCGGCGGTATTGCCAGAAGCCGATCAGCACATTGGGTGCAATCATCACCAGCGCGGTGCCCTGCGCCAGTTGCTGGTCCATGCCATAGAGCAGGCCCAGCGCGGGAATGGCAATCAGCCCGCCGCCGATGCCGAACAGCCCGCCCACGGCGCCCAGCGCGCTGCCCAGGCCAAAGATCAACAGGACGGACAGCAAGGACGGCAGCAGGGAATGGTCAAGCATGGAATACGGGAGGCGGCTCTAACGGCAACAGCGTAGCGATGGCGTGGCAACAACGTGCACTGCGGGGTGAGTGATAACGCCCCGGGCCGGCGTTCCGGAGGGGGCAAAAGGCGCAAAGCGCGTAATGATACGCGGCTTTGGTGACCCGCCTGCCGGCTACTTCGTTTTGTCATGAAAGCAGCGTATTTGTCAGGGTTTTCCCTCGAAATGGCGGTGTTCGAGGGGTTTTCCCCAAATTTGTTGGCCGTGTGAAAGGCGTTTGTAATGCAGTTCGGTTTGAATGCGCTCGGGAGATCGTTCGCCGCTGCCGGATACCGGCAAGAACACGTCGGGTTCCACGGAGATGCGTGAATATTCGCTAACTCGGTGCACCGAACGGCGGGCATGGTCGTTTACCGCACACTTAAGTCGAACCGAGCCAGATTGATCGTGTCTTTTTCCATTCCTCGTTTCCTGCTGCTAAGCCTTCTCGGCGCCGTTGCGGGCGCTGCCGTGGCCGGCTCGAATGTGCCGCAAAGCGCACCCTTGCCGGTGGACGGCCCCTGCGTGGCGCCGCCGTCCAAGGCTACCCTGACCCTCGCTCAGGTGCGGGTCGATGCCGTGCGCTGCAACCGCGACATCATCGCGGCGCGGCGCAATGTGGAGGCCAGCCAGGCCGACATCCAGATTGCGTCGCAGCGGCCCAACCCCGTGCTCAGCCTGGGCGTGGCCAATATCAACCCGCATGCCGGCTTCAACTCGGGCGGCCCGCGCAGCAAGACGGTGGACTCCACCCTGCGTGTGGACCAGGTGATCGAGACCGCCAACAAGGCAGGCTTGCGGGTGGATACCGCGCAAGCCTCCAGCCGCGCCGCCGGCGAGGTGCTGCAGGCGGTGATCACCCAGCAGGCGAGCCTGGTGGACCAGGCGTTCTATGAGGCATTGGTGAGCCAGGAGCGGGTTGCCGTGCTCAACGAGACGCTGGCACTCTACGGCCGCACCCAGCAGGCCAACGAGGCTCGCCTGAAGGCTGGCGATGTGTCGCGCGCCGATGTGGCCAAGCTGCAGCTCGATGTGCTGCGCGCGCAAGCCGACCTGCGCAGCGCCATGGCCGACCATGCCAGCGACAAGGCCGCGCTGGCGCAAGCCATCGGCGTGCCCGGCACGCTGGCCGACAATCGCCTGACGCCCGACTGGCCCGCCCTGGACGTGCCGGTGCCCCAGCCCGACGCCGACACCGTGCAGCGCCGCGCGGACGTGGCGGCGGCGGAAGCCCGCCTGGCGGCAGCCGCCAGCGCGCGCGACCTGGCCCGCGCAGGGCGCGTGCCCGATGTCACCGTGGGTGCGCAGGCGGAGCACTACCCTGTCTCGGCCGCCAACCAGACCGGCAGCGGCAACAGCTTCGGCGTGTTCGTGTCGATTCCGCTCTACGTGCGCCACAGCTTTGGCGGCGAAGCCCGCCGCGCCGAGGTGGATTACTACGCCGCGCTGGATGATCGCAACCGCGTGCTGCTCGAGGCGCAGAACGAGCTGGAGCGCTCGCGCAACCAGCTTGAAGCCGCGCGCCTGTCGCTCAAGCAGATGGTCGAAGGCGTGGTGCCGACCGCCGAGAGTGTCGCCGGCAGCGCCGAATTTGCCTATGCCAAGGGCGCCAGCAGCGTGCTGGACCTGCTCGATGCGCGCCGGGCCTTGCGCCAGACGCGCCTGGACGCTGTCAACGCGCAAGGTGATTTCGCCAAGTCCCTGTCGGCTTACCGCGCCGCCCTGCAGTCCTCACCCAATTCCCAGGCTCGCCCCGATGTACCGCGTCCTTAATTCCGTGTCTGCTCCGATGTCCGTCCCGATGACTGCTAAGCCTGCTTCGATGTCCCCCGTACGTGCCGCGGCCCGCCATGGCGTCGCCGCCCGGCTGGTCGCGTTTTCGCTGGTCGCGCTGGCGCTCGCCGCCTGCGGCAAGAAGGAAGCCCCGCCCCCCAGCGACGAACCCAAGGTCAGCGGCAACACCGTTGAATTTCCGGCCACGGTCAGGACGCTGCCCGGCATCGTGGGCGAGGCCGTCAAGAGCGGCGGCGAGCGCATGCTGAGCCTGCCAGGCCGCCTGGTCTGGAATGAAGACCGCACCGTGCGCGTGTCGACGCCGTTTGCCGGGCGCGTGACCGAGGTGCTGGTGCAGCCGGGGACCAACGTCAAGGCTGGGCAGGCGCTGGCCATGCTGACCTCGACCGATTTCGGCGTGGCCCAGGCCGACGCCCGCAAGGCCGCGGCCGACGCCGCCTATGCCGGCAAGGCGCTGGCTCGCCAGCGCGAGCTGTACGGTGCCGGCGTCGTGGCGCAAAAAGACCTGGAGCAGACCCAGGCCGATGCCGCCCGGGCCAATGCCGACCTGCAGCGCACCCAGGCTGCCTTGCGCCAGTACGGCGCCGGCGCACAGGGCGAGGGCGCGAGCAACCGCTTTGCCTTGCGTACGCCGATCGATGGCCTGGTGGTGGAGCGCAATATCAATAACGGCATGGAACTGCGTCCCGACCAGCCGCCCACCGCGCCGCTGTTCCTGGTGACCGATCCCGGCGAACTGTGGGCGCAGGTCGACGCGGCCGAGACCGACATCGCCCTGTTCAAGCCCGGCGTGACCGTCCAACTGGTGTCGGCCGCCTATCCCGGCGAGACCTTCGCCGGCAAGGTGGTCAAGGTGGCCGATTACGTGGATCCTGCGGCGCGCAGCATCAAGGTGCGCTTGTCCGTGCCCAACCCGGACCGTCGCCTGAAGGCCGAGATGTTCGTCACCGCCAAGCTGCAGGCCGCCTCCTTCCCGGGCGTCGCGGTGCCGTCCAAGTCCGTGTTCCTGGCCGAGAACCACCACTTTGTGTTCGTGCGCACGGCGCAGAACCGCTTTGAGCGCAAGCAGATCAAGCTGGGCGTGTCGCTGCCTGGCGTGGCCGAGGCGGTGGAAGGGCTCAAGGATGGCGACGTGGTGGTGACCGACGGCAACCTGTACCTGCAGGACATCCTGCGAGACGCCACCGCGGTCAACGCGGCGCGCGCGAGCGAAGCCAGCAGCGCCAGCGCGAAGCAGTGAGGAAGACCGCCACATGATTTCGCGCATCGTCCATTTTGCCCTGCACCAGAAGCTGTTCGTCTGGCTCGGCCTTGCCATCTTCATCGGGGGTGGCCTTGCGGCCTTCAAGAACCTGCCGATCGAAGCCTTCCCGGATGTCTCCGACATCCAGGTCAACGTCATTACCCTGTATCCGGGCCGCGCCGCCGAGGAAGTCGAGCGCCAGGTCACGATTCCGATCGAGACCGCGCTGGCCGGCACGCCGAACTCCGTGCGGGTGTTCTCGCACACCCAGTTCGGCCTGTCCTTCCTGATGGTCACCTTCAATGACAAGGCCACCGACGTGGTGGCCCGCCAGCAGGTGATCGAGCGCCTGCGCGGGGTGGACCTGCCCGACGGCGTGCAGCCGGAGCTGGCGCCGCTGTCCACCGCCATCGGCGAGATCTTCCGCTTTCGCCTGACCGGCAAGGGCTACAGCGCGCAGGAACTGCGCACGCTGCAGGACTGGGTGGTGGAGAAGAACCTGCGCCAGGTCCCGGGCGTGGCCGACCTCGTCACCATTGGCGGCACCATCAAGCAGTACGAGGTGAACCCCAACCTGGCGAAGATGCGCGACGCGAAGATCTCGCTCGCGCAACTCTTTACCGCCCTGCAACGCGCCAACTCCAACGCCGGCGGCGGCGCCGTGGCCAACGGGCGCCAGCAATTCCTGCTGCGCTCGCTGGGCAGCTTCCGTACCTCGGCTGACATCGCCGATGTGGTGGTGTCGGAAGTCAATGGCACGCCGATCCTGGTCAAGGACATTGCCGAGATCAGGACCGGTTCCGCGCCGCCCCAGGGCCTGATGGGCCAGGACGACGAGGACGATATCGTCTCGGGTATCGTGGTGATGCGCAAGGGCGAGAACCCCTCGCTGGTGCTGGAAGCGCTCAAGAAGAAGATCGACCTGCTGGACAACTCGATCTTGCCCAAGGGCGTGAAGATCGTGCCCTACTACGACCGCTCCACGCTGATCGACAAGACCTTGCACACGGTGTTCGGCAACCTGGTCGAGGGCGCGCTGCTGGTGATGGCCGTGCTGTACCTGTTCCTGGCCAATGTGCGCGCCGCGGCCATCGTGGCGATCGTGATTCCGCTGGCGCTGCTGTCCACGTTCATCGGCCTGACCTGGGTGGGCATTCCCGCCAACCTGCTGTCGCTGGGCGCGATGGACTTCGGCATCATCGTGGACGGCGCGGTGATCGTGGTGGAGAACATCTTCAAGCGGCTGGGCGAGCTGAAGGAAGCCCAGATCAAGGACAGCCGCGCGCGCATGCACGCCATCCTGCAGGCCACCACCGAAGTGGGCCGCCCGACCGTGTTCTCGATGATCATCATCATCGCCGCGCACATCCCGATCTTTACGCTGCAGCGCCACGAGGGCAAGATCTTCGCGCCCATGGCCTACACCGTGACGGGTGCGCTGGTCGGCTCGCTGATCATCTCGCTGACGCTGGTGCCGCTGCTGTGCCACCTGCTGCTGACCAAGAACATCGCGCATGAAGACAACTTCATGGTGCGCCATAGCAAGCGCCTCTACGAGCCGATGCTGGCCTGGGCGCTGGACCACAAGCGCACCGTGGTGGGCGTCGCCGTTGGCCTGCTGGTGGCAACGGTTGGCGTGGGCAAGTTCCTCGGCAGCGAGTTCCTGCCGGAGCTGGATGAAGGCTCGATGTGGGTCAGCTTCGACCTGCCGGCGTCGGTGTCCATCGACGAAGCGCGCGACCAGGCCCGCCGCCTGCGTGGCGTGATTCGCAAGACGCCCGAGGTCAATACCACCATCTCCAAGGTGGGCCGCCCGGACGACGGCACCGATCCCAAGCTGATCAACACCGTCGAAATCCTGGTCGACCTGAAGAACGACAAGCAATGGCGCGCGGGCTACGACAAGCGCAAGATCATCAACGAGATCAACGCCAACCTGCGCCAGCTGCCCGGCATCGAGCCTAATTTCTCGCAGCCGGTGCGCGACAACATTCTTGAGAGCATCTCCCAGATCAAGGGCCAGATCGTGATCAAGGTGCAGAGCGACAGCTTGCAGCAGAACAAGCGCGTGGCCGACCAGATCCTCGCCAACGTGCAATCGGTCCAGGGCGTGATGCGCGCCTTTATCGACCGCGACGGCGAACTGCCGCAGTACGTGCTGGACTTCGACCGCGCCCAGGCTGCCCGCTACGGCATCAACGTGGGAGACGTGCAGGACCTGATGGAGACCGCGCTGGCCGGCAAGGCAGCCACCGAGCTGTGGGAGGGCGAGAAGCACTTCAGCGTGGCGGTGCGCCTCAAGCCTAACGAGCGCCAGCTGCCAAACCTGCCGAATATCTTCCTGCAGACGGCGGACGGCGCGCAGGTGCCGCTGTCGCAACTGGTGCACTTCCGCGCGGCTTCCGGCGCGATGAACATCAGCCGCGAGAACGGCCAGCGCACCACGTCCATCGGCATCTTCATCCATGACCGCGACATGGGCAGCGTGGTGAAGGACATGCAGGAACTGGTCGCCAAGAACGTCAAGGCCGACGACGTCAAGATCAGCTGGTCGGGCGAGTTCGAGAACCAGGAGCGCGCCATGGCGCGGCTGTCGATCGTGGTGCCGCTGTCGGTGCTGGTGATCTTCCTGCTGCTGTTCAATGCCTTCAAGTCGTTCAAGAGCGCGACCCTGATCATCTCGAACATTCCGTTCGCGCTGATCGGCGGCGTGTTCGCGCTGTTCATCACCGGCATTCCGCTGTCGGTGTCGGCTGCGATCGGCTTTATCGCGCTGTTCGGCCAGGCCGTGCTCAACGGCGTGGTGATGGTGACCTACTTCAACCAGCTGCGCGACGAAGGCATGCCGGTGCGCCAGGCCGTGCTGACCGGCTCGATGGACCGCCTGCGCACGGTGCTGATGACCGCGCTGCTGGCCATGCTGGGCCTGTTCCCGATGGCCATCTCGCGCGCCATCGGCTCGGAGACGCAGCGCCCGCTGGCCATCGTCATCATCGGCGGCCTGATCACCGCCACCATGCTCACGCTGATCGTGCTGCCTACGCTGTATGAGTGGATGGTCGGCCGCAACTGGCCGGACGAAGAGAACGGCAATGGCAAGGACAACCGCTCGTCGGATTCGCTGCCGGCCTGATCTTCCGGCAGTCGCCTGCCTCGAAAGCCCGTCACCTTGGTGGCGGGTTTTTTTTCATCGGAGGTTGCGCAGCGCACGGGCGCAGATGCGGCCGGTGGCGGCGGGCGGGTCGCCTCGCTGCCAGCGTTCGCACAGGCTGCGCACCCAGTCGGGACTGTCCTTGGCCGCATCGTTGAGCCAGTTGGCCACCGAGTCCTGTACATAGGGCGAGGGGTCGGCCTTCAGCGCGTCCAGCAGCGGCAGGGCTTGCGCGGGATGCTTCTTCAGCGCGGCGATATGCGCGCACCATACTCCACGCGGGCGCAGTGCTTCGGTGGCAAAGCGGCGCAGCCGCTCGGATGGCGATGCCGTCCAGGCGGCAAGCAGCGCGATGCTGGTGTCCAGGTCCGCCGCGAGATGCGGCCGCACTGCCATCCAGGCCCATTCGCGCACGCCGAAATGCGGGTCGTCGGCCAGCGCCCGGATGGCCGCGAGGCGCTGGCTCAGGTCCAGGCCCGGCCGCATGCCGGCCATGAAGCAGGCCCAGCCGCGCACGGTATCCGATGGATGCGCCTGGCAACGTGCGATGCCCGCGGCGCCAAGCTGCTCCATGAGGATGGCGCCGATGCTGGCCATGCGCTTGAGGATGCCGAGCTGGCTGGCGGCTTCGGCTTGCTGCATGGCGGCTGGCGGGAGTTTGGGAAACACGGCGCGCAGCAGCGTGACCTGGTTTAACGCCAGGCATTCGATGAGCGTGGCGCTCTGCAGATCGCCACGCTCCAGCGCGGCGAGGATGTCGGCGGGAATGTCCGCCGCCCGGCTCGCGCCCTTGCGTGTTGCCGGCTGGGCTGCTGACTGGCTCATGCCGAATCCCCCGGCACGCCATTGCGCTTGGCCATGCCCGCGGAAACCTTGCTTAGCAGGCCGTCGAGCAAAGCGCGCTCCTGTGCGGATAAGTTAGAGAACAGGCTTGCGATCCAGCGGCCATGCTCGTCGAACACCTTTTTGGCGACCTGCTTGCCCTTGCGGGTGAGCCGGATGGTCAAGGCACGCCGGTCTGTGGTGTCGGCATGGCGCTCGATCAGCGCCTCGCGTTCCAGCCCGTCCAGCAGACCGGTGATGGTGGCGCGCGTGACGCCGGCCTGTTCGGCGAGTGTATTGGGCGCCAGCCCGTCCTTGGCCGCGTTCAGCAGGAACAACAGCACGAAACGGCCTTCGGACAGGCCATGCGGCGCCAGAAGCGCGGCGCAGTCGCGGTCGATCGCGGACGCCAGCGACAGTGCCCGGAAGCACAGCTGGATGCTGTCCAGGTCGGGCAACTGGCGTCGTTCGGCTTCGTTGAGCAGGGCGAGGTACTTCTGTTCGAGTGCTTGCATAGTGGCGCCATATTATATGGCGCCTAACTAGTTGGCAAGCGCACCGCCCGCTGCCTTCAGGGCAATCCGGTCGACCAGCAACACGATGACGGCACCGATCGCCGTCGCGGCCATGCGGTCCATCAGCATGCTGCCGTTGGCCGGCCCGCTGGCGCTCATGATCATCACCATCAGCGGGGTCATGACTGCCGAGTAGGCCAGGTAGTTGCGCAGGCGCAGCAGTGGCCGGATGCCGGCCAGCCATCCCGCGTTGAATGCCACCAGCCAGTACGGGAGCTGATGGCCAAGCAGCCAGCTCGCGCCAAGCACGCCGAGGAGGGTGCCGGCCACGCGCTGCGTGGCCTTGACAGCAAAGCCTTCTGGCTGCCGCTGCAGCAGGATCGCCACGGTCAGCGTGATCCATTCGAAGTGATGGTTCGGGAACAGCCAGCGCAGGATGCCGGCGCAGCCCAGGCCGAGCACCAGCCGCAGCGTGTACTGCCACCCGGCCCACTGCGACAGCGTGCGCCGCCATCGCCGCAGGCGCTGCGCGGTGGTGGGCAACGGCAAGGGCGTGCCCGCTTGCGGCAGCGTTTTGGCCCTCGGCGCGAGGAGCAGGCACAGCAGACAGGTCCAGAGCGCGCCGGCCAGCGTGAGCAGGAGAAAGCCTGCCCGATGCGGCGCCGCACTTGCCGCACCTGTGGCAATGATCAGGAACAGGATGAAGCGCGTGGCCGCGATCGCGAGCGGGCGGCTGTAGCCGCCGATGCCGGCCGCCGCACCGGCCAGCAAGAGGACGGTGACATCGGTCAGGACGCCGTGGCCCGCCAGGGCTGCCGCGATGGCCGCGGCAGCCGCAACCGGTGCAAGCAGGGCCGCCAGTGGCCCGATGCGGGATTCGTCGCGCGCGTCGATGCCCGAGCCGGCGACCGCCCCGGCGCCGATCGCCAGGCTGCCGAGCGCGGCGGCCTGGCCAAGCGCGATCTGCCCCGTGGCGCCGGCAAGCAGCAGCGGCACGCCCATGCCCAGGGCTGCCGCGAGCATCTCGCGAGGATGCACCTGCGCGCCGGCGGGCCATTGGATGGCTTTGGCGAGATGGGTCTTTGCGCTCAATGTCCCCTCCCGTGATTGCGGGACTCCGCCGCCAGAAAATCGCGCGGCGCCTGTCCCAGCGCGCGCCGGAACATGGTGGAGAAGGCGCCGGCATTGGCATAGCCGGTTTCGGCTGCTACGTGCGCGAGCGGCTTGCCGCGGCTCATCAGGTCCACGGCGTGCGCCAGCCGCAATTGCTGGCGCCAGGCGGCAAAGCTGGTGCGCAGCTCGGTGCGGAACAGCCGCGCCAGGGTGCGCTCGCTGGCGCCCGTCAGCTCGGCCCATTGCGCCAGGCTCAGCGCCGACCCTGGCTGCTCCATCAAGGCATCGCACAACGCTTTAAGGCGGCGGTCGGTGGGCAAGGCCAGCCCCGGCCAAAGCGTGGGCGCGGTGCGCAACTCCTCGAGCAGCAGGGCCGCGCTTAGCTGGCGCCGTGGCGCGGACAAGCTGGCTGCATCGGTCAGCGCCACCATCAGGTTGCGCATCAGGGCCGACACTTCCACGACCGCGCAGGCGGTGAGCGATAGCGGCGCCGCTTGCGGCAGCACATAGCAGGCGTGCAGCGCTGCGTCGCCCAGCGTGACCACCTCGTGTTCCACATCCGGCGGAATCCACACCGCGCGCATGGTCGGCACCACCCAGGTGGTACCTGCCGCGGTCACCCGCATGCTGCCGCGCAGGGGGCACGAGATCTGCCCCCAAGCATGCCGGTGGCGGCGAATGATGGCGTTGGGCGGCGGCAGGCGCAGATGCACGATGACCGGCTGCTCGGCGGTGGGCTGGGTCAGCGGGACGGGCTGGTAGGTGGTGCGTGGCATCTGTCTCGGCGCGGCTTTGGCGCAGGGTTTCGGGTGTGGCTGGTATTCGTAAGAAATTGCCCGAGAAGTGTAACCCGGCCAGATTGGCGCGTCCTACGATGGCGCTCATCGCATGGCACCACGGAGTTCCCTCGCATGAGCAATACCAGTCAGCCCGGCTTGCCGCCCCCGGCCAGCCTTCCCGGCAATCCCGCCGCTTCCAAGGGGCAATCCGCCGCAGGCCCCGCGCCCGCGGGCAAGCTGTCGGACAGCGCGCGCGCCGCTATCGTCATCGCCCTGTGCGTGGCGGCGGTGTGGCTGGTGGGCCGCGCCACCGGCGCGCCCGGCGGCCTGGTGCTGGCGGCGGCGCTGGTGGCGTCCACCGTGTGCTGCTGGGCGCTGGGCGTGCTGCCCGAGCCGGCTACGACGTTGCTGTTCTTCCTGTGCGCCGTCGTGCTGCACGTGGCGCCGGCCCCCGTGGTGTTCTCGGGCTTTGCCTCTACCGCGTGGTGGCTCATGTTCGGCGGCGCGGTAACCGGTGTGGCCTTGCGCCAGACCGGGCTGGCGCAGCGCCTGGCGGCCGTCATCTTCCGGGGCCGGGTGGGCAGCTATCGCCAGGTGATCGGCACCGTGGCGGTGAGCGCCGTGGGGCTGGCATTCCTGATGCCGTCGACCACCGGGCGCGTGCTGCTGCTGATGCCGATCGTGCTGGCGCTGGCCGACCGGCTTGGCTTTGCACCGGGTTCCAACGGCCGCATCGGCATGGTGCTGACCGTGGCAGCCGCCAGCTATATGCCGCCCACCACCATCCTGCCGGCCAATATCCCCAACAGCGTGTTGCTCGGCGCGGCTAGCTCCCTGTATGGCGTCAACCTGAGCTATGGCAGCTATCTCCTGCTGCATTTCCCCATCCTCGGCTTGCTCAAGACCGTGATGCTGGTCTGGCTGGTCTGCCGGCTGTTCCCCGAGCGCGGGCCGATCGCGGCACTCCCGCGCGAGCAAGCGGGCGCGCCGAGCCGGCAGGAAAAGCTGCTGGCGGTGATCCTGGTGCTGGCCGTGGCCGGTTTTGCCACCGACGCGCTGCACGGCGTCTCGCCGGCCTGGATCTCGCTGGCGGCATGCATCGTCTGCCTGTTGCCGGGTGTGGGCCTGGTTTCCTCGCGCATGCTGGCCGAGCAGGTGCACCTCACGCCCCTGATCTATGTGGCCGGCTTTCTCGGCCTGGGCGCCGTGGTGGAATCCACGGGGCTGGGGACCGCCATCAGCACGGCACTGCTGCGCTGGCTGCCCCTTTCGCCGGGGCATACCGCCGCCAATGTGGCCGCGCTTGGCGCGGTCGGGGCGAGCCTGGGCCTCATGACGACGCTGCCCGGATTGCCGGCCGTGCTGACACCGCTGGCCAAACAGCTGGCGCAGGCCACGGGTTTGTCGCTGGAAGCCGTGCTGATGCTGCAGGTTCCCGTGTTCTCCACGGTGTTCTTCCCTTACCAGTCGCCACCCATCGTGATCGCCATGCAGCTTGGCGGCGTGGGGCTGCGCGACGGAACCCGCATGTGCCTGGCGCTGGCCGCGCTGACCTTGCTGGTGCTGCTGCCGCTGGATTACTTCTGGTGGCGTTTGCTGGGCTACCTGCCTTGAGCGCGCTGCCAGCAAGCTTGCGCTAACTGAGGCATGATCTCGGCCTTCGACCTCTGGTTAACCCCAGCCCCGGGTAGGCTGGCATGCGGGTAAGCCGAGCTCCACTGTAGAAGGCAATCATGACGACAAGAGCGCACTGCGCGCCGCAAGCGCAAGCCAGCCCCGTGGGCGGCGCAAGCTGGATGACCCTGCTGCTGGCCACCGCCTGCGGCCTGATCGTGGCCAACCTGTATTACGCGCAGCCATTGATCGGCCCGATCGGCCACGCGCTGGGGCTGTCGCCGCAGGCGGCGGGCCTGATCGTGACCCTGATCCAGGCCGGTTATGGCGCGGGCCTGCTGCTGATCGTGCCGCTGGGCGACATCATCGAGAACCGCCGGCTGATCTGCAGCCTGCTGGCCGCGAGCGCCCTCGCACTGGCTGGCGCGGCGCTGGCCGGCCATGCCGGTGTGTTTCTGCTGGCGGCCGTATGCATCGGGCTGAGCTCCGTGGCGGCGCAGGTCCTGGTGCCGTTTGCCGCGCACCTGGCGCCTGAGCATGCGCGCGGCCGTGTCGTCGGCAATGTCATGAGCGGCCTGATGCTGGGCATCATGATGGCCCGCCCGGCCGCCAGCCTGGTCACCGACCTGTGGGGCTGGCATGCCATCTTCGCGGGCTCGGCCGTGGGCATGGCCTTGCTCGCCGCGGTGCTCATGCGGCTGCTCCCGGATCGCCGCCCGGCGCCCGCGGTGCGCTATGGCGCGCTGCTGGTGTCCATGTGGCAGTTGCTGTGCTCGCAGCCCGTGCTGCGCCGGCGGGCGGCCTACCAGGCATGCATGTTTGGGGCGTTCAGCCTGTTCTGGACCACCGTGCCCCTGTGGCTCGCCGGCCCCGAGTTCGGCCTGAGCCAGAAGGGTATCGCCCTGTTCGCGCTGGCTGGCGTGGCGGGCGCGGTGGCCGCGCCCATCGCAGGGCGCCAGGCCGATCGCGGCCGTGGCCGGGGCATGACCATGCTCGCCATGTTGCTCGCGGCTGGCGCCTTTGTGCTGGGCCAGGCCGGCACGCCCGGCTCGCCCGTAGCCCTGGCGGCGCTGACGATTGCCGCCATCGCGCTGGATTTTGGCGTGGCGGCGAGCCTGGTCGTGGGCCAGCGCGCCATCTTTGCACTCGGTGCCGCCTATCGCAGCCGCCTGAACGGGCTGTTCATGGCGATCTTCTTCACTGGCGGCGCCGTGGCATCGGCTGCTGGCGCGTGGGCCTTTGCCCAAGGCGGCTGGACGCTCACCAGCTGGATCGGCTTCGGCCTGCCGGCCATGGCGGGCCTGTACTTCGCGACGGAGCCACGGCTCGCAGGCGCGCCGCAGCGCTGATGCCGCATCGCCGGGCCAGGGCGCGCGTGCTGCGCGCCTTATCCAGGCCGCGACCTGATCTATCGATGCCCCCGGGCTCCCGCCCACATCTTTTTTTGCGTTCCAGGGGAAATGACTGCATTTCCTGTCAACCGGACGTATTACTATTCGTTACGAAATATTACGGGGCTGAAACACTTGGCCCGGTGGCCCCCCACGCTGCCAGGCTTGCCCCGTGATCCAGGCTACGCCTGGCCGTCTACCCCGCCACTGCCATGGCGGGCGCGGCGGTTTTGAATCGTTAGCGCAGCAACACAAGACCGGGTACCGGCTTTGCTGTATTGGGAACAGGGGAGCGTCAAGTGGTGCAAGGACCAATCTCGAGCCTTCAATGGCTGTCGGGGCTGAATGCCAGGGGATTTTTTTACGATCTCGGGCCTTTTTTCTATTTTCGCTATCTGGCGGCGCTCACTGCGTTGTCGGCGTTTTGCCACCCGCCGGGCGGCAAGAAGTGGGTTTTCAAGCGTTTCAAGCTGATCTGCCGGTCCGCATTCCGCTTTGCCGCGGTGCGCAGCTGGCTGCAGGCGGTCGACTCCTGCGCGCTGATGCGCCGCGTGGCCATGGCCAAGCCTTCTCTGCTCGAGCGCCCGTATCGCCCGCTTGGGGCATTTGGGCTGAGCTTTCGCGAGCGCATGCGTACGGTGCTGGATCACTACCGTGCGATGAGCACGCTGGTGCCGCTGGCGCTGAGCGAACGCGTCTACGTGGGCGGCGGGCTCGAATGGGCGATGGGCGATGGCCGCTATAGGCTGCGCCTGGCGGATTCCGGGCCGAACCCCAAGGAAGGCGAACTGGCCTTTTATTGGCTGGACACGGCCAGCGGCGTGTGCCTGAGCCAGCTCAGCTTCTACCTGGCGCAGCGCAAGGGTGGCACCGAGATCTTCGTCGGGGGCCTGCAAGGCCCAATGGGCGAGAGCAGCCGCGACCTGATCCGCGAATCCACCAAGGCATGCGAAGGCCTGCGTCCCAAGGACGCGGTCATGGAAGCGCTGCTCGGCTTTGCCGCCGCGCTCGGGGTGCAGCGCATCGTGGGCGTCAGCAAGAAAAATCACGTGGGCCGCCAGCGCCATACCCCGCGCGAGATCCGCTGCGACTACGAGGGCTTCTGGATGGAATCCGCGGGCCAGCCAATGCCTTGCGGCAATGTCGAGGTGCCGGTCAACCAGCCGCGCCGCGATGTGATGGAGCTGCCGTCCAAGAAGCGCTCCGCCTACCGGCGCAAGCTGGCCCAGGTAGAGGCCATCCATGTGGCCGTGCATGGCTGGTTCGCGGCGCCCGCCGTGCCGCAGGCAACCACCCCGGCGCCCACCCTGACCCAGGTCATCGTGCCGGGCAGCGCGGAGCCGCTTGCCGCGTGAGGCGGGGCGGCGACAAGCCGCGATGGACACGCACAGAAAAGCGCGGGCTTCGGCCTGCGTTTTTTTTGCGCCAGTGACGGGGGCTGCAGTAAACCCTAGTAGTCTAGGTTTGTAGACCTTATTAAAGTAGGCCACTTCTGTAAGCCACTTCCAGCCGGCGATAACACGCCGGCGCCCCCGGCTTTCGCAGTCGCTGCGTTGCTTCCGCCATTGATGTCGAATCCAGCTTTCACCGCCTTGCCCGCTTCCAGCGACCTCTTGTCCCGCAGCCGCCAGCCGGTCTACCTCCAGCTCGCCACGATCTTCCGCCGCCATATCGAGAGTGGCGAGTGGCGCCAAGGCGAGCGCATTCCGTCGCTCGAGCAGCTTTGCCGCGAGTTCGGCGTGGCGCGCATGACCATGCATCACGCGCTCTCCCTGCTTGACGAAGAAGGCCTGCTGACCCGCGAGCGCGGGCGCGGCACGTTCGTCAAGGCAAGCTGCCGCGAGCGCCGCGCCATGAGGCTGCCGGTGAGCTGGGACCAGGTGGTGGCCGTCGGCGAGCAGCTCGACACCGAGGCGCTGTCCGAGTCCGACGGCACCGTCACCTTGCCGGACGAACTGGGCATGCCTTGCGCCGCCGCGCGCGCGCCGGGCTATCACTTCCTGCGCCGTCTGCACACGATCGAGCAGCGCCCGTTCGCGCTGGGCGAGGTCTTTATCGAGGCCAGCGTGTTCGCCCGGGAGCCGGAAGCATTCCGCCACGGGGCTTCGGTGCCGGTGCTCGACCGTTTCCCCCAGCTGAAGGTCACCGCCGCCAGGCAGCGCCTGTCGATCATTGCGGCGGGCGCGGAATCGGCCGCCAGGCTGGCGTTGCCCGTTGGCGCGCCGGTGGCCGAGTTGCGGCGCTATGCGTGCGTAGACGGCGTGATCGTCTATTACGCGCGCATTGAATTCCCGAGCGAATTCGTCTGCCTGGATTTCGACCTGCTCGCGACCGGCGCGGGCGCCGCCCCCGTTTATGCCCCACCGCGCCCGGCCGCCACGCCAGCGGCGCAGTCCTGACGCTTGTCCACCAATCCATTCCCCATTCCCCATTCCCCAATCCGCCAACTGGAAATGAACGAGATGCCGAATACCGACCGCAACCAAGGTAGCCATGCAACCCAGGGCAACAACGGGCAGAGCGAGATGAACGGCGCCGAGAGCCTGGTCAAGACGCTGCTGGCTTGCGGCGTGGACACCTGCTTTGCCAACCCCGGCACCAGCGAAATGCACTTCGTGGCCGCGCTCGACCGCATTCCCGGCATGCGTTGCGTGCTCGGCCTGTTTGAGGGCGTGGTGACCGGCGCGGCTGACGGCTACGCGCGCATGGCCGACAAGCCGGCAGCCACGCTTTTGCACTGCGGCCCGGGCCTGGCCAATGGCCTGGCCAATCTGCATAACGCGCGCCGCGCGCAGACGCCGGTGATCAACATCGTGGGCGACCAGGCTACCTATCATCGTCCGTTCGACGCACCGCTGACGGCCGATACGGAAGGCTGGGCGCGCCCCGTCTCGGTCTGGACCCGCACCGCCACGGATGCCGCATCGGTCGGCGCCGATGCCGCCACGGCCGTGCAGGCCG
Organism: Cupriavidus sp. 05L411; assembly: GCF_056398045.1. NCBI lineage: Bacteria > Pseudomonadati > Pseudomonadota > Betaproteobacteria > Burkholderiales > Burkholderiaceae > Cupriavidus > Cupriavidus sp. 05L411. The sequence goes on along the minus strand of NZ_JBFTOQ010000009.1, from coordinate 1,400 downwards.
CGTGCGCCGCTCCCGGCGGGGTCGCCAGCCTGATCCTGCCCTCGGATGTCTGCTGGGATGCCGGCGGCAAGGTAGGCGTGCCGCTGGCACCGCTGCCGGTGCCCAAGGTCTCGCCCGACGCCGTCCAGCAAGCTGCACGCCTGCTGCGCTCGGGCCAGCCCACGCTGATCGTGCTGGCCGGCACCGCGCTGCGCGAGGCGCCGCTGGCCGATGCGCACCGCATCGCCGCCGCCACCGATGCGCGCCTGATCACGCCGATGTCCAACGCCCGCGTGTCGCGCGGCCGCGGCCGTTTCAACGTGGATCGGGTGCCCTATTCCGGCGACGTGGCGCGGGACAAGCTGGCGGGCATCCGCAACGTCATCCTGGTGGGCGCGCCGCCGCCGGTGACGTTCTTCGCCTATCCGGGCAAGTCGCCGCGCCCATATCCGGAAGACGCTGAGATCCATGTGCTGGCACGTCCGGAACAAGATCTGGCCGAAGCCCTGGTGCGTCTTGCCGACGAGCTTGGCGCCCCCTCGGTGCCGGTGCCGGTGCCGGCTTCGGTCGCGCCGCGTGGGATCGCCAAGGGCGCGGTGACCTCCGAGGCGGTCGCGCAAACGCTGACGGCGCTGCTGCCGGAGCAGGCCATCGTGGTGGAAGAGAGCGTGAGCTTTGGGCGTGCGTTTTATCCGGGGACCGTGCATGCCGCGCCGCATGACTGGCTGCAACTGACTGGTGGTGCTATTGGCGATGGGCTGCCGCTGGCGACTGGCGCCGCGGTCGCCGCGCCGGGGCGCCGGGTGGTCGCGTTGCAGGCCGATGGCTCGGGGATGTACACGCTGCAATCGTTGTGGACGATGGCGCGCGAGAAGCTCGACGTTACCGTGGTGATTCTGGCCAATCGCAAGTACGCGATTTTGCTGGGTGAGCTGGCTGGCGTTGGGGCCAATCCGGGCAAGACTGCGCTTGATATGCTGGATATCGGCAATCCGGATCTCAACTGGGTGCAGTTGGCCAATGGGATGGGGGTGGAGGCTGCGCGGGCTGAGGATATGGAGCGGTTTGCTGAGTTGTTTGGTATGGCTAATGCTCGGCGGGGGCCGTTTGTTATTGAGTTGGTGATTTGAGGTTGGGGGTGGGTTGATGGTCCCAACGGCAGCTGCTTGACGTCAAGGTCAAAAGCTTAAAGTCAAAGGCAGTTTCACCACCCCTGCGGGGCGGCGACCTACTTTTTTGTCTTGCCAAAAAAGTAGGCAAAAGAGGCGCCCCAGGTACGACTCACTCACATAGGTAACACTTGAGTTCAAGCACATAGGTAACAGTTTTCTACGCTGCATGGGCGACCCTGAAAGGAGATGCCCATGCCCTGGAGCGAGCTGAAACCCATGGACCAACGAATTTTGTTTGTGGTCGATCAC